>CANBWF010000134.1 GCA_947373075.1 Actinomycetota bacterium | reverse complement strand
TCGGTCTTGGCATTCGACATGGTGTAGTACTCGTTCTCGTTATTGCCCCAACCGCCATTGTTGCCAAGGTCATAACCCCAGTTGCTCTCATTTGGCCACTGTCGTGTTTTGCCATTGAATTCTTCACGCCACAACACCTTGTAAACCGGCGCTTTAGTGCGCACACTTGTGGTTTTTGCTGACGCGGCAGTAAAACTTGGTCCGACCAGTGCCAATAGGGCAAGGCAACTGGCGACTAAACCAGCAAATAAGCGACGGGAAGCATTCATTAAGTAGAAACCTTTCGTTGAATAGCAATCATAAGCACCGAATTAACTACCCGCACAATCAGAGTTATTTCGCTTGTGATTTTGGTATTCCCCACCAATCTAGAACTCAACACAAATGAATTATAACAATTTCGTTATGAAACGTTAATTTGGTTGCAATGAGGGGATAAGCGAGTTAGGTTCAGCATACCGTGAAATCGCTTTCGTAACCGCTTTCACGGGAACTCAAACCTACGAGGTAGGTTGTGGGGCTCTCGGCTGACCGTCGCACAGCGTTTGGCCGGGAGCTCTATTGAGACTTTTTAGGAGCATAACATGGCGCATCGTACCTTCGTTGCCAAATTCGCACTTTTATTAACAGCGCTAGCACTCTTAGTTGGTGGCTTAGTTGCAGCACCTGCGAAAGCGGCTGCGCCAGTGACCATAAATATTTGGACATTTGGCAATGTCATTGAGCCAAAGATGAAGGCTCGCTATGAAAAAATGCATCCAAATGTAAAAATCGTGACAGTAAATAAGGGTGGACCTGATCAATTAGCTCAGGCGCTCATTGTTGCGTTTCAAGCGCACCGCACGCCAGACATCGCGGCTATTGAAACTTCATGGTCTGGTCTATTCCGCGACTACCCAAGCAACTTTGTTGATTTGCGCAAGGCTCCGTACAACGCGAACAACATCAAGAAGAACTATGTAGGTTGGCGTTGGGCGCAGGGCACTGGAAAAGGTGGCGAAGTTATTGGTCTACCTACCGATGTCGGCGGCCTAGAAGTTGCTTACCGAGTAGACCTATTCAAGAAGGCCGGTTTCCCAACTCAGCGTGACGCAGTTGGTCGCATGTGGCCTACTTGGGACAAGTTCATTGAAGTTGGAAAAACTTACAACAAGAAGTTGAAGCGTTGTGTTGATAAGAAGAAAGACAAGTCTTGCTTCATCGATAGCTCGGGCACACTGTTCACCGCAATTTTGAACCAGGGAACTGAGAAGTTCTACAAGGGTCCAGGCCAGGTTGATTACCAGAACCGTCAGGTTCGCAGCGCCTTCAACCAGACTGGTAAGGCACTTGTTGCTGGCATCGGATCCCGCATTGCCCCATACACAGGTGACTGGTACGCAGGCATGAACAAAGGTTCGTTTGCAACATTGCTTGCACCAGCTTGGCAGCTTGATTACATCAAGCAGTACGCACCGAACACCAAGGGCAAATGGGATGTTGCCAAAGTGCCTGGTGGCGGTGGCAACATCGGTGGTAGCCAGTTGACTATTCCTAAGGCTGCAGTGAACAAAGCTGAAGCATGGAAGTTCATGTCTTGGTACTTGGCTCCAGCACAGCAGTTGACTGTGTTCAAGGAATACGGATTGTTCCCATCAGCGAAAACTTTGTACTCAAACCCAGCTGTTCAGAATTATAAAGATCCGTTCTTCCGCAACGCACCAATTGGCAAGATTTACGCATCCGGTGCATTGAAGTTGAAGCCACTTTATGAAGGTCCAAAAGAACGAGCAATCATGTCTATCTATGGGCAGGCACTTGGTCGTATCGAAGCGAAGAAGCAGAACACGTCGCAGGCTTGGAACCAAGCTGTGGCCGACATCAAGACTGCTTTGAATCGCTAAGTACCTCAGAAAAGAAATTGACTAAGTAGAGAGTTGGAAACGTGAGTGCTACAACAATGACCCCAGACTCGGCGCCGAGTCCTAAAGGTCGCCGCGGTGCTCGCGTTTCCAAATCTCCAAATCCTTGGAAAAGTTCCAACAAGGTAAATAACAGTACAAAGAAGGCCGAAAACTGGTGGTCCCAGCTTTTCATTTCGCCATTCTTCGTGATGTTCATCATCTTTGGATTTTTACCGATTGCTTATTCGGTTTACTTAGCATTTTTCCGTTGGGAGCCACTGGATTCAAGCCAGACTTTCGTGGGTTTAGAAAACTTCCGTAATCTTTGGCATGATCCAGTCTTCTGGCAATCAACCCGTAATACTTTCAGTATCTGGTTCTTCTCCACGATCCCACAGATGGCGTTAGCTTTGGGCCTAGCAAGTATCTTGCGTAACCCACGACTTCGTTTTCGTTTGCTGTGGCAAACCATTTTCTTGGTACCGAATATCACCTCCGTCGTTGCAGTAGCTGTCGTTTTCGGACAGTTGTTTGGTCGCGACTATGGCCTGATCAATTACGTTCTCCACTACTTCGGTGTTGCAAATATCAATTGGCAAGAGAACACAATCGCATCTCATGTCGCAATCGCCACCATGATTACTTGGCGTTGGGTCGGCTACAACAGCTTGATCTTCCTTGCTTCAATGAATGCGATTCCAAATGATCTTTATGAATCAGCATCACTTGATGGCGCAAACCGTTGGCAGCAATTCCGGTACGTAACGTTGCCACAACTTCGCAACACAATTACCTTCATGCTTATCGTGGGAACCATCGGCGGTCTGCAAGTGTTCGCTGAACCAGCAACATTCGGTGGCAACTTAAGTGGTGGATCATCCGGCCAGTTCTCTACCTTGACTTTGTACTTATTCCGTAACGTTCAGGAATACACGGCGTATGGATACGCCGCAGCAATCGGCATCGGAATCACGGTCATCGTGCTGATTATTTCTGCCATCAACTTTGCCTTAACCCGTCGAATTGCTAGTGAGGATACAAAGAAATGAGTAGCGCAGAATTAGCGATCGACGGAACTACTTCGGTTGCACCAAAAATTAAGAAAAATAAAGCTTCTCGCCATAAGAAGATGTC
>CANBWF010000133.1 GCA_947373075.1 Actinomycetota bacterium | reverse complement strand
CACCTAGGTGACCTTCGCCGACTGCCGCATAGAGCGCGCTCACATCTGTGTAGTGTCCATCTACAGCAAGTGAAGACAACATGCTGTTGGTTAGTAACCGCAGCGGTACGCCTTGTTTCTTCATGGCCCGGACAATTTGATCCTTACCTGATTCAATTGCCTCTTCCCGGCGCTCTTTGCTGAACCAAGCCTTGATTTTGGATTTAGCTCGAGCGCTAACCGCAACATTCAACCAATCGCGACTCGGACCAGCACTGTCGCTCTTGTTGGTGATGACCTCAACCGTGTCACCGTTTGCTAATGCTGTGTCTAATGGCGCCAGTTTTCCATTTATGCGGGCGCCAACACATCGGTTGCCCACTTCTGTGTGCACTGAGTATGCAAAATCAATCGGGGTGCTTCCGGTAGGCAGAGCGATTACTTCACCTTTTGGCGTGAATACGTAAACCTCAGATACGCCTAGGTCTTCTCGCAACGAATCTAGGAAATCGCCTGGGTCTTCGGTCTCGCGTTGCCAATCAAGCAGTTGACGCACCCAGCCAAGATCGTCTGGACCAGACTTACCAGCTACTTGGTTTTGCTTATATCGCCAGTGTGATGCCACACCGTACTCGGCTGCGCGATGCATCTCATGGCTTCGAATCTGAAATTCAACCGGCTTGCCGCCGGGACCAATCACGGTTGTGTGGAGCGATTGATACATCGTGAACTTAGGCATAGCGATATAGTCTTTGAACCGACCTGGAACTGGATTCCAATGGTTGTGAACGATACCTAGAGTTGCATAGCAATCTTGGATGGAATCAACCAAGATGCGAACACCGCTCAAGTCATAGATATCTTGGAAGTCGCGACCACGCACAATCATCTTTTGATAAATGCTGTAGAAATGCTTTGGCCGACCGGAAACCTCAGCTTCCAAACCGGCAATCTTTAAATCTTCGCCAACTTCATCGATGACATTATTTAGGTATTCATCACGCGCTGGCGCCTGTTGGTTTACGAGGCGGACAATCTCTTCATACATCTTCGGATATAGGGTGCCGAACGATAAGTCCTCAAGTTCCCACTTGATTGCGTTCATACCAAGGCGATGAGCAAGTGGAGCATAAATTTCCAGAGTCTCGCGGGCTTTTTGTTCCTGCTTATCCGCAGGCAAAGCACCGAGTGTGCGCATGTTGTGTAGGCGATCAGCTAACTTGATAACGAGGACCCGAATGTCCCTAGCCATCGCGACAACCATCTTGCGTACGGTCTCTGCAGCTGAAGTATTGCCAAATTTGACCCTGTCGAGCTTTGTTACACCGTCGACGAGGCCGGCGATCTCGCTACCAAAATCAACTTCTAACTGTTCCAGCGAGTACTCGGTGTCTTCAACGGTGTCATGCAGAAGCGCGGCCACAATCGTTGGCTCTGTCATGCCTAAATCGGCCAAAATGCCGGCCACTGCTACCGGATGAGTTATGTATGATTCGCCCGAACGACGGTTTTGCAATCGGTGGAAATATTCAGCGTATTTATATCCACGAATCACATTCTCGGTGGAACTGGCGGGATGAAATGCTAACAAGCTATCGATAACAGCCAGTAAATCGCTTGGTGGTTGCCAATCCGGCGCAAAACGCTCTGAAATGGCAGATTTCAAGGACTCACTTACCGCGGCACTGTTTGGCATGGGGTCCTCCTGCGAATAGTCTACGCGAAGATATTGGCCAAATAAGTGTTGTACTAGTCCAAAATCGAGACTAAACGTACCTCGGGATGCTCAAGTGCAATTCTTGCAGCGCCGCCTAGAAAATCTAAGTTCAGTAAAACCGCAAAGCCAGCTACTTGCGCGCCGGTTTGCTCGATTACCTGAATCGCAGCGTTGACCGTTCCACCTGTAGCCAGAACATCGTCAACGATGAGCACACAGTCTTGATTAGTGAGTGAGTCAGTGTGTATTTCAATGGCGTCAGTTCCGTATTCAAGCACGTAATCGGCTCGGTAAGTTTCACGAGGCAACTTGCCGAGCTTTCGCACTGGAACGAAACCCACTTGCATTAACTGAGCTAATGCCCCACCGAGAATGAACCCTCGCGCCTCAATACCAACCACGGCGGTGATCTTGCGATCCGAAAATACTTCCGCCATCTTTTCGACGACAAACTTGAAAGCACCCGCGTCAGCAAACACCGGGGTTACATCTTTAAATACAACGCCTGGCTCTGGGTAGTCGGCGATCTCAACTATTGCTGAGCGCGCTTGAACTACATCCACAGTTACTTACCGGAACGAGATGAACGAGTTCGCTTAACCCGCTGCTGACGCGGTCCGGTTACTACTCCGCGTGAACTCTCTACAAAGCTGGCAGTTGGTGTATCTGAACCAGAATTCTTGCGACGAGACTCAACCCGCGCTGCTTGCGCCTGTACTGCAGGATTGCGTTCCTTAATCTGTACCAAAATTGGTGTCGCGATGAAGATGGATGAGTAAGTTCCGACCAACATACCGATGAACAGTGCTAGCGCAAGGTCATTCAGGGTACCTGGTCCCAACTTAATTACACCTACGAGCAGAATCGAAAGAACAGGAAGTAGCGCAACGACCGAAGTATTGATACTGCGGACCAAAGTTTGGTTTAGTGCCAAGTTAGCGGCTTCGCGATACGACATGCGACTTCCGGACAGCAAGCCAGCAGTATTTTCGCGCACCTTGTCGAATACAACTACAGTGTCGTACAGCGAGTAACCAAGGATGGTCAAGAAGCCAATTACTGTCGCCGGAGTCACTTCGAAGCCAACAAGTGCATAAATACCGACGGTAATTAAAACGTCATGTACCAGGGCAGTTAGACCAGCCAGCGCCATCGGCCACTCGAAGTAGAAAGATAAGAACAGGGCTACCAGCACCAGGAACACAACCAAAGCTCGTGCCGCATTCTTGGAAACTTCAGATCCCCAAGTTGGTCCGACCAGTTGCGAAGTTACCTTTGACTGATCTGTATTGAAAGCAGTTGCAAGGCTGTTAGTAACTTTCGTTGATTCTTCTGGAG
>CANBWF010000132.1 GCA_947373075.1 Actinomycetota bacterium | reverse complement strand
GCTTTTGGTGCACTGCTTTGGGCCTTCCTAGATATATCTAGCCAACAACTTGACTTGGTTGGAGTGCCAAGAGAGATTGTGACAATTCTGCAAGGTGTGACTGTGTTGGCTGTTGTAATCGCTTATGAAATTGTGCGGCGTAACAAAGTTAAAGCGCAACAACGAGATGTAGGTCTGGCATTAGCTAATCAGGAAGCAGGTGCGTAATGAAAAAACGCGTGCTTCCTAGAGTTCTACTTTTAATAAGCGGTGGGTTACTCCTGCTATCAATAACTCGAGTGCTTTCCGGTGCAAATGATTTAACTAGCACCGGAACAATGTCCGCCGCTTTCGGACTTGCGGTACCAATTGGCCTAGCCGGCCTTGGGGGCCTGTGGTCAGAGCGGGCCGGTGTTGTCAACATTGGCCTCGAGGGCATGATGATTCTTGGCACTTTTGGTGCAGGTTGGGCTGGCTGGCAGTACGGCGCATGGGCAGGGCTTGCATCAGCCGTGATTTTTGGCGCTCTTGGTGGACTTTTATTTGGTGTAGCAACAGTTACTTTCGGTGTTGATCAGATAGTTGCTGGTACGGCAATTAATATCCTTGGTCTTGGTCTCACTCAGTACTTGGCCAAGCTGTTGTTCACGACTGCTCCAGGTGGTGGCGCAACACAATCACCCATAATCTATGGAAAACTCCCAACCGTCACTATCAACGCAATTGCTGACCCGCTAACAAAAATTCAGAAACAAAACTGGTTCTTGATTAGTGACATTTCTGGGCTGATTTCTGGACTGTTTTATCAACTTTCAATACTCACGATTTTTACCGTGGCGCTTTTTGGTTTCACGAAATGGGTTTTGTGGAATACCGCATTTGGGTTGCGCCTTCGAAGCGCCGGCGAAAACCCTTGGGCTGCTGAATCACTTGGTGTTCGAGTCAATTTGTATAAATACTTGGCAGTCACAATCTCCGGTTCCCTTGCCGGGTTAGGTGGTGCCTATTTGGCAATTGTCGCATCCAGCGTTTATCGCGGTGGGCAAACTGCAGGTCGAGGTTTCATTGGTTTGGCAACGATGATCTTTGGTAACTGGCGCCCAGGTGGAACTGCGGTAGGCGCCGCAATCTTTGGTTACATCGACACACTGCAACTACGCGACGATGCAAATATCCGTGGACTCGTGTTATTTGGCACACTTTTGCTTGTGGTAATCGCTGTATTACTCCTGAAGACCGGGCGCCGGAATTCTGGAATTGCCTTTATGATTTTTGGCATCGTGATGGGTTCGGCATTTTTATCCGCTAACTCATTCCCTCCTGAGGTCGCACAAGTTGCTCCATACTTAACTACTTTGATTGTTTTGGCGACAGCTTCACAAAGGCTACGACCACCATCCGCTGACGGCATTCCATACCGAAAGGGAGAGACTCACTAATGAATATTGATTGGGAAGACTTACGCGCCCATGCCCGCGTCGCTATGAAGAAGGCTTATGCTCCGTATTCTCATTTTCCAGTTGGTGTCGCGGGTCTAGTTTCAGATGGTCGAATTGTTAGTGGATGTAATGTTGAAAATGCCTCGTACGGATTAGGTCTTTGCGCTGAATGTGGGATGATTTCTGAACTCATCCGCAGCGGTGGTGGTCAACTAGTCGCAGTGGCTTGTGTGGATCAACATGGCAATGCTCTTATGCCGTGTGGAAGATGTCGGCAGTTGCTTTGGGAGCACGGCGGCCCGGACTGCTTAATTGATGCTACGTCAGGCGTACTACCAATGAGTGAGATCTTGCCAGATGCATTCGGCCCAGAAGATTTGCAGACGAGAAATTAACATGGCTACCGAACCGTTCTCGGCAGCTGCTGTAATCGCAACCAAGCGAGATAAGCACGAACTATCCAAAGCGCAGATTCAGTGGTTTGTCGATGCCTATGTGCGCGGAGTCATAGCTGAAGAACAGATGGCAGCGATGGCGATGGCGATTTTGTTAAACGGGATGAGCCCCACGGAACTTTCAAGCTGGACTCAGGCCTACATAGATTCCGGAACAACTATGAACTGGAGTGCACTAGGGCGGCCAACCGCTGACAAACATTCCACCGGTGGAGTTGGCGACAAAATTACTTTGCCGTTGGTATGTGTTGCTGCTGCTTGTGGACTGAGTGTTCCACAACTTTCGGGTCGCGGGCTTGGCCATACAGGTGGCACGCTAGACAAACTTGAATCAATACCGGGTTGGCGAGCAAGCCTTAGCGAATCTGACATGTTTGAGGTCCTGAAAAGCACCGGCGCAGTTATTTGTGCAGCAAACGAAACTTTGGCTCCGGCTGATCGACGTATTTATGCGCTACGTGATGTAACAGCAACCGTTGAATCAATCCCACTGATTTCTGCATCCATCATGAGTAAAAAGATTGCCGAAGGAACCGGCGCATTGGTGCTTGATGTGAAAGTTGGCTCTGGTGCATTTATGAAAACGGTTGACCAAGCACGAGAGTTAGCCGAAACCATGGTGACGATCGGACAAAATGCCGGTGTGGCTACCCGAGCCTTATTGACGGCTATGGATGTTCCGCTTGGACGCAGCGCTGGCAATGCACTAGAAGTGGCCGAGTCAGTTGAAGTACTCGCTGGTGGTGGCCCTGACGATGTTACAGAACTGACCATTCGTCTAACTCAGGAGATGTTTGAAGCCGCTGGGGTTACCCCAACTAAAGACCCGGCCAATTCACTAACTGACGGCAGCGCTATGGATGTGTGGCGCAGGATGATTGTCGCGCAAGGTGGTCAAGTTGATGAACCACTGCCGGTAGCCAAACATACCCACGTTATTAGCGCTGCCCAAGATGGTTTCCTAACCAAATTGGACGCGTTGTCGGTTGGTGTTGCCTCTTGGCGCCTCGGTGCTGGCCGTGCGCGTAAAGAAGACTCAGTGCAGGCAGGTGCAGGCATCACCTGGCACGCGAATCATGGCGACCCAGTTAAAGCCGGTAGCCCACTTTTCACTTTGCATACAGATGACGAACAAAGATTCGCTGGAGCAATTGACGCGCTCTCGGGTGGATACTCGATTGG
>CANBWF010000131.1 GCA_947373075.1 Actinomycetota bacterium | reverse complement strand
GAAGAGGCGAAAGTTATTGCCGACGACATTAGTTACCCAGTCTTGGTCCGCCCGTCGTACGTACTCGGTGGGCGCGGCATGGAAATCGTCTACGACGAGTCCATGCTGAGTGACTACCTTTCGCGTGCCACTGAAATTGATCCAGAACGACCAGTTCTAGTCGATCGTTTCTTGGATGACGCCATTGAAATTGATGTTGATGCGCTCTATGACGGAACCGAGCTTTACCTTGGTGGCGTTATGGAACACATTGAAGAAGCTGGCATTCACTCAGGCGACTCTGCTTGCGCGCTGCCTCCGTTTACGCTCGGCGCCGCTGAGGTAGCGCGCATTCGTAAATCAACTGAGGCAATCGCCAAGGGTGTAGGTGTGCGCGGTTTGCTCAATGTGCAGTACGCACTTCACGGAGACACTCTGTATGTTCTTGAAGCTAATCCGCGTGCATCACGCACTGTGCCATTCGTTTCAAAAGCAACGGGTATTCCGCTTGCTAAAGCAGCAGCACGAATTGCTGTGGGTGACACAATCGCTGAACTTCGCAGCACTGGTTTCTTGCGTGCTGTTGGCGATGGTGGCGATGCGCCACAAGGTTGTCCGATCAGTGTGAAAGAAGCTGTCCTACCATTCGGCAGATTCATGGGTGTCGATACTGTGCTTGGTCCAGAAATGAAATCAACTGGCGAAGTAATGGGTATAGATAGTGATTTCGGAACTGCGTTTGCGAAATCTCAGTTAGCTGCGTACCGCGATGGCCTGCCAACGAGTGGAACAGTTTTTGTGTCTGTAGCCAATCGCGACAAGCGCACTATGTTGTTCCCAGTTATGCGCCTTGCGGACTTAGGTTTCCGAATTTTGGCCACGAAGGGAACTTCAGAAATTTTGTCTCGACATGGCATCAAGAGCGAAATTGTTCGCAAGCAGTTCGAAGGTCGTGGCGAAGATGGCACTCCAACAACGGTGGATGCAATTATGGCCGGCGATGTGGACTTAGTCGTAAACACTCCATACGGCACTGGAGCGCGTCGAGATGGTTACGAAATCCGAACTGCTGCGGTATTAACTGGAACGGCATCAATCACGACAGTGCAAGGGTTAGCCGCTGCTGTACAAGGCATTGAATCACTACGGCGCGGACCATTAGCCGTTAAATCCATCCAAGAACATGTAGCTGAGTTGAATAAACTGTTAGCAGATAACAATGAGTAGTTCCCAGCAAATCACCAGCACCATCACCTCGATCAGTCGAGTTGGTGCTTACTGGCATATGGTTTTGCGGGCACCCTCTATTGCTGATGCGGTAGTGCCGGGGCATTTCGTTGCTGTTGCAGTTGGCGGCGATAACAGTTCGATGTTGTTGCGTCGGGCCTTCTCTATTCACAATGCAACACCAGGTGAATCAATTGAAGTGATCTTTGCTGAACACGGTGCTGGCACAGAGTGGCTGGCCAAACAACAAGCAGGCGCCGAACTCGACATCATCGCGCCACTTGGCACACCATTCATCTTGCCTAGAGCAGCGGTACCTTGTGTGCTCGTTGCGGGTGGCTACGGCAGTGCGCCTATGGGCATGTTGGCTCGCGCATTGAAGAAGATGGGCTGCCATGTTGAAGTCATTTTGGGCGCGGCAACAGGGGAGCGCCTGTATGGCGTGCTCGATTTAAAGCGCGATGCCGATAACGTCACAGTTACAACCGATGATGGATCATCTGGAATCCGTGGTCGGGTTACTGATGTGCTACCTGAGATTATTGGACAATCAGGTGCGCAGGCTGTTTATGCCTGTGGCCCAATGCCGATGCTCAGAGCAGTTGCAAATCTCTCAACTGAACACAGCGTGTTTAGTCAGTGCGCGGTTGAAGAAGCGATGGCGTGTGGCATTGGCGTTTGTATGACCTGTGTCTTGCCAGTTATCGGTGAAGATGGGCACACTCGTATGGTTCGCTCATGTGTTGAAGGACCAGTTTTCCGTGGCGATCGCGTTCGTTGGGACGATGTACACACTGTGCCTTCCGACGCAGTTGGTGCTCCGATTCCAGGAGGTCACTAATGAGTGTTGATCTATCAACGTCACTAGGCTCACTGAAGTTATCTGCGCCAACGCTAACTGCATCAGGTTGCGCGGCCGCTGGCCGTGAACTCGCACAGTTTGGCGATGTGTCTACTTTGGGCGGTGTTGTCACTAAGAGCATCATGCTTAACGCTCGCTCTGGTCGACCAACACCGCGGATGGCTGAGACACCAAGCGGCATGCTTAATTCCATCGGCTTACAAGGTCCTGGCATTGAGCAGTTCATTGAAAAAGATTTATCTTGGTTAACCGAAAATGGCGTGACCACCATCGTTTCAATTGCCGGTGGCAGTGTTGCTGAGTTCGGTGAACTTGCTCGTAGATTGCGCGATGTCCCAGGTATTGCTGCGCTTGAAGTAAACATCTCTTGTCCGAATGTAGAAAGCCGCGGACAAGTGTTTGCTTGTAATCATGAGTCATCAAGCGATGTCATTCGCACTGTGCGAAGTGAATGGAATGACGAAACCCCAATTTTGGCCAAGCTCACTCCAGATGTAACCGACATTGTTTCCATTGCCCAAAGTGTTGTTGAGGCAGGCGCCAACGGTTTGTCAATGATTAACACCCTGCTGGGCATGGTGATTGATGTAGATGCAATGAAGCCAATGCTTGGTGGTAAGACTGGCGGACTTTCAGGACCAGCGATTCGCCCTGTTGCAGTCCGCGCGGTTTATCAAGTTCATGCAGCGCTTCCTGATACTCCAATTTTGGGTATGGGCGGTATTCGCAATGGTCATGATGCACTCGAATTTTTGGCAGCTGGCGCGAGTGCACTAAGTATTGGCACTGTTGTGTTCGGCGATCCAAGCGCTCCGTGGCGCATCGCTCGTGAGTTGGGTGAAGAACTGGACAAACGTGGCTACCAAAGTGTTCGTGAAGTTATCGGCAAAGCGCATCAGGCAGGTTAATAAATGACAAAAGCTCCAATCGCAGTTGCCTTAGATGCACCTGACTTAGCCACAATGCAAGATTGGGCCCAGCAAGCTTCTCCGCATGTTGAAGTTCT
>CANBWF010000130.1 GCA_947373075.1 Actinomycetota bacterium | reverse complement strand
ATTAACCCATTTTCAAGCGAGTCGGCGAGTAAAACACCATTGAAACGGCCTAATTAGGTAATTCTTGTAAAAATTATGGTATTTTGGCTTTATTCAGGATTTTTTCCCGAAGGAGTTGAAAATGTCAGATATTTCCCCAGTAACTCTGGATCAGGGTGAAGCGCAGACTTTTACGGATGCAAGTTGGTTCAAGTTGGTTGACGCCATCGAAACTTTGCGACCAATGCAGGAAAAAGATGGATCCATTGATGGCAGCAAAAATGATTTGTCTGTTGCTGCAAGCGAAGTTCAATTAGTAATTGAAGCAATCACTGAACTCGCTCCTAAGTTTGCCCAGCAAGAGCAATACCTAAATCAAGTGCAGCTCGATATCAAAGCGTGGGCTGATAGCGAATTTCAGGTACCAGATTTTTATGACTCGTTGGAATTATTCCGGCCAGATCTTGATAGGCGAGATGGGGTAGTGAACTTAGCCGTTTTCGCTATGTATACCCAAAACGGAAATCCGAATCGAAACCTTGAAGCGGTAATTACTCGTAGCTTTTGGCCAGATTGGCTAGCAAAGCAGGAAGAGGTTTATCAAAACAGTGCGTTTGTGCCAATTGAGTTTGTGGCTTTCACGCAGGGTTACAACACCAACTCCGCAGTGCTATTTCCAGAGACAGTTGCAACTAGGGAAGTAAGTGATTATCACTGGGGCGGAATTTTCTGCGATCGAGAAGCAGCAAGATTCCGACTTGTAACAAGTGCAGCAAAAGAGTTGCTCCATATACAGTTACCTGCCGATGCCGAAGAGTTGCTTAACGATCAGTTATTGGCGCAAGAGACTTATGCACTTTGGGACTTAATTCACGATCGCACGCACTCCACAGGTGATTTGCCGTTTGATCCATTCATGATTAAACAACGCATGCCGTATTGGATGTATGGACTAGAGGAACTTAGATGTGACCTGGGCACTTTCAGAGAGACATTCAAGCTAGATGAGCAAGGCGAACGACTCGGTAAATACATCCGGTTCGCTATTTTGTTTGACCGACTTTTCCGTTTCCCAATTACTGGGCCGCGAGCCCGCAATTACGATGGCCTCGGTGGACAAATAATCTTCAGTAACTTACTTCGACATGGTGGTTTGACCTGGACAAACAACAAGCTCACATTGGATTGGGACAAAGTCAACCCGCTGATGATTGACCTGTGCGAACAAGTAGAGAAGTTGTATCACGATGGCATAAATCGATCGAAACTCTCACAGTGGCTAGCCACGTATGAATTCGTAGTTGACTTAGTTGAACCACACCCAGCTTCGAATTGGGCAAAAGGGTCAGAGCAATTGCCACTAGATGGTGAGCCTAAGGATTTACTGAATCTCATTTTGGATGATGAATTTCCGTTGAATGTGTTCTACGACACTTTGAGTCGGAAACTAAAAAATGTATTGGTAGAAACGAAGGGCATCACTGCCTAGGTGGCAGAATCTAACTATGGAAATACTCGATCAAAAGATTCTCACGCTACTTGCGCAGGATAGTGAACAATCGCTTGAGGACCTTTCCACCAAACTCGCTATTCCATCATCAACGTTGCATCAGCGCATAAAGAAGTTGGAATCCAAAGGGGTAATTAGTGGTTACCAGGCCAATTTGAACTACAAGCTGGTTGGCTTGAACACTACATCTTTTATTTTCCTGACGCCCATTGATCCATCGGCTCCGGATGATGTGCCGAGCCGAATTGAGTCAATCGCAGAAATTGAAGGATGTTGGTCAGTGGCTGGACCACACAGCTATTTGGTTAAAGTAAATGTGTCAGAGCCTGAAGATCTCGAGGGTTTGTTGGCAAAGATACGAGCCGCTGCCAATGTTAGAACTGAAACCACAGTGGTGCTTTCCACGCCATTTGATAATCGACCACCGGTAATTCCAATCAATTCCGAAAGCAAAGGGAAGTAAATGTCTGAGCGAAAAATTTGGCGAGGTTTTGCCAGCGACAATTACGCGGGAGTTCACCCGAAAATTCTTTCAGCAATGGTGGAACTTAACGATGGGCATGAAATTGCTTACGGAGACGACACTGCAACAGCTCGGTTTGGTGAATTAGTAAAAGAGCATTTTGGCGAGAACGCACTTGGCTTTCCGGTTTTTAACGGAACAGGGGCTAATGTCATTGCGCTTCAGGCCGCACTTGAGCAATGGGAAGCAGTTATTTGTACCGAGAGCGCCCACATTCACGTTGATGAAGGTGGCGCGCCAGAGAAAATGGCTGGCATCAAACTGTGGACGGTTTCAACAGACTCTGGAAAGCTCACGCCGGAATTAATTGAGTCGCAAATATTCGATGTAGGTGTTGTACATCGCGCCCAGGTCGGCGCTGTTTCCATTGCGCAGTCAACTGAGTTGGGCACTGTATATACAGTGGCTGAACTTAAGGCGCTTGCAGAGACTTGTCATAAGCATGACCTGGTACTTCACATGGACGGTGCGAGGCTTTCAAATGCAGCCGCTGCATTGGGATTGTCTTTCAAGGAATTCACAACGGATGTTGGTGTTGATCTAGTTTCGTTTGGCGGCACCAAGATCGGTGCGATGGCAGCTGAAGCAGTTATCGTGACAAACACCGAATCTGAACAGGGTCGTAAATTAGCCAACGCTGTTCCATTCCTGCGAAAGACCTCGATGCAACTGGCATCAAAGATGCGTTTTGTTTCGGTGCAGCTAAATACCCTTTTGGAAAACGGCGCAGAACTTGCATTAGCTAATGGTCGCCATGCAAACGACTTAGCCAAAGTGCTCGAAGAAGGACTACTTGAGATAGCAGCGCAGTTCCCTGTTGTTGTACTGCCTAACCGTGCGCAGGCCAATGCGGTTTTCCCAATCCTGCCAGTAGATGTAATTGAAAAACTGCAGCAGGAGTATTGGTTTTATGTCTGGGATCAGAGCACTGGCCAGGTTCGTTGGATGTGTGGGTGGGATAATAAGACTGAAGACGTGCAAGGATTACTTACTGCCTTACGCGCAGCTCTTCAATCAAGTTAGAAAACCAAAACAGGCCCAATGGCCAAAGGAGAAAAGTGTCTAAGGTTCCACATACATCTGCACCGCTGACTGAG
>CANBWF010000129.1 GCA_947373075.1 Actinomycetota bacterium | reverse complement strand
CCGGAATTCATGGCCATGCAATTTGTGCCAATGGCGCGTTGGTGCTCGACGTCGCAACTGGCACAGTGTTGCAGGCCAACTACCTTGATCGAGATTTGGGTATTGATGTGGTGAATCGGTTACGCCGAATTGATCCGGACATTTCATTCGCAGTTGAACTTGCTGATGATGAAGTGTCATTCATAATCGACGAAAAATATCGTCCGCGTTGGGAAACCCAAGAAGAAGTACCAAGAGTGGCTGTTGAAGAAATGTTCAATAGTGGCCGAGTAATTAAATTGCTCGCACGTCCTAGTGAGCATGCCAAGTTAGATGCAGACCAATTTGTTAGTGCTGCTGAAGCCGTAGCATCCGACATAGTTGACTTAACTCACTCAAACATTTTTGATGTTTTACTGGAGATGAGTCCAACTGGTGTTAACAAAGGCACCGCACTTGCAACATTTGCTAGCAATCTCGGAGTTAGCCAATCAGCAGTTGCTGCAGTTGGCGATATGCCAAATGATGTGCCTATGATTTCTTGGGCTGGCCAAGGCGCGGCCGTAGCAAATGCACACGACAGTGTGAAAGCTGTAGCAGATGTGTTGTTGCCATCAAATGACGAAGATGCAGTTGCGGTTTTTATCCAGCAACTGCTTGGCGCTTAATCGCTTGCGCGATCTCGGATGTGCGAGAGCCATTCACTAGCATCTTTAAATTCTTGTTCGAGAGTGAACACTTCAGAGTCTGAAACATGTGCCTCATGGCGCGGGTATGAACCAAGGAATTTAACGTCAGCACAAATTCGATGTAAACCTTTTAGTGCTTCGCCAACATGCTCTTCGTCGATGTGACCTTCACAGTCAATTGAGAAGAAGTAATCGCCTAGTTGTTTACGGGTTGGGCGAGATTCAATCCGGGTTAAGTTCACACCACGAAGTGAAAACTCGGTAAGAATTTCTAGCAAAGCGCCGGGATGATCTTCATGCATGAAAAGTGAAAGCGTAGTTTTATCATTCCCACTTGGTGGTAGCGCGTGGCCAGGAGAGCGCACCAAAATGAATCGGGTCCAAGCTGCTGATTGATCAGCAATTCCGTCGCGCAGAATTTCTAAACCGTAATGGCCGGCAGCAGCAGTTGATGCAATTGCTGCTTGATAGTTTGCATCTTCGGTTAGTTCTGCGGCCGCTGCAGCTGTTGACATCGCTGGCAGAACATGTGCACCAGGCAGGTTCTCGGCGATCCAACCAGCGCACTGTGCATGCGCATGTGGATGAGTCGCTACTCGTTTGATGTCTTCGATTTTTGTGCCTGGGCGAACAAGTAATGCAAATTTAACTGGGATTGCGATTTCATCCACGATTTGCAGAATTGTTCCGTGTGATAGTTCGTCCAAGGTTGTTGGTACTGAACCTTCAACTGAATTTTCGATTGGTACCAATGCGCCAGTTACTTCACCTGAGCGAACAAGGTCTAAAGCTAATGCAACAGATGCCACTGGGCGTAGTTCGGCACCAGCGCTCTCGGGCATAGCGAGTAGAGCAGCTTCGGTGAATGTGCCACGTGGTCCAAGGTATGCGTAAGTAGTCATTGGACTTCAAGATTACGCGTAAAAGCGCCTGGTTGGAAAAATCACAAACGCTATCAGTGTGTATGTAAGGGATTATTGCCATTTCGTAAGTAATGATTAGTTAGTGGAATCAACTGTGTATCGGCGTGACCAAAATGGAAATCTGGTTCCAGTTGTCATTTCCGATGAGCAGCCAATCAGCCAAACTCCACAATTTCCTCAGCCTTTAGTTCTGCCAAATCCTTCGCCAACACCAAAAGTTAAAAAAGTCAAACGGCGCATTCTGCCAAAGCGTGTTTCCCGGCCACTCAAAATATTTTTGATCTCCTATCTAATTATTTTCGCCTGGGTAATTTTTGATCTCTCGGGCAGTATGCAAAAAGAATCTGCAATGCCAAACAAACAAATTGCAGACACTGTGGGCGTTAACTGGTTGCTCGTTGGATCAGATAGTCGCGCAGGTTTGAGTTGGACTCAACAAAAGGGTCTGCATACCGGCGGCGGCTTTGGTCCACCACGCTCAGACACAATCATGATTGTTCATGTTGGCACCAACGGTAAACCGACACTAATAAGTTTGCCGCGAGACTCATGGGTTGTTCTACCAAGACACAAATCTGACGACGGAACTTACCGCGACGACTACTACAACAAAATCAATGCTTCATTTTCTATTGGCGGATCAAAACTTTTAATTCGAACAATTGAACGCAATACCGGATTGCATATCGATCACTACATGTCCATCGGATTACTTGGTGTTAAAAGTTTGGCTGACTCAGTCGGCGGAGTTCGATTGTGTCCAAAGCAAAATTATGACGATCGAGATTCTGGGCTACACATCAAGCGCGGCTGCCAAGTTGTTGATGGCAAAGTTGCCCTCGCTTATGTTCGAATGCGCCACGCAGATCCACTTGGCGATATTGGGCGAGTACAAAGGCAGCAGGAATTTGTTGCAGCAGTACTTCACAAGTCGCTCTCACCAACTGTTCTTCTCAATCCACTTGCGGTTCGTTCGCTTGGTCATGCTGCCACTGCAGCAGTGTCAGTTGGCGAAGGTGAAAGCCTCACAGATTTAGCCAAATTCGCGCTAGCTATGCGAGCAATTTCTAAAGGAGCTGGCAAAACCATGACTGTTCCTATCGCAACAGCCAATGGATTCCGCGACGGCCAGTCTGTGGTTTTGTGGGACGAAACCAAGGCCCGAAAGCTGTTCAAGACCCTCGGAGCCCATTAAAAAGCCCATTTTTGGCTTTTTTGTCCAAAAAATTTTATTCCTAGCCATTCATCTCATAAACTCTTGCGAGTACTCAATGAGGAGAATTATGCAAAGCCTGACTTTAACGTCCGCTAACATCACCACAATCGCAATCGTTGCTGCCATCGCAGTGGCTGCCCTAGTTGTCGCAGCTATGCTCGTGCGCCAAGTGCTTTCTGCTGATGAAGGCACCGAAAACATGAAAAAGATTGCTGGCGCTGTGCAAGAAGGCGCAGCTGCCTACCTAAACCGTCAGTTCAAGACGCTAAGTGTTTTTGCGGCACTCGTTTTCTTCGTGCTTTTC
>CANBWF010000128.1 GCA_947373075.1 Actinomycetota bacterium | reverse complement strand
ATTGCAAGAACATTGTTGATCCTTGGATTGGACACAAAGAGCTCATTGCAAAATGCGTCACTACTGCTGGTATTAACTATCCCAATCACAATTCTTGCAACGCTTGCCACCCAGCGATTTGTTGAGAAACCAGTTCACCGATATTTTGCTGGCCGTGGCCAGAATAAAGTGGCTTCTGCGTCACACTGACATTGAAATCTGGGTCGAATTAGCGACGAAAGAGTTCATTGATGTTGTTGTTAAGTTTTTGAGAATATTTCCATTATTTTTGATTAACTATCTGATGATTGGCATTACACCAATTTGGTTCTACCTGTCGATAAGGATTTTGTAATGAGATTTCTACTCGCTGTTATTGATACTGCTAGCAACACCGCTACCGGTGATGAGGGCGCAGCCATTGATGAATTCAACGACAAGCTTGAAGCTAATGGGCATTGGATCTTTGCTTGTGGAATTGATTCACCAAGCACGGCAAGTGTTATTGATAACCGCCTCGGCGCAGGTTCGATTACCGATGGCCCACTTCTGGATTCCGATGAATACATGAGCGGATTCTGGCTCATCAATGCCGAAAGTATTGAGCAAGCAAAAGAACTCGCTGTTGCCGGTTCCAAAGCGTGCAATCGCAAAGTTGAAGTTCGCCCATTGCTGCGGTGAGCAAAATTTGCTAAAACTATGTACTGACTAAAAGGGCGATCAGTGACAATTGGCACTGATTAATGGCCAGGTGTCACAGGACTGACTTCAAGAAGCTGGTTAGCTCGCGCGGATAAGTAAGGTGTTGCGGCTAACAACAGTTCGGACAACTCCGACCCATAGACAGTTTTGAATGCCTGTTGACCTCTGGCCCGCCGATCCGCCCAAGTAACAGGTAAATAAGCAGTAAGGTCCTGATCCACGGTCGCATATAACTCTTGCATCTTGGCTAAGCCATATGTGGAAATTAGCCATTCTGTTAATAGCCCGCCGAATAGGAACTGAGTATGTACATAAAGCAAACCACTACCCGATGACCAGTCAAGCAATTGCATCAACATCGACACGTCGCCATCTTGCATCAAATGAAGTAACGCTTGCGAGCCTTGAGGCAATTGGGCAGCAACATCGTAACTGTAGTTACTACTTGCATATGTAGCTAGGTAAGTATCCACGCCATTCATGTCGAGGCCACGATCATATACTGCTGAAGCAATCCCATAGAACGAGGCGGAACCTTCAGTCAACCAACCTGGCATGACTGAATGGGCAAGAGAATATTGCCCTTGGACTAAGTGCGCGTACTCATGCGCACCTATTTGCTGATACATGGGATTATCGCGGCCAGGGCCTAAACACTGAATAAAGACTGGATGCTGCCGTTCAGTCCAGGACAATGCGATATTGCAGTCATCGCGTTGCATCCACCAACGAATGCCTTGATAAATCTGATACCCGCGATCTGTAAATAGCTGCTCAGCCCAATCGATATCTTGACCAGTTACATAAATGACATCAACGGTCGCCGGCTGACGAAAGCCTGGGAAAAGATTGACGCTTCGCTGAATACTTACGCTTTCGCGAGCCAGCCATTGCGGATCAACACCAGGAGCAGCGGTTATGTGTATCACCGGAATGGCGTTCGGATTTGCTGTATTGGCCAAACTCGAAATACTGGCATAAACCTGTTGTTGCTGGGGCTGCCAAGTTCCTTGGCTTAACCGTGAAACCGTTTTATAACCCGGCTTGGTTCCGGTAACCAATACCTGCAAATCATGGTTTATATCTTGAGCAGTCAATTTGTACTGCCGTCCATGCGCATCAGGAACCAATGTTGCGTCCCGGAACCACTGATACGTTAACGTCGCGCCAGCTACCCAGCGACCGGGCAGCGCAGTTAACCGTTTCCCGGCAACTTTACTGCCCTGTATTTGTGGAATTGACGAATTAAGCAATCGCAAAGTTGGCAAAGTTGCATCTGCTCGCCAAACTTTTGACGCATACAAATGATTATTGATAGTTACTTCGGCGGTCAATCGATGGCCGATGTCGTCTGAGGTCACAATATAATTTCTAGTGTTAGCTCCGCTTATGGTCTGCTCATCTCGTAGCCACCGATATCCAAATGATTCAGGGTAAGTATCGAGAGACCAGCCTCCTTCCAACACAGTAAGTTCCAGTCCTGGGTAGGGTGCCGATGCCCCCAAATGTACGTAAAGTCTTGGTCTATTGAGCCATGGATATTCAGGCCGGGTGTCTACGGTGGCAGGTTCTGAATCAACTGGCACATAGCTGGAGTCGCCATCTTTGTGTGCGACTATTTTGCAGGCTCCGCTGCCGGTGATTGTAAGAGTTAGTTCAACTATTTGGCACATGTTATTTGGTTGCACCAACTGTAACGAGACTGCTCCGTCACCCGATCCCCCGGTGACCTGTGCAGTAACCGGCTGATTCAAAGTTGCAGAATTCAGAACACTCAATCTCAGAGTACTTTGCGGCAATCGGAAAATAAATTGTACTGAGAGCGATCGCTTCATTAAATACTGTGCATCAGCAGCTTTGGCAGCGTATACCCAACAGGTGGTTGTGACGTAAGTTTTTAAAACATTTCCACGAATGTGGCATTCCGAATTCTCAACTGCAAGTTTGTAGGTTAACTTCCCTGTGCCACTTCCACCAGAAATGTTCAAAATTACCAAACCGCGAACCACAGGCATCGAATCGCTGGAGACAACTAAGTCCGCCTGGGTCAGTTTGCGTGAAACCGTCCCTGTCGCCTGAGCGCTAGTGCTAACGGCAAGGGTAGAAATAATGCTAAGACAAACTGTGAAAGCAACGGCAATGAGGTATTTGCGAACAAGCAACATAAGGGGAATGTATCAGCAAAGCAATGTCGACTTCAGTCGTTTTATCGCTTCAGATTGCTCAAAGTTTTCGATCTGTAGGAGTCTCACCCAATCGGGCTACTCCTCCATGTGCGCAATATCGAGTAACTCGCCATTTATTGGAGTATCAGTTGGGCAGCTGTTATTGAGTTCCGCAATCTCATCCGCAGAAAGCGATATCTCTGTACCTGATAGCGAATCGAGAATTGAGGCAGCTCTCGAGGCACCAGGGATTGGAATAGAAGTTGGAAATTGTGCGAGGTGCCAGGCAAT
>CANBWF010000127.1 GCA_947373075.1 Actinomycetota bacterium | reverse complement strand
CACACACAGATCTTCTTGCGTAAGCAGGCTGGCACTGTGTAGCGGATGTAAGTCAGGATTAATAGCTTCAGTTTGTAATTCTGGAAACAGCTGTTCAAGATGCGTGCTGATTAGCTCTAGCGTTTCGATCGAACCCTGGAAACTTTCGGGCATACTGGCAAACACTTGCTTGGGATGCTGCTGGTACAGGGATTTCTTTTGTTCAATGTCCTGCAAGTAAGAGTCATCAATTTCTAGCCATTGCCCTATGTCTAGGGCCCGTAACCCCATGCCAACTGTAAATGGCTTTCCATCTAAAGGTAGATAGCGGGCATCAATTTGCGGCACTGAAACTCCATAGTTGACCGGTTTAACACTTTCCTTGCATTGAGCATAGGCTCAGAACAGGATAAACCTAGGAATAGAGCTGGTTTGTCGATAAATGGGAGAGATGGATGCATACGGCTGACGAAAGCTCTAACCGAG
This sequence comes from Actinomycetota bacterium, assembly GCA_947373075.1. Classification (GTDB taxonomy): domain Bacteria; phylum Actinomycetota; class Actinomycetes; order S36-B12; family UBA5976; genus UBA5976. Next base: position 2,760 of record CANBWF010000127.1, on the reverse strand, counting down.
GTGCATTAGCCCCGAAGTTTGCTGGACTTTTTGCATTTGTTATCGGCGTCATCGATCTGAGCCGGTTTTTTGCTCCTGATCTACACACAACTCTTACTGGACATTTGAGTTCAGTTCCAGGAACAGTGCGCAATGCCACAGTGTTAAACACGATCTTCACTGGAACGCTATTAATTCTTCTTGCTGATGGTCTGGCTCGACGAAAGTTTCGGGCTTGGCTTGCTACCGAAATTCTCCTGCTAGTTTCTATCCTGCTGCGGTTAGCTCTAGTTACTCATTCTGATTTGGCTTTGTGGGCACTCTCTAGTCCGATTGCATTGTTTGTATTTTTGCTGATTTTCCGCAAAGACTTTTATGCAAAACCCGCGCCAGGTTCGCGTTTGGAAACTCTCAGAACTTTCCTAACAACAGCGACGGTTGCGCTAATTGGCGCAGCTTGCATTGTTTATATTCGCCTTCGCGAGTTAACAGAATTAAACGTGTCGTTCTCACTGCATTCAGTCCTGCTTTATTCACTGCCAGGTTTTGTTGGGGTAAGTACTGACATCTCGAATCAAAATGATTTCGGCGGCGACTTTGCCTATTACGCCTTATTTGCATTGGGACTGGCGGTCATTATTCCTACGCTTTATGCAATGTTGCGTAGCCATAAACCACTGCCACAGGCCCAGCCAGATCAAGATACAGAACTGCGCGAGTTGCTGAGTACGTGGGGCGAGCAAGATTCACTTGGCTACTTTGCATTGCGTCCAGACAAGTTGATCTCGTGGTCGCCCACGCGAAAGGCATGTATTTCATATCGAGTAGTTGGTGGCGTTGCCATAGCAAGTGGTGATCCGATTGGCGATCTCGAAGCTTGGCCTGGCGCTATCGAAAGTTTTATCACCGAGTGCAAGCAAAATGGTTGGATTCCTGCTGCGGCCGCCACAAGTGAATCTGGCGCTGAAGTCTGGGTGCGCGAAACGCAGATGAACGCACTCGAAATTGGCGACGAAGCAATCGTTGAGGTGCCTACTTTCACGCTTGAGGGACGCGCAATGCGCAATGTGCGCCAAATGGTTAACCGAGTACGCCGCCAGGGCTACACGACACAGGTGACTACCCTTGGTGAACTGACCGAAAGTGAAGTCGTTGAACTCGCTGCAAGAAGCATTGACTGGCGAGTGGGTAAAACTGAACGGGGTTACAGCATGGCTCTTGGGCGGATCGATGCAAAGAAAGATCCAAATGTTCTGGCTATTCGGGCTTTTCGTGATGGACAGTTAACGGCATTTTTAACTTTTGTTCCCTGGGGCACTGAGGGACTATCTCTAGATTTCATGCGTCGCTCCCCTGAATCGGATCCAGGTATAACTGAGCTGCTGATTTGCGACTTAATTGAAGCGTGTTCTGGGCGAGACATCAAACAAGTTTCCTTGAACTTCGCGGCATTCCGAGATGCGCTAGAACGTGGCGACCGGATTGGCGCAGGCCCGGTAAGTAAATTCAACCGCGGGTTCTTGCGATTTGTTTCACGCTGGATCCAGATAGATTCGCTCTACCGATTCAACGTAAAGTTCCGACCTATATGGGAACCGCGTTATTTGGTCTACAACGGAAGTAAAGAATTCTTACGCGCCGGTTTAGCGTACATAAAAGCTGAAGGCTTCCTGTAAATCTGACCGTTATAAGTGACTCTACTTAACTGTTGTTGCTACCGTTGAATAGATTTCGTACTGTAGCGGTTTCAAGGTAAGCGTGAGATTGCCATTGATAGTTGTGGCCGCTCCATTTGAATAGCGATACAGCATCTGGTTAGTTAATCCAGTTGTCACGGTTGCAGTTTGTGATGTGTCCTTCGAAATGTTCATCACAACTAAAACTGTGTTTCCGTTTTTGGTACGAGTGAATGAAATAACTTTGTCAGCACTGTTTGGCACTTCAACAACATTGCCACCGTAGTTACCGCTAGCTAATGCCTCGTTTTTTGCTTTCAAGTCGTACAACTTTGTGTAGAACTTGATCCAAGGAGACGCCGTGTTCCACGTGCTTGCAAGCTTTGGATTTAAAGCGGTTGGCCACACAATTGGATCTTTCAAGAAGAACTCTAGACGACGCTGCAAGCCAATCTCTTCACCGTTATAGAGCATCGGGATGCCCTTCCATAAGGCGGTAAGCGTTGTGGTTGCTGCAACCGCATCGCTACTTGTACACATTGCACCGGTAGATGCGCTGCAACCCATGCGTTCGAACTCCGTGCCGTACCAGGCATTCCAGTCGTGGTTGGTGATGAAGTTAACCGGATATGTGTTGGCTGGATAGTACGAAGTTAGGCGCTGGACTTGGTAAGTGAAGTTACCCTTTGAGCCACCGCCCTGACCAACACTGTTCAGGAAGCTATACAGGAATGGCAAGTTGTAATCAGAAACAAATGCACTCTGCAACAAGGCTTGGTAACTGTCTGCTTCCGCAAGGAAGAACAGCGGCTTGATGGCGTTCAAGGTTGTGGCCATTTGATCCCAGTTATCAAGGGAAATGTATGGCGAACTTGCGTAGTCGAGTCGGAAACCATCTACCCCGTAATTGGTAACCCAGAACTTCATCGCATTTAGCATTGCGGTGCGCATTGCTGCGTTATTGAAATCTAGCTGAACAACGTCAGACCAGTCGGCCATTGGTGGCTTCATTTTGCCGGTGCTGTCAGTTAAGAAGTAATCCTTATGATTAACAGTCCATACGTTGTCCCATGCTGTGTGATTCATAACCCAGTCGAGCAGGACG
>CANBWF010000126.1 GCA_947373075.1 Actinomycetota bacterium | reverse complement strand
TTCGATGGCCAAGATGGCGATGAGATTATCGAGATTCTTGACCGGCTGGAAATTCCTGTAACAGTTGTTCTACATACTGTGCTAACTAATCCGAGCTTGCATCAACGCGAAGTGATGAATCACATCGTTTCCAAAGCACATGCGCTAATTACTATGACACAAGCTGGTAAAGCAAAACTCATTGCAAACTATCCGGTTGCTACTCGAAAGATTCATGTGATTCCACATGGTTCGCGAACAATAAACAAAAGCGTCGCCAGCATTCGAGCAAAGTCGCAGATGCAGCGTCCAAGAATTTTGACTTGGGGTTTGATTGGACCTGGCAAGGGTATCGAATGGGCGATTGATGCACTTGCTGAATTAAAAGATGAAATCCCAATGCCCGAATATGTAATCGCCGGCCAAACACATCCTCATGTGAAAATGCGCAGTGGTGAAAAATATAGAGATTCGCTGATTAGTCGAATCAATGATCATGGTTTATCCGAGAGCGTTACCTTCATTGACCATTATCTTTCTGATGGTGAACTTGATGAATTGATTACGTCCGCAGATATCGTGTTACTTCCCTACGATTCTTTAGAGCAAGTAACTTCTGGAGTGTTGGTAGAAGCCTTAGTAGCCGGTATCCCAATTATTGCCACCAATTTTCCACATGCCCGAGAAGTACTTTCAGATCACGGCGGCATTTTGGTTAAACAAAGAGATCCCCTAGCTATCGCACTTGGAATTAAAGCAATTTTAGGAAGCAGTATCCGGGCAAATGCAATGCGGCAACGACTGCAGCGAAAAGGACAATCCTTCTTATGGCCGGCCATCGGACGTAAATACTTGGAAATCGCTCATGAATTAAACGGCGCAAAATATTCAAACTCATCCAAAACCCTAGTTAGTTAGAACGGAAGTAATGTCACTCAACTATTCACACCTACTCGCACTATCGGACGACGTAGGTATTTTTGAACATGCAAAATACAATAAAGCTCGGATTGAACATGGCTACTGCGTAGACGATGTTTCTCGCGCACTAATTCTGATTGAGCGGAATCAACCCGAGAGTAAAACGATTCAAAACCAACGATTGACTTATTTACAATTTCTCCGCGAGGCACAAACTGATACCGGTGAGTTCATTAACCGTAAAGATGTTGCGGGCGTATGGAATGGTCCAGCAGAAATCGCAGACCACTGGGGTCGCGCTCTTTGGGCCTTTGGTACCACATTTAGGTTTGACCAAGATAGAGATCTCGCTTACGAAGCCCTTCAACGCTTTGAATTAGGTGCCCGCAACCGTAGTGACTTCATGCGAAGTATGCTTTTCGCATCTCTTGGCGCTGCAGCCGTACTAGAGGTTGATGCCACGAACAAACTTGCGGTGTCACTCTTGGATGAAACTGCGCAGAAAATCGAGTCAATCACCCAAGAAAACGAACAGGTGTCTGAATGGCTTTGGCCAGAAAAACGTCTAACCTATGCGAATGCAGCCTTGCCTGAGGTGCTTATCTTGGCTGGGGTACGGCTCAATAATCGCGATTACCTTGTTCGTGGAATCGTATTACTTAAGTGGTTACTCAGCATGGAATCAAAACCACCACACTTTTCCGTTACTCCCGTGGGTGGACGAGGTGAGAATGACGTAGTTGGTGATTTTGATCAGCAACCTATTGAGATCGCTGCGCTAGTTGATGCCTGTAGCACTGCCTATGCGGTGACTAACGACAGTCAATGGTTGGCATACATTGCTCGGGGTGCCCGTTGGTTTGCCGGATCGAATGATGCACGAATCCCAATGCACGACCCGATGACCGGTGCGGGATTTGATGGAATGACTAAAGACGGACGAAATCATAACTGCGGAGCAGAATCCACGATTGCTTATCTTTCCGTAATGGACCAATACGAACGATATTTTGTAGGCTCCAATGACACTCGCTGAACGCACAAGCGTAATCTTGCGCCCAAACCCACAACGCGTCTTGTCTCGCCTTTTTATTCCAGGTGAAGAACACCTGATTGTAGGCAAGAGCCGAGCTAAAGAAGTTGTAAGCAGGTGTATGAATCTTTCTGAAGATGTTGTACAAGAAACATTTGCAACGACTATTGCCAGATTTGGTCATCGGCACCGCGATTTAGAGGAGCAACTACTAGTTCATTTCTGTGCAGTCGAAAACCTGGTTGACCAAAGTGCCGGAGAAATATCGCGCGAACGGAAAATGCTAATTGGCGCATACTTCACGCAGGAATATTCCTTCGAATCAGCTGCATACTTCAACCCATCAATGGTTGCTCATCCAGATCAATCCGGACTTAGTTCCGGCTACTTACGAATCATCATGAGTGTTCGCGCTGTTGGCGAAGGACATATTTCAAGTTTGGTTTTTCGTAGCGGAATCATTAATCCAATCGGTGAGATTTTGATTGACTCAAGTCCACACTATGCAACTTCACATACAAAACGCAGTTCGGTCCTCCACAACCATGTGGTAAAGCAGACTGCGATTTCCAGCGGATGTGATGATGAACGTTTAGATCTCGTCTTAGGGTTGTTGCCCAATAAATTTACCCCAGCTGATTTAGAGGTAGCCCTGTCTCAGGTGATCCCGATGAATCAATCGGAAACGGAGCCTGACCCCGTTCGGGCAGTTCTGCAAACTATCGTGCAAAGTGGCTACGAAACCAACTTCTCGGACAAAACGCCGATAAGTGAACAAGTGCTTTGGCCAACTTCTCCGGACGAGCGTGGCGGAATTGAAGATGCCAGATGGGTATATTTCACTAAACCTGACGGCACCAGTTCATACATAGCTACCTATACGGCATACGACGGACACTCAGTGAGTACCAGAGTCTTTGAAACCGAGAATTTCTGTAACTATACGTCAACAAATCTGACCGGAAGCGCAATTAATAACAAGGGTGTAGCTCTGTTCCCGCGCACTATCAATGGAAAATACTTAGCCATGTCTAGATGGGATCGGGAATCGAATTCGATTGCCTTCTCTGATGATGGTTTTCACTGGGACAAAGCCACGACAATTCAAGTCGCAAACCAGCCTTGGGAGATCGTACATATTGGAAACTGTGGCTCGCCGCTTGAAACTGAATCTGGCTGGATAGTAATTACGCACGGAACCGGACCCATGCGCGAATACTGTCTTGGCGCGATTCTGCTTGATCTAGAGGATCCAACAAAAGTTATCGGTCGACTATCTCAACCACTGCTATCTGCTAACGCAGATGAACGCAATGGGTATGTGCCTAATGTGGTGTATTCCTGTGGTGGATTAATACACAATGGCACCATATT
>CANBWF010000125.1 GCA_947373075.1 Actinomycetota bacterium | reverse complement strand
TTACCGCCGAACAAATCTCACATTCCATGTTCCCGCTTGGCAACAGTACAAAAGTTGAAGTGCGAGCTGAAGCCGAAGCACGCGGCATCTTGGTAGCGCAAAAGCCTGATAGCCATGACATTTGCTTTATTCCAGATGGTGATACAGCTGGCTGGCTTTCGCGCCAAATTGAAACTGTTCCGGGCGATGTGATCGACGCTGAAACTGGCAATAAAGTCGGCACGCATCCGGGCGCCCAGGCATTCACTGTTGGTCAACGTCGCGGTTTGGCGTTAGGTAATCCAACTGGTGATGGGGCGCGTCGCTATGTCGTCGATGTTGATGTTAAGAACAACACTGTTCTAGTTGGACCGCCAATGTTGCTTGATATCAATGTGATTGAAGCAATCAGCCCTCGGTGGTCTGGCCCATTGCCACCTAATGGTCAGCGCATTCACGTGCAGGTTCGCGCACACGGTGATGCGTTGCCGGCTCGCGTTGAACTTACCGATGATGGCATCCGAGTAGTCCTAGATGATTACCTGCGCGGAGTTGCTGCTGGACAGGCGGCCGTTCTTTACGACGACACTCGAGTCATTGGCTCTGCAACTATCTCAAGGTCGCGTCGCATGGAGAATGCGTGAGTATCCCGAAGACTGTTCGAGAGCGGCGGGACCAGTTAGTCACGCTCATTGAGCAGGCGCGAACAAATTACTACCAGCACGATAAGCCAACAATTTCAGATGCTGAATACGATGTTGCATTTCAAGATTTAACTGAAATTGAAAACAAGTATCCCGAAATTATTACAGCGGATTCACCAACTCAGTCGGTGGGTGGCGAAGTTGCTAAAGATTTTGGCGAGTTTGAACATCCCTCAAAAATGTGGAGCTTGGACAACGTTTTTGATCTTGATGAGCTAGATGCTTGGTTCAAGCGCGTTGGTGCTCATGATTTCTTGTGTGAATTAAAAATTGATGGGTTAGCAATTAACGCTGTTTATCGAAACGGTGAACTCGAATCTGTAGCCACTAGAGGCAGCGGAAGCGTTGGTGAAAATGTCACCGCGAATGTGGACTACATGAATTGCGTTCCGCGCAAACTAGATATCACTCCAGGTAGTTCAATACCAGAATTGATTGAAGTCAGGGGAGAGGTTTACTACTCGCTGGCAGATTTTGACGCGCTGAACCTTGAGGTAACTGCCGCTGGCCGAACTGCATTTGCAAACCCTCGCAATGCTGCAGCCGGCGCATTGCGCTTACGAATTGATAAGCGCATTGAGTCGCTTGAAACTGCTAAGCAGAAAGCACAGGAAAAAGAAACGGATTTACGTTCATCAACAAGTGTTTCACGCAAGCAGCAGGACTTTGATGAAGCTGTGCGTTCATTAGGACGACTTGGACTAATTGTTCACGGCATCGGAATCCATGAAGGCCTGGAAATCAAGGCACAATCACATGCTTATGAATTACTGAAGCAGTGGGGTTTGCCTACATCAGAGCGCGTCAAGGTAGTTAAGTCGGCGCAGGAAGTTGCCGACTACATTTCATACTTCGGCGAACATCGCCACGAGTTAGAACACGACATTGACGGTGTGGTTATCAAAGTTGATGACTTAAATGAACAAGACGAACTTGGCTATACAGCGCGAGCACCGCGTTGGGCAGTTGCCTACAAATATCCGCCAACTGTTGTGCGCACGAAGTTGCTGGGCATCGGCGTTCAGGTTGGTCGAACGGGTCGCGTAACACCGCGGGCTCAAGTGGATCCTGTGCTTGTTGCTGGTTCAACAGTTTCTTTTGCCACGTTGCACAACGGATTTGAAGTGCAACGCAAAGGTGTGCTCATTGGCGATATGGTTTTCATTCGCAAAGCCGGCGATGTTATTCCAGAAATCCTTGGCCCAGTTGTTGAAGTTCGAACTGGCAATGAAAATCCTTTTGTCATGCCAACCAAGTGTCCGGAATGCGGCAGTAAGTTAGCGCCAGAGAAAGAAGACGACGCTGACATCCGTTGCCCTAACTCTCGTAGTTGCCCAGCTCAGCTGCGTGGGCGTTTGGAACACTTGGGATCACGAGCAGTGCTCGACATCGAAGGTCTTGGTGAAAAAGCTGCTCGGGCGCTACTGGAGGATCGCGTTATTGAAGATGAAGGCGATCTGTTTTTACTCACCGAAGAGAAGCTGCAAGCAAGTGATTTCTTTGTAAAAGGAGCAGACCGCGAGTTAGCGGAAAATGCGAAACTTTTACTGGCACAACTTGAAGTTGCTCGCACTAAACCGTTGTGGCGAGTTGTTGCTGCTATGTCTATGCGTCATGTCGGCCCGCCAACTGCGCAAGCACTAGCCCGCGCTTTCCCAAGCATTGATGCGCTTGCTAACGCAAAGCCCGAAGACTTCGCCGAGGTTGAAGGTGTTGGCGCAGTAATTGCCGCAGCGATTGTGGAATGGTTTAGCGAACCATGGCATCGCGAGATTATTGAGAAGTGGCGAGCTGGCGGTTTGGTTTTGGAATCAGCACAGACTGAAACAGGACCACAGACTCTGGCTGGACTCTCGGTAGTAGTCACCGGAACGCTTGAGGGTTTCTCTCGCGAGGGTGCCAGCGAAGCAATAACGAGTCGCGGCGGTAAATCAGCCAGTTCAGTTTCAATCAAAACGGATTTTGTGGTGGTTGGTCCAGGTGCTGGCTCGAAAGCCACAAAAGCGCAGGAATTAGGACGGCCAATCCTTGATGAGGCAGGCTTTGTTGTCTTGCTAGAACAAGGTCCCGAAGCCGCTTTGGCTTATGCAGCTGCCAATTCAAACTAGGTAGCACCGCTGTTGTGGTTGCTGCCACTGCGGTTTAGTCAACCCGCACATGTCAATAGAATTGGCACATGTCCGCAATTTCCCGTGATGATGTTTCACATCTAGCAAAACTGGCTCGAATTGAGATTCCAGAAAACGAGCTCGACCATTACGCCCAACAGTTAGGCGCAATTCTGGAAGCAGTTGACCAAATCGCGTCAGCCCCAACGGAAGGTGTGGCCGCAATGAGCCACCCAGTTCCAATGACCAATGTTTTCCGTGCTGATGTGCCAGCAGAATCACTAACCGCACCTGAGGCACTAGCGGGCGCTCCCGCTGTTGAAGACGATCGCTTCAGAGTTCCACGTATTTTGGATGAGGAGTAAAAATGTCTGACCTCATTCGTTTAACTGCGGCTGATTTAGCCCAGAAGTTAGCGGCTAAAGAAGTTTCTGCTGTTGAAGCAACAACTGCGCACCTTGCTCGAATTGACCAAGTTGATGCTGATGTCCACGCGTTCTTGCATGTTGATCGTGATGGCGCACTCGCTAGTGCAAAAGCTATTGATGAACGTCGGGCAAATGG
>CANBWF010000124.1 GCA_947373075.1 Actinomycetota bacterium | reverse complement strand
GCACCAATAGCTGCGCTTACTTCAGCGGCAGCTGATGGTGTGGCGTAACGATGTGTGAAGGTTGCCAAGATGACTAGATCAATTTCTGCAGCCGAAATCTTTGCATCAGCCAGTGCAGCGGTAGCGGCGGATGTTGCCATGGTTGCCACTGTCTCGTCGGCACCTGCGTAACGACGTTCAATGATGCCTGAGCGTTCACGAATCCATTCGTCTGTTGATTCAATGCGATCAACAAGTTCACTGTTTGGAACGATGCGGCTTGGTCGGTATGCGCCTAGGCCTAGAAAGCCAGCGTGGGTTGTTACTGCTGGTGTGTTGATGTTTACCATGCGTCACTCGCAGGCTTTAGTCGAACGATTAGCTCGCCTGGATTTACCTCAGCGCCATCTGCGACTAACCATTCACCAATCTTGCCGCCGTATGGCGCTTCAACCGCGTAAGTTTCACCATCGGCATGCACCACGCCAATGCGGGTGTTCTCGCCAAGTTCAGCGCCCACTTCATCAAGGCAAACTCGTTCAAAGATTCCCTTGATTGGCGAAAGCACAACGCGCCAGGTAGGCAGGTCTTTGATGTTGCTAGGGGTGCCGTGCTTTGCCACAAACTCAGCTGCAGCTGGCAGATCGTCAGGAGTGTTAAGTGTGAAAGTTTCAACACCTGGCATGCCACGCTTAGCAAGGCCAGCAAGGATGCCCGCCGGTGGAAGTTCGATTAAGCCAGTAACACCAAGGTCGAGCATGGTTTGCATGCAAAGATCCCAGCGCACAGGATGACTAACTTGGCGGACAAGATGACGCAATACAGTACGGCCATCGTGCACCACAGTGCCATCGGCATTTGAAAGTAAATTGATCCGCGAGTCCTCGGTACTAATCGCCTTTGCATGGTTCGCAAGAACTTTAACGGCTGGAGCCATGTGATTGGTATGGAATGCACCAGCTACTGAAAGCGGACGAATGCGCGCACCAGCTGGGGGATTCTGCGCAAGCACTGCAAGTTCTTCTAAAGTTCCAGCAGCAACAATCTGGCCACCGCCATTGTCGTTAGCTGCAGTAAGGCCAAGCGCTTTAATGGCCGCGAGAACTTCAGCGCGATTGCCGCCAAGCACTGCAGTCATACCCGTTGGTGTAACTGCTGCAGCTTTAGCCATAGCATTTGCGCGTTCACGAATAAAGACCATTGCTTGTTCGGCGCTAAGTACATGCGCCGCAGTTGCCGCGGTTATTTCACCCATGCTGTGACCAGCGCCAACACTAACTTGTGAAAGTGCCTGGCCGCGGTTTGGGAAAAGTTCAAGAAGTGAAACCATGCCAACACTGGCAATGAGTGGTTGAGCGATTGAGGTGTCTTTGAGGGTATCGGCATCGCTTTCGGTGCCATGTGTAACTAGGTCGAGGCCAGCTACTGTGCCGAGCCAGCGCATTCGATCTTTGAATCTGGGTAGTTCGAGCCACGGGGTCAGAAAACCGGGCGTTTGGGAACCTTGTCCAGGAGCAACTACTGCAAGCACGTTATCTAGTCTCCCGTATAGGCTTCGTCTAAAAGGGTTAGCGAATCACTAAATTATACGTCAATAATTTGTAGGTATCCTACAAAGGTTAGGAAATTCGCCCCAACATCAGGGCTAATCGCAATGCCAAGGCATCTTGCGGGTTAAGCGGGTCAAACCCAGTTACTTCAGCCACCCGCTTGAGGCGGTATCGAACGGTGTTTACGTGCACGAACAGTAGGCGAGCGCAGCCTTCAATAGTTGGGGCCTGTTCGAGGTAAGCAGCAAGAGTTGCGCGAACATCGTCGCGGATCTGCGATTGCAGTTTGTTGATGAGTGGGCGAAGCGCTTCACGATCACCGTTTAAAACACGAGCCGACAAAAGTTCATCATGATTCATTAGTCGCTCTGTTGTAATAACGAGCGCAGCGCCTTGAAATGCAGACAGAGCCGGGCTCAGAGAATCGTGCGCAACTTTCACATTTTCAACAATTGGTCCGCTAATCACAGTTCCTGCACCAAAGTGAGTTAGAAACATTTTTGTTTTAGCTGGTGTAAAGCTTGAAACATCACTGGCGCCCAAAACAATGATCATCTGATTACTTTGGATACCGACTAAAACATCTAACTCTTGATTACGAGCAGTACGTCTGATTTGTTCAATGTGCGTTTCAACTGGGATACGACTTTGTGGCACTGGGCCGACCAGAGTGGTGACAGGTTGATCTATGTGCCAACCGGCTGCGAGTGCTCGTGATTCAATCGTGTGATCTGGTTCATCGGAAATAATCGCATCCAACATCAGATCCTGAAGACGAGCATCCCAAGCACCACGAGATTCGGCAGCAGTAGCAAAAACTTCAGCGGCAGCAAATGCAATTTCGCGGGAATAACGCAACAGTGATTCGCGTAAATACGCTTGGCGAATCCGATTGTCACCCGCAATTTCTGCGACCGATTCTTCAACAACAGCCATGATTGTGCGCACAAGTTCTACTGTCTGTTGCAGGCTAAGCGCCCGCACAACACCACGAGGAGCATTGGCAAAAAGCGTTCCAACATCTGAAGTTTCGATGCGTTCCGAACCAAACCATTCAACGAAGGAATTAACACCGGCTTCAACAATCGTGCCCACTGATGCTCGCTCGTTAGCCGAAAGCGCCTGAAACCAGGGAACAGTTTCTTCCATGCGGGACATAGCTGAACTTGTTAGTGAGCCAGTCATGCGATGTACACGACGCGCTAATACCGCGCGCTCAGCGTCTAAACGCTCAGCGCTCAAATACAGCGAGGATTCGGTCATGACTTAAGTGTGGCAGTTTGCCTGGCAAGCGTCACGGCAATGGGGCTGAATATCAGCCGCCACCTTCGGTGTTGCCAGCGCCGGCAGCCTTTGGATCACCTAGCTGATAACGATTGACTGCCTCTTGAACCACATGTGCATCTATTTCGCCACGCTTAGCAAGTGAGGCAAGAGTCTGAACCACAATGCTTTGTGCATCAACCAGGAAGTGACGACGAAGTGCCCCGCGAGTATCAGACATACCCCAGCCATCAGTACCAAGTGATACGAAATCAGTTGGTACCCATTCGCGAATCTGGTCTTGAACAGCCCGCATGTAATCGGAAACAGCGATTACTGGGCCATTGATGTCTGCAAGTTTTGATGCAACGTACGCAGTTCGCTTATCGCTTGGGTTAAGCAGATTGTGACGATCAACTTCAAGACCATCACGACGCAATTCATTCCATGAAGTTACTGACCAAACATCAGCAGCAACACCCCACTCATTAGCAAGAATCTGCTGCGCTTCGAGTGCCCAAGGAACTGCAACACCAGAAGCTAGAACATTGGCGCGAGGACCCTCATGGCGATCGCT
>CANBWF010000123.1 GCA_947373075.1 Actinomycetota bacterium | reverse complement strand
CAACTCCACCCGAACCAAGTGCCTCTTTGCCCACTTCAAACTGTGGTTTGACCATTAAAAGTGCGTCAGCCGTGTCTTTCATTACGCCTTTTATCGCTGGTAGCACGGTTTCAAGTGAAATGAAGGAAAGATCGGCTACCACTAGATCAACAGTAGATCCGAGTTGCTCAACAGTTAAGTGGCGCACATTTGTGCGATCGTGCACAGTAACTCGCTCGTCTTGTTGCACTTTCCACGCCAATTGGCCATAGCCAACATCAACGCAATAGATATGTTCGATGCCTCTGCGCAACAGAACATCACTGAAACCACCCGTTGAAGCACCGGCATCTAGTGCGACTTTGCCGGCCACATCTAAGTTGAAAGCATCTAATGCGCCAATCAGTTTGTGGGCGCCGCGAGAAACATATTCTTCGTCAATATCGACTGTGACTTTTAGGCTGGCAGATTCATCAACCTGAGTTGCTGATTTTGTAGCAACAATGCCATCAACAATTACAAGACCGGAAGTAATGAGATCTTGAGCTTGTTCCCTACTGCGCGCAAGGTGGCGTCTGACTAACTCAACATCGAGTCGACGTCGGGTCACGAGCCTGCCAAGTCGGCTAACGTGTCGTGCAAACGGCGCTGCACATCTTCGAAAACTTCAACATGTTCGTGCACGGGCAAAGATTCAAGATCGCCAAGGCGCCCAAGTGCGTCGTCAACTCGTGGCTCCCCAGTTGTTGGCAGGGCAAAAAGAGCTAAGGCAGAATCGGTGCTGACCACATCTAAGTAGTCACTAACTTCGGCGATTGCTGAATCAAAAGCGGTAGCTGTTTCGGCCTCCAGGGCAATGTCGCTGCTCTGGGCTACCAAATCAGAATCTTGCGAATCTAAATCAGACTCTTGGTCATCCGCGTCGTCCGATTCTTCATCGGCAAATTCATCTTCGGAATCATCGAATTGATCAACAACTGTGTCATCGATTTCAGAAGCGAATTCGTTTGTGTTCTCTTCGGACATTAGTGTGCAGCGCCTTTCGGTAGCGAGATTCCAAGATCAGCGAGCGCTTGCATTGCTTGCTGCGGTGAAATCACCAACTCCCATACTGCCACTGCCAATACCCGAATTGCGTCAAGGGCGTCGCCTTGCCCCGAAAGACCATCACCGGCAACGCGCCATTCGTGCAAACTCACTAATCCATGATCAACAACAACTGCGGTGGCTGCATCTTGCAAACCAGCAGCGTCCCAGGCTAAATACGTTGGCCGAAGTTCGGGAGTTGCTTCGAATAGTTCCAGAAAGTCAGTAACACCTGAAAACACGAGCAGACTGTCTATATTGATTCGGTTGGCAGCCAAGATGTCGGTATCGAGCCGATCGCCAATCATCAGTGGACGCTTAGCACCAGTGCGTTCAATAGCAACATGCATAAGCGGTGAATCTGGCTTGCCGGCAATTAGTGCTGGCTCTTTGCCGGTGGCGATCTTGAGTGCTTGGATCATGGTGCCGTTACCTGGCGATGTGCCAAATGAAGTTGGAATGGTCCAATCGGCATTAGTGCCAACCCAAAGCGCACCACTGTTAATTACCTTTGCCGCTACCCCCAGCATTCGCCAAGGCATATCAGGCCAATAGCCCTGAACTATTGCGGCATAAGTTTTATCGACATCTTGTGAAGGAGTAAGGCCCACGAGAGAAATCTCGTCAGCTAGATCGCGACTGCCCAACACGAACACATCGCTACCTTGTGGCAATAGCCGTGCGAGTTCAGTGGCAGCAGCTTGGGCGGAGGTTACAACATCATTCTCAGTTACTTGAAGACCAAGACGTTGCAGATGTTCAGCCACAGTCTTTGGTGAACGCGCAGCATTATTTGTGATGCAAGTTAACGCAATGCCATATTGCTGATGCATTTCGTTAAGCGTAGGCACTACACCTGGCACGCCATCTTCACCGATGTATACGACGCCGTCTAAATCTAGAAGTGCGGCGTCGTATACCTTGGCTAAAACATCACTGGATTGCTGCAATGGCATTATTTGTAAAACGGGCACTTCGGGAATACGTTGTCAATAACGATTTCAGAAATCTCGCCCCAACCCGAATTTTTGGCGTTATTGAAAGCCTGAATTCGCAGAGTGAATGGGCGCTGACGAGCATCATGAATGATTTGAACTCCATCAATTGTCCACCGGTTATCCCACTTATGACCGTCACCAAGCTGGTAGCGGTAACGAGTGATTTTTCCAAAAGTAACGGTTGGTGCGACAAATTCAACTCTGGTGATGTGGCAGCCGGTGTCGTAGGCAGACACGATTGTTGGCGCACCGGGATAAATCGGAGCCGGCTTTACCGGATGAACTGTGCCAGCATCAAGAACGGCGCCCCAGCCTGCTGAACTCTTTGCTCGAACTTTTACGTTGTAATCGACATCGTTGGCAGAAACTTTCACAACTTTCGCAGTACCAGCAATACTTGCTAAACCTAATGTGAGCCAAGAGCCATTATTCAATGCGTAACCGTATTGGGTTACTGCAGATGTGCCTGGATCGGTTGGGGCACTAATAGTGATGGTGAACGATTTATCGCCGGCGACAAGTGACTGCAAAACTGGCGCACTAGGTGCACGCTTAACAGTTGTGCCTGCCGAAACAGGAGTCATCGAAAGTGTGACTGCAACTATCAGTGCAGTGACGACCCCAAATGAACGTAAGGTTTTTGAATCTGACTTTGTGTGTAGAACTGACATGCAATCCCCTATGAATGTACGGATGACTAGAAGTTTACCTAATGTACCTATTTTGTGCTGAGCGAGAAAGCACATTTAACTTGGGCTTTGTGAGTGAATCCGACGCTATTTGACAGACTTCAATGAACTAATTTCAACCTCAACTCGAGATGCCACTCCAGTGCCGGCTTTCCAGAAACGCCTGCGCAGCTCTCCAGTTATTTCGACTAGGTCGCCAATAGCCAATGTTCGAGCTTTTCGTTGCGACACAGTTTTAAACGTGACGCAATCTATGGTGTCGACCGTCGTTTTTGTTGTGGGCTTATCTCTTGGCACGACTATTCGAAATCGAACCAAAGTTTCACCACTTGGCAGCTCGATCTCGTCTGCTTCGCTGGTAACCCGTCCGACCAAAAGGACTGAGTTTTGCCAATCAGCAAAATCCGAATTCGCACCCGCCATGAAACCTCCTAATGATTTAGTGAGGTTTCAGTTTGCGACCCAACAAGATTGCTACCAAACAAGTGAGTGGAATTGTGGACGCAATCAGCTTGTGGAATTATTCGTCTTCGTCGTCTGCGTATTCTTCATA
The DNA here is from genome assembly GCA_947373075.1 of Actinomycetota bacterium. Lineage (GTDB taxonomy): Bacteria > Actinomycetota > Actinomycetes > S36-B12 > UBA5976 > UBA5976. Next base: position 111 of record CANBWF010000123.1, on the reverse strand, counting down.
CACAAAGTCATTATCGAATTCTTCGTAAACGTTGCCTTCGAGTTCAGCGATGCGACGATCTGAATCAGTTTGCTCTTCTAGATCAACCGCAGCTGCGCGATGGAACCATTC
>CANBWF010000122.1 GCA_947373075.1 Actinomycetota bacterium | reverse complement strand
GGCGCGATTCTGCTTGATCTAGAGGATCCAACAAAAGTTATCGGTCGACTATCTCAACCACTGCTATCTGCTAACGCAGATGAACGCAATGGGTATGTGCCTAATGTGGTGTATTCCTGTGGTGGATTAATACACAATGGCACCATATTCCTGCCATACGGGTTCAGTGATACCGGAACCCGCATAGCTACCGTTAATGTCGCCGAGTTAGTGGAAGCGATGTTGGCTAACGGTCCAATCGGCAATGAAACACCGGCAGGTAGCTTGAACGAAAATGTGCCAAATGGGCTGGCCACTTAACTCGCCCTGGCCAGTTCATTAACATCCGCTTGAATGTCTATTCCAAGTTTGTAGCCGAATCCGCGCACAGCTACCGCAACTGTAGGCGCACCAGCATCACGGAACTTACTGCGCAATCGTGAAAGGTGCGACTCAAGAACGTGTCCCCCGCAATGCCAGCCATCCCATACGCGCATCATTAACTCTTCGCGCGAAAATACTCGCTTTGGCTTTTCCATTAGCACTGCAAGTAGATCGAATTCGATACGGGTTAAATTAATTTCTGTTCCGCGTACTGCCACAGTTCGGCAATCTTGATCAAGCACAATTGAACCAACCGTTAACACGGTATCTGACTCGATTGCGTCGATGTGACGGCGAAGCATGGATTTCACTCTGGCTGCAAGTACGCGCGGATAAAACGGTTTGGCCATGTATTCGTCAGCGCCTGCCGCAAAGCCGGAAAGTTGATCAATCTCTTCAGTGTGTGAAGTTAAAAACAGAATCATTACTTGCTTAAATGCCTTTAATCGTCGGCAAAGTTCAAGGCCATCCATGTCGACATGTCGGGCACCCAAAATTACTAAGTCTGGCTGGTGAGCATGAAATGCCTCGAGGGCAGCGAATCCACTGTCGGCTTCTAAAGTTCTGAACCCTTCCTTTTGCAGTGTTGATGCAACTAAGGAACTTAGCTCTTTGTCGTCGTTAACTATGAGTATTTGGGGAAGCACAGTTATACCTTTCGTATCTAATTTGTGATTTACTCGACCAAAAATTTTTAAATCGATTTCTACTAACCACATTAGGAATTACTCGCAGTTGTGTTGCGAGAAGTTCACATTTATCGGGGTTAGCACTTTGACTAGACACTTGTACAACTGCACTTATGCATAAGTTCATTGAATTTAACTTCTGTGGTGCAAGCACTCACATGCATTTCATTCCTTATTCAATTCCGAGTCTTAAGGAACTTGTGAGCAACCTGTGACTACCTTGCTAGTTAGCACTGGTGTTCTGGATAACAAGTCGCAAATTCGCGAAACACAATAAGGAGAACGCAGAATGCAGAAAGAACATATGCGCAACAAGCGATCGCTTCGATTAGCCCTAATGGGTGTTATCGGTGCATCAATCGTTGCAGTAGCAGGAGCTGGCACATTTGCTGGACTAAACGCAACCGCATCAGGCAGCAATACCGCCGGTGTTGGCAAGCTTTCATTAACCTCAGCAAATAACGGGGTTGGCTTTAGCTCAGCAATTTCAAACCTTGTACCGGGCGATGTAGTAAACCGCTACACAACTTTGACTAATGCCGGAACACTTGCTTCTCAGGCACTTACTTTGAAGATCACTTCAACCGGTACCGCAACCCTAATTACCGACGGTACTGCAGGCGCTACTAACAAGGCCATCACTGTTGCAGTTAATTCATGTTCAGGCACTTGGACTTTAGCAACTGGCGCATGTACTGGTGGAACTGTATCGAGTGAAATTGCAGCTACCCCACTATCCACCTTTGCAACTGCTCAGTCATTTATTGCTCACCCAACAATGGCTTCACTTGATTCACTGAAGTTGCAGATTGTTCTGACAGTTCCAGCTCAGGATGAAACAACTGTCGATGGCACCGTGCCAGCAGTAACCATCCAGAACGGTTCAGTGAACTTGGCTTACCTGTTTTACGAAGGTCAGCGCACAGCAGCAACAACCAATAGCTAATCAATAGCGAAAACGCTGTAAGAGACTGCGGGGCTTGGAGTAATCCTTGTCCTGCAGTCTCGCTCGCGAATAAGAAGGGACAACTATGAAACGTCGATTAACAACCAATAGTTTTGTTGCGTTTACTCTTGCAATCGCAGTAGCGCTTTTCGCAATTCCAGCACAACCTGCTGGCGCCGCTATCAAGGCAAACAGTGCAAAAAGCTATTCAGCCGCAACTCTTTCTTGGGGCGCATACTTTGCAGATCCTGGCACAACTCCAAGTCCAGCGCCCTATGTAGCGAACTGGATTACCAGCAACAGCACCCAGCTTGATTACTTGGATTTAATCAATTCCGGCGGTATGGCGCTAATTGGCGCAACATTTGCCATCGCAACAATAACGCAAGGCGGAAATCAAGAAGGTGTTCCAAAAATCACTTTCGAGTCATGCGTAGGTGGCACCTGGAATCAAACTGCAAACACCTGCTCGGGAACTATTACGAATTTAGGAAATCAAGCAAATGGCTCGCTATCCCCAACCCTTTCCGTTGCTAAAGGCGCCCGCCTTTCGGTCAGACTGAGCGTCACTAAAACTTCGCGAACTAGTTGGAGCTCAACAATCAGCGTTAAAACGGACCGAACCGATTTTCGTGCCGGTACAACAACAAACTCTTAACTGAAGGAAAACTATGCCCACCTCCGAAATCGATTCAAAGATTGCCCCTGATAATTCAATTAGAAAAACAAGTCGCTTCATTGCAACTTTCACTCTCTTCGCGCTGATGGCATTAGCGCTAGTTAGTATTGCTTCGGCAACTTACATACTGGTTCGACACATTCACTTTGAGCGTGTGCTTTCGGACAGCATGGTCCCCGTTTACAAACGCGGAGACGTTTTGCTCGTCAAGCCAGTTCCAGCACATTCACTCCAGACTGGAGATATTGCGGTTTTACCTCTGATCAAAGAACCAGGCAATCAGTATGCGCACCGAATCATCAGCGTTGAGCCAAAGGGAAAATACGTTCAGGTGGAGACCAAAGGCGATGCAAACCCAGTAAAAGATCCTTGGAGATTGACGATTACTTCACCCGATGTTCCCGTGGTGGTGAGTCAGATCCCAGCAAGCATTGTGCCAATGGTTACCTTGAATCGCTATGTGCTAATTGGACTATTTCTAACACTTTTGCTGCTATTCATATCTGTTTTAACTCCGCGCAAAACAGTTCAGAAACCAAAACCCTCTGAACATGAGTGAACCTAGATTTCTGGATACTCAACTTATTGAGCTTTGCTTACAGAACGTCCACGACAACTTCAAGAACAACCGGACCAGCAACTTTTGCAGGAGCTTTAATCTCGACATCTGCGCCGAGTTCGGTGATGATTTTGGCTAAGTCATCAATGGATTTCACTTTGGATTTGCTTTGTGCAATCGCCCGAAGAATTCGCCCTTTAGTTGCTTTGTTATGGTGAGAAACTATTTTTGGTGGACCAGATTTCAT
>CANBWF010000121.1 GCA_947373075.1 Actinomycetota bacterium | reverse complement strand
GATTATTTCTGCCATCAACTTTGCCTTAACCCGTCGAATTGCTAGTGAGGATACAAAGAAATGAGTAGCGCAGAATTAGCGATCGACGGAACTACTTCGGTTGCACCAAAAATTAAGAAAAATAAAGCTTCTCGCCATAAGAAGATGTCGCCAATGAGTTATGTCTTCTTGGTAGTAGTCGCATTCGCATCGTTCTTTCCGTTCTACTGGATGTTCGTAGTTGCTTCTAGTACTTCAGATGTAATTGCCCAAAGCCCGCCGTCAGTTGTGCCTGGTCATAATTTCTGGAACGAAGTAAAAGCTGTGTTTGAAGTTGTGCCATTTGGCCGCAACATGCTCAACACACTGATTGTTTGTCTTTCAGTTGCTGCAGCTCAGGTTTTCTTCTCATCAATTGCTGGTTTTGCTTTTGCGAAATTGCAGTTCCGCGGTAAGAAAGCACTCATCCTTTTCATCATCGGAACCATGATGTTGCCAAGTCAGCTTGGCTTGGTTCCAATGTTTTTGTTGCTTTCAAAACTGAACTGGATTGACGAACTCAAGGCTCTTATTGTTCCCGCTCTGGTTACTGCCTTTGGTGTGTTCTGGATGCGTCAAGTTATTGATGCACAAATTCCTAACGAACTACTTGAAGCAGCCAGTATTGATGGAGCTTCAATTCCACGTATTTACCGAAGCATGATTGTGCCGGCAATTCTTCCAAGTGCTTTCGTGCTCGGACTATTTAGTTTCTTGGCTTCTTGGAACGATTACTTGATGCCACTTCTTGTTTTGCAATCGCCAGATAAGTTCACACTTCAGGTGGCCATCAGCCAGTTGAACACCAAGGCATACGGCATGGACTACAACATCGTGATGGCAGGCTCATTCATGGCAACCGCTCCGCTTTTGATTCTGTTCGTGTTCGTTGGCCGCCGCTTAGTAACCGGTGTCATGGACGGCGCGGTAAAGGGTTAATCATGAAGTTTCCTGCTGACTTTAACTGGGGCGTTGCAACCTCGAGTTACCAAATCGAAGGTGCGACATCTCTTGATGGCCGTGGCCCGAGTATTTGGGATACTTTTTGCGCAACCCCAGGCAAAGTAGCGAATGGGGAAAATGGCGATATCGCCTGTGATCATTACCATCGCTTCCCGCAGGATATCGCAATGATGAAAGAGCTCGGTGTAACAAGTTACCGATTCTCTATTGCCTGGTCGCGTCTTTTCCCAGCTGGCGATGGTGTTCGTGAAGAACGCGGCTTTGATTTCTATAACAAGTTGATCAATGAATTGATTGCCAACAACATTGAGCCAGTGGTAACTCTTTATCACTGGGATTTGCCACAAGCTTTAGAAGATAAAGGTGGTTGGGCTAGCCGGGATATCGTTCCAGCATTTGTTGATTATGCGACGGCATGCGTTGAAGCGTTTGGCGATCGAGTAACAAACTGGATCACACTGAATGAGCCTTGGGTTTTCACTTGGCTGGGCTACCTCTCTGGTGTGCATGCACCTGGGCGACAGGAACTTTCAGCAGGTGTAGCTGCTGCGCATCACACTTCAATTGCGCATGCTCAGGCATCTGCAGCCATGAAGGCAGTTAATCCAAAGATCAACGTGGGCATTGCACTTAACATGACCACTTACCGAGTTACTGATCCAACAAATCAAGAACTTAAGGATCTAGAAGTTCTACTTGATGGTCAACTTAATCGTTGGTGGCTAGATGCAATGTTTTATGGCCAGTACCCAGCAGAAGTTGTGGCTTCATTTGGCGATCACTTCACCGCAGTTTTCCAACCAGGTGATGAAGCATTAATTGTTAGCAATCCAGATTTCATTGGCGTTAACTACTACGCAGACAATTACATCAATCCACCCCTTGCAAATGCCGCACCTAGTACAAGCCCAAGCCCAACACCATTCCCGCAGGCGTTCGATGGTTCAGCTCCATTGCCACACACAGACATGGGCTGGCCAATTACTCCGAACGGTTTCTACGATTTGATGGTTCGCATCAATCGCGATTGGCCGATGGTCACCAACATTGCAATTACCGAAAACGGCGCAGCATTCCCAGAAGTTCCAGACGAAGACGGAATTGTTTTTGACGAGCGTCGCGTTGCCTATCTTGAAGCCCATCTAGCTGCGCTTTCTGAGGCAATTGCAGATGGCGTTCCGGTTAAGTCTTATTTCGCTTGGTCACTTATGGATAACTTTGAGTGGGCTGAAGGTTATGCAAAGCGTTTTGGCCTAGTTCATGTTGATTTTGTGACTTTGGAGCGCACGCTAAAAAACAGTGCAAAGTTTTATCAAAACGTAATTGCACAGCAGTGTGCCCTGGTCAATCCCGCTTTGATTTCTGCGAAATAATAAGGCTATGAAAAACCAAAGCAAACTCACTTACACCCAGATTGCTCGTGAAGCCGGGGTGAGTGAAGCTACGGTTTCTCGCGTTCTTAATGGTGATGTTCGTGTGGATCCAGAACGCGCTCGGCGAGTTCACGAAACAGTTGCCAAACTCGGTTACAAAAAGAATCGCGCCGCTAGCGCATTGGCTACCGGGCGCACGGGAATGATCGCAGTCATTATCGATGACGACCTTTCAATTTTTGCTGATCCATTTTGGGCCACTGTTACATCAGGTGTTAGCCGAGTACTAATGGAAAACAATATGCAGACACTGCTTCTTGTTGGTGCTAGTAACAATTCCGACGGCAATTTCTCAAACTACTTAGACAGTGGCGCAGTTGACGGCGCAATTTTCTTCCAAGTACATGATGAGGAAATTGTTTTCCAACTTGCACAAGAGGGTTTGCCAGTTGTTATGGCTGGAACACCAGATATTTACCTTCAGTTCTTGCATGCAGATACCGACAATGTTGGTGGAGCGAAGCAAGCAACTCAGCACCTAATCGATTGTGGTCGAAAGAATATTGCAACTATCACGGGTGAAGTAGCAGCTAGTGCGGGTGCGCAGCGGTTGGCTGGTTTCTTGCAGGTTCACATGAACCTTGGTCGCGAAGTTCCGCCATCAATGATTGCTCACGGTAATTACACGCACGACAGTGGTTTCGCGGCAATGAATCAGTTGCTTGATAAGAATGAAATAGTTGACGCAGTATTTGCGGCCAACGATTTGATGGCAATCGGCGCTATGGCCGCCATTCAGGATCGTGGCTTGACTGTGCCGGGCGATATCGCACTTGTTGGATTTGATGACACCATCGTCGCGCAAACTTCGCGTCCGCAACTAACCACTGTGCGCCAAGACATTGTGGGCTTAGGCGCTGCGGCAGCGGAGCTAATGATTGCCCAACTTAATGGCGAAGAGCCAAAGCCAAGACTGCTCGAAACATCGCTTGTGATTCGAGAAACCACTTAAACCACCAGTTTTTGAAATGTTTAATCAGCATTTCAAAGGTTTGTCCAATACTTTTTTGGGCAGGCTAAGTATGACTCAGCCGAGTTATGCTGTAAGTAATCGTGTGTGCGCACGATTGTTGATGCAGTC
>CANBWF010000120.1 GCA_947373075.1 Actinomycetota bacterium | reverse complement strand
CTGTGGATTACACCAGCGTGAATGATTCCGTATACAAGTGCAACGAGACCAGAAATAGAAAGTAGTAAACCTGGGATATCAAGACGCTGAGGTGTTGGGTTTTTAGTTTCCGGAACAATCCGAACGATTCCGATAATGCCAATAATCACAATCGGCACATTGATCAAAAAGACTGAACCCCAGTCATTGCCGGTTAGCCCGTTTGTCCACGAAGGATTCTCAAGTAGGAGTCCACCAATAATTGGACCAAGAGCAACAGCGCCACCAACAGCAGCAGCCCAAGCGCCGATTGCTTTTCCACGCTCACGCGGCGGGAACACCACGGTGATGATTGCCAAAGTAACCGGAGTTACTGCAGCTCCACCGATACCCATTAGTGCGCGTAACCAAATCAACTGACCAGGTGAACTAGCAAATGAGCAGGCAGCACTTGCGAACATGAAAATTGCTAAACCAATTATCAAAATCTTTTTACGACCATACGTATCGCCAAGCACGCCCCATGTGAAAAGCAGCGCTGCGAAAACCAGCTGGTAAGAATCAACAGCCCACAACAACTGGCCTTGAGTTGCACCTAAATCGCGCTGGATCGTTGGCAACGCGATATTTAAAACAGTGCTATCCAAAATGACAATCAACAAACTGACAACAAGAACACCTAAAATTGCCCAGCGCCTTGGATGGCCATCCTCACCAAATGGTGCAGTTGGTACACCGGCGTACTGATCGGGTTTATGTTCTTGGCTCATGGCGAATCCTCTAATTACGTTGTGTGAAAAATGAAATGAATAGCAATAACCACTATTCCACTAAGTGCAACAGGAATTGGGTAGGTGGGTATCCCTGCGGTTGATTCATTAGGTTGGGCGCAAGGTCGGTGGAGTCATCCACCGACCCCGGTGTTGACTGGGAGCCCCTGGTGGGATTCGAACCCACATTTTCGGCTTAGTCAAGACCGCTCTCTATCCGTTGAGATACAGAGGCGCCCATGGAAATTCTCTGCTACTGGGATTGCTCATGAAGAGCACAAATTTGGAGCTGTGGATCAATTTCTAATGTGAATGAGTACTTGACGTTCTGCCGTTTAATGAAATGATATAGGGAGTCAAGGCCGCGAATTTCTATTCGTTTGAAAAGCTCCGGATAACTCTGGAGCTTTTCTTATTTGCGCAGACGAGAGCCGATGCGAGATTGCTTGCGGTATGGACCGTAGCCGCATCGGAAAATGGATATTTGCTCACGAGTAGTTCGTCGATAGGAGAGTGAAAGAGACGAGAGCCGATGCGAGATTGCTTGCGGGATGGGCCGTAGCCGCATCGGAAAATGGATGCCAGGCTTCAAGTGGTTCTTCGCTCACGCATTCGGCTGCGGAGACGAGAGGAACCGTCGGTGCTGCGCACCTCCTCCCAAATCCTCGCATCTACAATTTCGCGCATAAGAAAACCCCACCCTTTACGGGCGGGGTTCTTAAGCGCGGAGACGAGAGGATTTGAACCTCCGAAGGGTTTGACCCCTTACCTCATTAGCAGTGAGGCGCACTCGACCGGACTATGCGACGTCTCCTTTAAGTTCAGCGACCGCAGAGCAGTTGAAGAACTTGGCGGCGAGAGAGGGAACCGTCGCTCGTGCTATTCGCACGAGCTCCTCCCAAATGCGTTTCTCGCCAAAGTCCAACGCACCAACCGCCGAAAGGCGGTTGCCACGTTGTACCGCGGCGAGAGAGGGATTTGAACCCCCGGAGGCTTTCGCCTCAGACGCTTTCAAGGCGCCCGCATTCGGCCGCTCTGCCATCTCGCCTTGTGACATTCCAAAGAATCTCACCTGAGCAAGATTACGCCAGAACTGCCAATCTTAGAAATTGCAGGGTCGGACTAACCCAATTCCGCAATTTTTTGCGCAATAAACGGGCTAAACCAACCCGCGTATTTTGCCTGCAATTCAGGCAGTTCCCAATCCTGGCCAGTAATTCGCCCCCGACAAGATGCACTGCCACAAAGGCAATCGAATTCGTCATAGTCACTGTCATCACAAGTCTCATAATCGAAAGTGAGTTCCTCGCCAACTGCAATGTCGCGCATAGCCACCAAGACCATGGAACCAAGTAATCCCAGATTCGGTTCACAAGAATGGTTAATCATGTCGCCCGGTTCGCGATTGGCACTTGGCGTTAAATAAAGATCTGCCGCAACCTGGATAGATCTATGTTGCTGGTCTTCTGGCAAAGTATTCAAAATATCTCGAGTGGTCACCGACCCGCCAAACCCAACAACGGTTTGACCTTCACTTATCGGTGCAATGGCGTAACTACCCATACCTTTTTCGCCAGCGCTACTTGCTTGTGCATCAGGCGAGAGCCAGTTCATGTCCAATCGATGTTTTCCTCACTATTAATTGGTAGCGCAATCCTAACGATTCAAAGTAACTTGATTCGTCAATTTTCTTGAAATGTCCCGTGAACAAATTACAAACAACCTCGTCGATTGCTTGCTTTAGCTGGCCAAACCTTAGACTTAACCCATGATTGACTTGGCTGCCCTGCGACAAGATCCAGATGCCATGAAGGCATCACAGCAAGCCCGTGGTGAATCCACTTCGCTAGTTGATGATGTGTTGGCTGCCGATGTTGTGCGCCGTGCGGCGGTTACCGAGTTCGAAGCACTGCGCGCCACTCAGAAAAATTTGGGAAGCCAAGTTGCTAAAGCATCTGGTGACGAAAAAGCGGAACTTCTCTCGCAGACCAAGGTACTGTCCGATCAAGTTAAAGCAGCCGAATCAACTGTTCGCGATGCAGATGCAGCCCTTGATGAACTAGTTAAGTCACTTTCAAACTTGATCGATCCAAATACTCCTCCTGGCGGAGAAGACGACTTCATTGAATTGCGTGAAGTAGGCAACAGACGCGATTTCGCTGCCGAAGGTTTTGCACCTCGCGATCATGTTGAACTTGGTGAACTCATTGGTGCGATTGATATTGAACGCGGCGCGAAAGTTAGCGGTAGTCGTTTCTATTACTTAACCGGGCCTGGCGCATTACTTGAACTAGCTCTTGTCCAACTTGCAATGGCTAAAGCGTCAGCAAATGGTTTCACTCCGATGATTCCACCGGCACTAGTTAAATCTGCAGCAATGGAAGGTACAGGTTTCCTAGGGCAAGCAGCCGAAAATGTTTATCACCTACCGGATGACGATATGTATTTAGTTGGAACTGCTGAAGTCCCACTTGCCGCATATCACATGGACGAGATTCTGGACTTAAACACTTTGCCATTGCGTTATGCCGGTTACTCGCCGTGTTACCGTCGCGAAGCTGGAAGTCATGGCAAAGACACTCGTGGAATTTTCCGGGTGCACTGGTTCGACAAAGTGGAAATGTTTTCCTTCTGCCCAGTTGACCAGGCTGCGGCCGAGCACGAGCGTCTCTTAAGTTTCGAAGAAGAGTTCCTGCAGGCACTTGAAATTCCATATCGAGTTATTGATGTTGCTGCCGGCGACTTAGGTTCAAGCGCTGCTCGCAAGTTTGATTGCGAAGCATGGGTGCCATCTCAAGAGCGTTACCGCGAAGTTACTTCAACATCTAATTGCACTACTTTCCAGTCACGCAGATTGCGCATTCGTGGCCGAAATGCTGATGGCGTGGAACCAATCGCAACTCTGAACGGAACATT
>CANBWF010000119.1 GCA_947373075.1 Actinomycetota bacterium | reverse complement strand
ATGGAAACTAACTGCAGCTTCAGTTTGCTTCCCAAGTAGATGGGATCTAACCGAAAAGATTGGTGCATCATTGCGAGAGATTCATGCACCTGTCCCGCATTATGAAGAGCGCATAGGTCAAGCAACAGACACTATGTTCGACAAATTCGAAGTCGAACGGCCCGTATGGCGAATTAATTGGACCATTCTTGATAATCCAGATCTTTTTCAACCGCACAGCATTCACCGTGAACTAGATCCTGAGTTACCACTCGAGGAGTTTGCGCAGAAAATTTATTTTCGAATCGAACGCCAAACCCTGCGCGTACTGCCGAAATCGGGCGATGTACTTTTCACAATTCGCACTTATGTTGATTCACTCAGCTCAATCGCACAGCGGTATCCGCAGTTCCAAACTAATCTCGCTCAAACATTGGCAGCTGCTAGTTTGCAGACCCGCGAATACAAGGGCTGGCCACCAATCTGGGACAAACTTATGGCTTGGTCCCAAACCGCCCACTAGTTGCTCTCTGGCCTTGGATATGGCCGACACAAACACCAAATACTCCTGTTTTTAGCCTTGAAAATCAAGGAAAGTCAGAAAATCACGCAATTTGCCTAAAAAACTAGCCAACTGTCAGGTTGTCAGGCTATTGTCAGGGCTAACGAACCATTTGTAGCGCGCCCACGTCGGGGAAGGCATGAGGCAGCAACGAATGGAGGAAGCCGATGGCAACATCAGCTACAACTCGTGGTGTGATTTTTATTCACAGCACGCCACGAGCATTATGTGCGCACTTAGAGTGGGCACTTGGCAATGTACTGGGTATCAAGGTCAACCTGGAATGGGTCGATCAGCCTGTCGTAAATCAAAATGTGCGCTCTGAACTTTCTTGGACCGGCGCACCCGAAACTACTGAGCGCTTAGTAACTGCCTTGCGCGCATTCCCGCACATTCGTTTTGAAGTAACACAAGAACCGTGTCAAGGTTTCGACGGTCAGCGTTATGTTTGCACACCATCACTTGGCATCCTGCGTACGCCAATGGGTGTTTACGGTCAGGCTTACGTTGAGGAAGATAAAGCGCGTCATGCTGTCAGTACCGCAATTGCCGAGGGTAAAACACTCACCGATGTATTGGATGAACTTCTTGGTGGCCCATGGGACCGCGAACTAGAACCGTTTAGAAATGCTAGCGAAGCAATGAGCGTTCGCTGGCTACACCAAGTGGGCTAGTTGCTCTTGAAGGTGAGCACAACATCGTGACCACCGAAACCAAATGAGTTGCTCATTCCCGCAATATCTCCAGCAGGTAGTTTGCGTGGTTCCTTAACAATCACATCGATATCAACTTCTGGGTCGATGTCGGTCAAGTTAGCAATCGGCGGAGCCACGCGATCGTGCAGAGCCAAGATTGTGGCGATTGCAGCAAGGGAACCCGCACCACCCAAAAGGTGGCCCGTTGCACCCTTAACCGCAGTAACACTCGCATGATCTGCGTGCGCCCCAAATACCTTGCGAATCGCTTTTGCTTCAGCTACGTCGCCTGCAGGTGTGCTAGTTGCGTGCGCATTGATGTGCACAATGTCACTTGGTGTTAGGTCTGAATCAGCGAATGCGCGATTCATGGCCAACATAACGCCACGACCTTCTGGCTCTGGTTGTGCGATGTGGTGGGCATCTGCGGCTAAACCTTGACCGCCATAAATTCCATAAACTTTTGCGCCACGCGCCGCAGCGTGTTCTTCTGATTCCAGCACAACAATGCCAGCGCCTTCACTCATAACAAATCCATCGCGATTTACATCAAATGGTCGTGATGCACTTGCAGGATCGTCGTGACGAGTAGACAGTGCGCGCATTGCGCCGAACGCCGCCAAAGTCAACGGGTGGATACATCCTTCAGTTCCACCACATACAACGATGTCTGCTCGACCGGTACGAATCATTTCCGCGCCGTAGCCAATAGCCTCAGCACCTGATGCACAAGCGGACACAGGAGTGTGAACTCCAGCCATTGCGCCAAACTCCAAGCCAAGAACGGCTGCTGGGCCATTTGGCATAAGCATCGGGACGGTCATCGGGGAAACTCTTGATGGGCCTTTAGTGCGAAGAATTTCGTACTGTTCCATCAGGGAAACAGCGCCACCAACACCAGTAGCAACAGCCACACCTAGTCGTTCTTGATCAACTTCTGGCGAACCAGCATCAGCCCATGCCTCACGCGCTGCAATCAATGCAAGCTGTTGTGAGCGATCCATCTTGCGAATCTGGTGTGCCTCAAGAATTTCACTTGGGTCAACCATTACCGGCGCGGCAATACGCGCTGGCAGTTCAGCAAAGACTTCATCGGTTAGCAGCACTGCGCCAGATTTACCGGCAAGTAGTGCTGCCCATGTTGATGCGACATCCCCACCTAGCGGGGTAGTAGCGCCTAGACCTGTTACGACAACGGTGCGACTCATGGTGTCGACTTCTCCTAAATTTGTGTCACCTAAGGTGACGGGTTTTCTTCGATTGGTTATTCGGTCTTTCGTGGTGGGTGACATTTGCCACCCACCACGCAAAAGACATGATTACTGCTTGTGAGCGGTGATGTAGTTCACTGCATCAGCAACAGTGTTTAGGTTCTTAACTTCTGAGTCTGGAATGGTTACGCCAAACCGCTCTTCGCACAACATGACAACTTCAACCATTGACAATGAGTCAACGTCTAGATCATCAACAAAAGACTTTTCCATCTGTACGCTTTCAGCTGGAATTCCAGCTACTTCGTTCACGATAGAAGCCAAACCGGCTAATACGTCTTCCTGTGACATGTGTTTCTCCTTTTTGGTAATGCGATCCGTGGGTTTACGAATCGCGACCGATTACTTCGCAGTAACCGGAACTTATGGCAACCTTGCAACTTGCGCTGCGAAGGCCAGACCTGCTCCGAAACCAACCATCAGCACGAGATCGCCACTGGCTACCTCGCCGTTCTGACGTAGTCGATCTACCGCAAGCGGAATTGAAGCAGCAGATGTATTGCCAGCCGACTCGATGTCGCGAGCAATTACTACTGATTCTGGAAAACCTAGATTCTTAACAAGCGAATTTGTGATACGCATGTTGGCTTGATGCGGTGCAAATGCTTTGATGTCTTCTGGTGTTACGCCAGCTGCCTCAAGTGCTCGTTTGCAAACATCACCCATGGAACTAATTGCCCAACGGAACACTGTTTGTCCCTGCATGGTTAGAACTGAGTTGGTCTTTTCTTTTCCAGCGGTGAAAGTATCTGGATGCATGATGATGGCATCTTTTTGTGCGCCGTCTGCGCCCCAAACTGTCGGGCCAATACCTTGTTCGGTTGTAGCGCCAATTACAACTGCGCCCGCTCCATCGCCGAATAGGAATGCGGTGCCACGATCATCAAAGTCAATAACTTCACTGATTTTTTCGGATCCAATTACTAAAACCGTTTTGGCAGTGCCAGCACGAACAGCAGCGTCGGCTAGACCAACAGCGTAAGCAAAGCCAGCACAAGCAGCGCCAACATCTACGGCAGCAGCATTTACTGCACCAATAGCTGCGCTTACTTCAGCGGCAGCTGATGGTGTGGCGTAACGATGTGTGAAGGTTGCCAAGATGACTAGATCAATTTCTGCAGCCGAAATCTTTGCATCAGCCAGTGCAGCGGTAGCGGCGGATGTTGCCATGGTTGCCAC
>CANBWF010000118.1 GCA_947373075.1 Actinomycetota bacterium | reverse complement strand
GCTCTTACTCACGAATTCAGTTGAGTGACTCTTACTTAGAGCTACTCGGCTTTGGTTTAGGTGTCTTAGCTTTTACTACCGTGAATGAACCAGTATTTGGCACCAGTTCAACCCACGTGCGGCCAGGATTTAATGAAACCACATTGCCTGCTGCATCCTTGAGCGTTACCGGTGAGGCAAGATCTGGCTTTGACCAAGTAACAGCAACTGCTTTGCCGTTCATCATGACGGTACCTTTGCCGTAACCAGTGAAGACCGTGCGTGGAACGAAATTACCTGCAGGGTCGCGGTAACCCGCATCAACTGTCTGCACATGAAGAGCCACCAAGTTTGTGAAACCTAGTTGACGCCCATCTTTACTGGTGTGCGGAGTTGATCCCTCGAAACGAATCCATTCTTGGCGCTTCGGACTCCAAGTCCAGTTAGGTGTTTCACCGTTACTGAAAACAACTCGCGCGCCACTAGCTGGCGTGTAAATCGCAACCGCTGGTTTAGGCGAGGCACTTACATTCGCTGACTCGCTCGGCTTTGGTGTTGCAGTAATTGTTGGCATCGTCCAAATACTCTTGGTCGGACGAACAAAGATTCCATTGGTCGCTGAATTAGTGTGTGAACTTTGCGCCACCAATGTTTGTGGATTCAAGAACAGGTTGTGTGGAGCGTAGTGATAGTTAGTGCGATGCATGCCTGGTGCACCTTCAGTCAAAATCTTTACACCCTTAGGCAAGTTTCCACGCAAGTAAGTCAGTGTTGGACGCGCACCACCTGAGAAAACAAAGTAATCAGCCACAGGAGCTGCGATTGATGCATCGACATGGCGCACACTGCGTACAGGACCAATTTCGGTCGGAAGTTTTGATTGGAACATCGTGCAGAACCGAGTGATGCCACCCTCTACTAGTTCCTCAAAAACAATATCGGCGCTGTCTAACCCAGATTGAGGGCGCACACCGGGATCGTTTTCCACTTTGATAACTAATACTGGCTTGGTTTTACTTGCACGCTTTGATTCAATACCTGTCAAAGGCCAGCGAGGTAACGCGGGCTTTGTCGGACTAGCAGATGCACTTGGCGATGGGTTGGAACTATTTGATCCCTTGGAACAGCCCGTTACAACTAAAGCCAAGGAAATAGCTACTATTGCAAACCTATTTTTACGCACCAAAACTCCTGAATAAATCGCCTTTGAGGTATTACCTAGTCTGCCAAAAAGATGCAGACACCCTTCATCTGACACACCAAGCGTCAGCACTATTTAATCGAGGTAATCGCGCAAACTCTGTGAACGCGACGGGTGACGAAGCTTCGACATTGTTTTGCTTTCAATCTGACGAATACGCTCGCGCGTAACGCCATAAACCTTGCCGATTTCATCCAAAGTTTTTGGCTGCCCATCGGTTAGACCAAAACGCATGCGAACCACGCCAGATTCACGATCACTTAGGGTATCCAGTACGCCTTCAAGTTGATCTTGCAGCAAGCGGAATGCAACCGCGTCCGCCGGAACAATCGCCTCAGAGTCTTCGATTAGATCACCGAATTCGCTGTCGCCCTCTTCACCAAGTGGTGTGTGTAGCGAGATTGGTTCACGACCATACTTTTGAACTTCAACAACTTTTTCAGGCGTCATGTCGAGTTCACGGGCAAGTTCTTCAGGGGTTGGTTCGCGGCCCAAATCCTGCAGCATCTGGCGCTGAACACGTGCGAGCTTGTTAATCACTTCAACCATGTGAACCGGAATACGAATGGTTCGAGCCTGATCGGCCATAGCGCGAGTGATTGCCTGACGAATCCACCAAGTGGCGTAAGTCGAGAACTTGTAACCCTTTTTGTAGTCGAACTTTTCAACTGCGCGGATTAGACCGAGATTTCCTTCTTGGATTAGGTCAAGGAATAGCATGCCGCGGCCGGTGTAGCGTTTCGCTAGGGAAACTACAAGACGAAGGTTTGCATTAAGCAAATGCTCTTTCTTGCTGTCGCCGAAGGCAATCATCTCTTCTAGACAGAAACTACAAATTCGGTACTTTTGCTTTTCGCCATCGTAATTAATGCTGAACTCTGAGTAACGTTTTGCAACTGTTTTACATTCGGTGCACTTAATTGGCCTTACGCCAGAGGCAACCTTCAAATTATCGCCGTTTTCGCCATATAGTTTGTTTGCCCATAATCCGGCTTCAACATACTGGGCAAGTTCGACTTCTTCTTCCGCATTTAGCAATGGAACTTTACCGATTTGCTTCAGGTAGTCCTTAACGGGATCTGCAGTTGCACCAGCAGTCATAACAGTCTGTTGTGGCTCGTCGCCTTCATCAACATCAGAAAGTACGATGGCATCTGGCGTAGGTGCTACGACAGCTTTTACTTCGTCGGAATCCAATTCCGATAGATCTTTTTCTAGTTCAGCACCTAGCTCTACCTCTAGTAAAGCCGCGGCAGCTAAATCTACGCCTGGTTCAATTTCAACATCATCAATTTCAATTTCAACATCTTCAATTTCTAATTCTTCTTCCCCATCACCAACGATGAGCGCTTTCTTAGCTTTTGCTTCTACAGCTGAACCGAGTTTGCCCGCAACCTTCTTGGCAGGCGCAGCAACTTTTTTGACTGGCGCTTTTGCCGGCGCTTTGGTTGCAACTTTTTTAACTGGCGCTTTTGCCGGAGCTTTGGTTGCAACTTTTTTAACTGGCGCTTTTGCAACTTTCTTTTTTGGTGCACTCTTCGAGGCTGGAGCTTTTGCTGCTGGTTTTGCTACGGACTTTGTTGGTGTTTTAGTCACAGATTTAGTTGCTGCTTTCTTAGCTGGAGTTTTAGTTGCGGGTGCTTTTTTGGGAGCAGCTTTCTTAACTGGCTTTGCAGCTGTTTTCTTTACTGGCTTTGGATTTTTGGCCGTTGCCACGAAGCCCCTCTTTTCACTTGCCCAATAACAAGAGCCCGTGTCAAGCGCAAACCTGACCGGGCGACACTAAAAGTGCGTGCCTCAAGTGTACCCCCAAGCAGGGACATCGGGACAATCAGGTAAACCATCCTTGAGCCTGAGGTATTCCCGCAGGAGGGGTTCGCAGAATCTCGCTTATTGCGCCACTAAAACAGCATGACTTGCACGGACCAGTATCGGAAATTGAGCATTTTGACCAATCTGATCGCCTGATGCACTGAACCTGCCAATTCCTGCCACCCAATATGTGGCCTGCCAAACGGTGCGAACCTGCACCTGATACTCGCCTGCTTTTAGATACTGATGAGACAGTGTGCGCTTTGGATACTTGGCGCCAGGAACTGATGTCCATTGGGCAGTGCCATCGCCCCAGCGCCACTGCCACATCGCATTTGCCCTTATCTGCACTTGATGTCCGGCAAGATACATCGGCTTCGGATTGAAAACGGCTGGCTGACCTGACCAAACAATGATTGGCACGCTCGTATACGTGCTGCCATGTGGCGCGACTCCCGGATTGAGTGCTGGCACATATCGCAGCGCCGAATTATTTACTTGAGATTCAATGTTTCGACGTGTTGCCGGCTCGCCAAATCCCCAACAAACTGTGCCGACAACTTTTGTTGATTGATCTGATTTTCCAAACCACACGCGGTACCTAACTTCTCCATGTGGACAGGTATTAACAGCATGAGCACAAAATCCGCCGGAACTCTGTTCGCAATAAACGGTGTATCTCCAGATGCACTCAATACATCGCGCAATAGTTCGCTTAGCCGAGC
>CANBWF010000117.1 GCA_947373075.1 Actinomycetota bacterium | reverse complement strand
TGTATCTTGGACACTCAACTTGGCTGCCGACATGTCATTCGTTTATGACATCGTGGCGATGACCTTAGGTGGTTTCTTCTTGGCGGAGGCTTACGCACTTCGTAGTCGAGTTCGTAGTGGAGCCGAAGATGTTAAGCCAATGCGACTATTCCATTGGTCGATAACTTACTTATCACTTTTGTTCTTGATGATTGGATTAGATCCATTCATCAAACATCTATTGGCATAACTGCAGCAGTCTTGGGTTGCACAGTCAGCGCATACAAATACAACACGCTGATCCAAAGTAAACAAGCACCAAGAACGTGCACGGCTACTAGTACCCAAGGCAACCCAGTGAAGTATTGGATGTAACCAATTGCACCTTGGCTAAGTCCAACCGCCAGCACAATTAGCGAGCGTTTTAAGAAAATTCGCGGTGAGTTGTTTGCTAAGAAAGCAACAATGAGGCCAATCACCAAACCAAAGAACAATTGCACAGCTGTTGAGTGCACGTGTGTGATCGTGACTGGATCTATCTTTATTCGAGGGACTTCAGCAGTATCGCCTGCGTGCGGTCCAGTACCGGTTACCAAAGTGCCGAGCACAATGATTAAGAGAGCCAAACCGGTTATCGCCTTAATTAAATATCGCACTGGTTTAGCGACAACTTTTTCAGGAGCATCATCTGGTTCGCTTGCTCGAACGAGCAGGGCCATCGAAACAGCAATCAAAATCATGGAGACTAAAAAGTGTGCAGCAACTGTTAGCGGGTTTAGTCCGGTGAGAACTGTGATTCCACCTAAAACTGCTTGGGCCACAATTCCGAGAACAACAGCGATCGCAAGTTTTGTTAAATGTTTGCGCTTTGCCAAGCCGGCGCTAACTCGTTGGCGATTAATTAAGAGCACAGTTATGAACGCCCCTAAAGCGATCAACATCAAAGCGCCAGTCAGCATCCGGTTGCCGAACTCAACGTATTTATGCCAAGACTGAGTCTGAGAACTGGTGGGGGTGATTGACCCGGGCACACATTCAGGCCAGGTTGGGCAGCCAAGTCCTGACGATGTGACCCGCACAAGGGCGCCAGTAACCACAATTGCTGCTTGGGCAACCAAATTGGCTCGAAGGATTACTAACTGCCAGCGGGTTAAAGTAGGGGTCACATGGCAAGCCTACTCAGTGCTGGGCTAGGCCAACACACAAGATATCCGCCCAATTAGCGGTATTTCGGGAAATACGCAACAATAGAGTTGTGAAATTAACTAGTTCGGGTGCAGGCAATGTTGGTCGCGCACTTTTGCAGCAAGGCGCAATGACGCCCGTCGCTCTTGCCGAACTCTTGAACTTAACCAGCGCAGCGATTCGCAAGCACCTCGATACTTTGACTGATCAAGGTTTAGTTGAATTCAGCGAGCGCGCTCCTTATGGACCTGGCGCACTGTCTGGCACCAGAGGCCGTGGCCGACCAGCCAGAGTATTCTCGCTAACCGCTAAAGGGCGCGCGACTTTTGGGCAACACGAACAAAGTACAGCGCTAACCGCTGTGAAGTTCCTAGAAAAAACAGCCGGTGAAGAAGCAGTAGTTGCCTTCGCACAGCAATTAGCCCAGGCATTCGCTGATAAACATCCAGAGATCCGTGAGTTTGGCACACTGCCAGAACGTGTTGAAGCACTCGTCTCGGCGTTGAATGTTGATGGCTATGCATCAGACATCACGCAAG
This sequence comes from Actinomycetota bacterium, assembly GCA_947373075.1. Lineage (GTDB taxonomy): Bacteria > Actinomycetota > Actinomycetes > S36-B12 > UBA5976 > UBA5976. The sequence continues at coordinate 2,018 of CANBWF010000117.1, read as the reverse complement.
GCCTCGGTGATTCAACTCAGATTTGCCAGCACAACTGCCCAGTTGGCGATGTTGCTGCTGAATTTCCGCAGCTCTGCGAAGCAGAACGCGCAATGTTCTCAGACTTACTTGGCGTGCACGTAACACGCTTAGCCACGATTGCTAAAGGCAATCCGATTTGTACCACCATGGTTCCAAACAACCGAAGGGAAACCGCATGACAACCCAACAAGAACACTTAGATGCCTTAGGCAACTACGATTTCGGCTGGCACGACGCCGACACGGCAGGTGCTAATGCACGACGTGGTATCAACGAAGAGGTTGTTCGCAACATCTCTGCGCTCAAAAACGAGCCAGAGTGGATGCTCGAACTTCGTCTGCGCGGTTTGAACCTATTCGGCAAGAAGCCAATGCCGAACTGGGGAAGCGATCTCAGCGGTATTGATTTCGACAACATCAAATACTTCGTGCGGTCAACCGAGAAGCAGGCGTCTAGCTGGGAAGATCTGCCAGACGATATCAAGAACACCTACGATCGTCTTGGTATCCCAGAGGCAGAAAAGCAGCGCCTAGTTTCAGGTGTGGCTGCCCAGTACGAAAGTGAAGTTGTTTACCACAAGATTCGTGAAGATCTTGAAGAACAGGGCGTTATTTTCGTTGATACCGATACTGGTCTTCGCGAGCATGAAGAACTTTTCCGTGAGTACTTCGGCACAATCATTCCGGTTGGCGACAACAAGTTTGCTGCGCTGAATACTTCAGTTTGGTCGGGTGGCTCGTTCATCTATGTACCAAAGGGTGTTCATGTAGACATTCCATTGCAGGCATACTTCCGCATCAACACTGAAAACATGGGACAGTTCGAACGTACCCTGATCATCGTTGACGAAGGCGCATACGTGCATTACGTAGAAGGTTGTACCGCGCCGATTTACAGTAGTGATTCATTGCACTCTGCAGTTGTAGAAATCATTGTGAAGAAGGGCGCACGCTGTCGTTACACCACAATCCAAAACTGGTCTAACAACGTGTACAACCTAGTTACCAAACGAGCAGTTGCTCATGAAGGTGCAACCATGGAATGGGTCGATGGCAACATCGGTTCAAAGGTCACCATGAAGTACCCAGCTATCTGGCTTACAGGCCCACATGCAAAGGGCGAAACACTTTCAATCGCTTTCGCCGGTGAAGGTCAGCATCAGGATGCCGGCGCCAAGATGGTGCACGCTGCTCCGTACACATCATCATCGATCATCAGCAAGTCTGTTGCTCGTGGTGGCGGTCGCACGTCATACCGTGGTTTGATTCAGGTTCTTGAAGGTTGCCATGGTTCAAAGAGCACAGTTAAGTGCGATGCTCTGCTAGTTGATGACATTTCTCGCTCAGATACTTACCCATATGTTGATGTTCGTGAAGACGATGTATCACTTGGGCACGAAGCCTCAGTTTCAAAGGTGTCTGAAGATCAGTTGTTCTACTTGATGTCGCGTGGCATGAACGAAGACGAAGCTATGGCCATGATTGTCCGTGGTTTCGTTGAGCCAATTGCCCGGGAACTTCCGATGGAATACGCACTTGAACTAAATCGACTAATTGAACTACAAATGGAAGGCGCGGTTGGTTAAGCGTGAGCGCAGTAACAGAACACGAAGTTAGTTTGGTTCCACCAGCTGATCACTCGCCAACCATCATTTCATTGGATGTCACTGATTTTCCTGTGCCAACCGGTCGTGAAGAGGAATGGCGATTCACGCCGTTAAAGCGCCTCGGTGGATTACACGAAGCAGTTACTCCAAGTGGTTCAGCACTTGCAATTGAAGCAGTTGTAACAGATGGCGTTACTTTTGATGCCAATGCAGTTAAGAGTGCAGAGCGCCGTGGGTTTACGGATCGAGTATCAGCAGCTGCATGGGGAGAAATTTCCACAGTCGCTAGCGTAAACATTGCTGCTAACGCACAGGTTGCTACCGCGCAGATGGTGACAATCACGGGATCAGGCGCACATCAGTACGGACAGATTGATGTGACTGCTGGGGC
>CANBWF010000116.1 GCA_947373075.1 Actinomycetota bacterium | reverse complement strand
GGCATCGGGCGCTGCGTCTGCAGCACCCGATACTCGAGGTTCGCCAGTTTCTGGATCTAACTTACGTTTGTCTGTGATCTTGACGCCTTCGTCAGACTCGCTCATGCTTTGTCATCTTCATCAATGATTTCCGCATCAACTACATCGTCATCTGAATCACCTTGGGCTTCGTCAGCCTGCTGTGACTCGTAAAGTGCCGCGCCAAGTGCTTGACTCGCTGTTGCTACCTTTTCGATACCGTCTTTGATTGCGTCGAAGTCTTTGGCTTCAAGCGCCTTCTTCAACTCTTCAAGCGGTGCGGTCACATTTGACTTTGCATCTTCTGGAAGTTTCTCGTCATTTTCTTTCAAGAACTTCTCAGTTGTGAATACGAGTGAATCAGCCTGGTTAAGAATCTCCGCTTCTTCACGACGGGCAGCATCTTCTGCAGCGTGTGCTTCAGCATCGGCCATCATGCGATCGATTTCTTCCTTAGAAAGCGCTGAACCACCAGTGATAGTCATCGACTGTTCTTTACCTGTGCCAAGGTCCTTAGCGGAAACATGAACGATACCGTTGGCATCGATGTCGAAGGTAACTTCAATCTGTGGCACCCCACGAGGAGCCGGTGGTAAACCAGTCAATTCAAAAGTGCCCAGCTTCTTGTTGTAAGCAGCCATTTCGCGCTCGCCCTGGAATACCTGGATTAGAACGGATGGCTGATTATCTTCAGCAGTTGTGAACTTCTCTGAACGCTTGGTCGGAATAGTTGTGTTGCGTTCAATCATCTTCGCCATCACGCCACCCTTGGTTTCAATACCAAGAGTAAGTGGGGTGACGTCAAGCAATAGAACGTCTTTTACTTCACCACGAAGCACACCAGCCTGCAGTGCAGCGCCGACAGCAACAACTTCGTCAGGGTTTACGCCCTTATTTGGTTCCCTGCCACCAGTTAGCTCTTTAACTAGATCAGTAACTGCAGGCATGCGGGTTGAGCCACCAACAAGAACAACATGGTCGATGTCGCCAACTTTGATGCCAGCATCTTTGATAACTGCAGCGAACGGTGCTTTGGTACGAGCGAGTAGATCAGCAGTCATCTGCTGGAACTGTGCGCGAGTTAGGGTCTCATCAAGGTGTAGCGGTCCGGCATCAGATGCAGTGATGTACGGCAAGTTGATGTTGGCAGACATTGACTGTGAAAGTTCAATCTTTGCCTTTTCAGCTGCTTCACGTAGGCGCTGAACTGCAACCTTGTCAGCGGATAGGTCAACACCATTTGCATCCTTGAATGACTTGACTAGGTAATCAACAATGTGTTGATCCCAATCGTCGCCACCAAGTTTGTTATCGCCACTTGTTGCTTTTACTTCAACAATGCCTTCGCCGATTTCAAGCAAAGACACGTCGAAAGTTCCACCACCAAGGTCGAAGACCAAGATTGTCTGATCGCGCTCACCTTTGTCCAAACCGTAAGCAAGTGCTGCTGCAGTTGGCTCGTTAACAATGCGCAAAACGTTAAGACCGGCAATCTGTCCAGCATCTTTCGTTGCCTGACGTTCTGCATCGTTGAAGTACGCCGGCACAGTGATAACTGCATCGGTAACTGTTTCACCTAAGTAAGCTTCAGCGTCACGCTTTAGCTTCTGCAAAATACGTGCGCTGATTTCCTGTGCGTTGTACTTCTTGCCATCGATGTCGATAGCCCAAGAAGTGTCACCCATGTGACGCTTTACCGAACGGATCGTACGATCAACATTCGTTACGGCCTGACGCTTGGCAACTTCACCGACAAGCACTTCACCATTTTTTGCAAAAGCCACGACGCTTGGGGTGGTGCGTGAACCTTCCGCATTCGCGATAACGGTAGCTTCGCCACCTTCTAGAACGCTGACCACTGAGTTTGTGGTTCCTAAATCGATACCTACGGCACGAGACATAATGTAATTTCCTCCAAATTGTTCTTGACCTTAAGTTACCCCGCTTTTTGGCTATCTGAGACGCTTTGTAGCAGATACCTTGAGTCGGGTTGGCTCAAGTACGTTAAGCATAACCCATAAGGCGGACACATTTATTCCCGCTTGCCAAAACCGGGCTAATTCAATGCCCAGCTACCACTAAAAACCCTAGAAATTCAAGGCAATCAGCCAACCCGACTGGTGGCCACCTCGCTACTGTTGAAGTGTGGAAAAACTCGAAATCGATTCGCTTGATCAGCTCCATAACCGGCGCAGCAAGAAGTGGCGCACTTATCCAGCCGATGTACTGCCCTTATTCGTGGCCGAGATGGATCTGCCAGTTGCTGAGCCAATCAAGCGCACTTTACATGAAATGATCGATGCCTCAGATTTGGGCTATAGCGGCATAGTTCCTGAACTAGCCGAAGCTTTTAACAAATTTTCGGTCCGAAATTGGAACTGGGCAATTGACCCAACTCAATTCCAGCTAGCCACCGACGTCGCTCTGGCAAGTATTCAAGTACTAGGTAAATTCACAAACCCGGGCGACAAAATTGGCTTAAGTAGCCCGACTTACTACAACATCTTTAATTGGATCACTGATGTTTCTGGCCACGCTGTAGATATTCCCCTAGCGCGCGATACTGAAGGCACTTGGACATTGGATCTGGCCGGGATCGAAGAAGCGTTTGCGGCCGGAGTCAAGGCATACATATTATGCAATCCGCACAATCCAGTTGGCTATATTCCTAGTCGATTAGAACTTGCACACCTAGCTGATCTTGCAGACGAATACGGAGTTCTAGTTTTGAGTGACGAGATTCATTCTCCGCTTTTATACGCGCAATCAACTTTCACTCCTTATCTAAGCATTAACGAGCGAGCAAAAAGAACTGGTGTAGTTATAACATCAGCAAGCAAAGCTTGGAACCTCGCCGGTTTGAAATGTGCGCAAATAATCACTGCTGACGAGTCGCGAGCGCAGACAATCAAAACTTTGCCGGAAAGCATGAAGATGGGATCTTCGCTCTTAGGCGCCTGGGCAAGTGTGGCCGCATACAACGAAGGCGAAGAATGGTTAGCAACTGCGATTGAACTGTTAGATCAAAATCGGAAACTGGTTCAGTACCTTTTGACTGAAAACCTGCCACTGGCAAAATACCGGATTCCAGACGCAACTTATCTGGCCTGGATAGATCTGTCGGCCTACCAACCAGTTGAACCAGCAGCCTACATTCTTGAATTCGCGAAAGTCGCATTCAGTGAGGGAACTACCTTTGGGTCCACTGGAGCTGGTCATGTACGGCTTAACTTTGCTACCAGCCCTGAAATTATCACTGAGGCAATCACTCGCATGGCTAGCGCTTTCGCGAAGTAATTTGGAACTCGCATGAACCAGTTACGAATCATTCACCAGATTTTGAAAACTCCTTTTGGGGAACTCACAATTTTGGTTAACGAAAGCAAACCAGTAACTGTTGTTGGTGCTGGGTTTGGAACTACTCATGAGTTAATCAATCGAGTTAAAGTAACCAGGCCTAAAATTGCAGTCGCAACTGGGAAGCTACCCAAAGAAATTACAACCGCAGTTGCGAGTTGGCTTGATGGGGATCATCATGCGTTTGCAAAAATCAGTCTGGATCAAATCGGTACAGATTTCAGGCAAGAATGCTGGCAGGCAATGCGCCAGATAAAACCAGGGCAACCAATTTCATATTCGCAGCTCGCGCAACAGACATCCAGCCCCAATGCCGTACGCGCAGCAGCAACTGCGTGTGCACAAAAC
>CANBWF010000115.1 GCA_947373075.1 Actinomycetota bacterium | reverse complement strand
TGCGTGAAGGGCACACCCGACGGAGTTGGAATAACCAGCACACTTTCATCTGTAATTATCGAGTCGAGTGCATCGCCCCATGGCTCTGGTTTCATGACCATCCCTGGCCCACCGCCATAAGGTGCGTCGTCAACAGTGTGATGTTTATCGTGGGTGAATTCGCGCAGATCATGCACATTTAGTTCAACAATGCCATCATCTATAGCCTTGCCCATAAGTGAAAGCTTCAGCGGCGACAAGTAATCAGGAAAGATTGAAATAACATCAATGCGCATTAGATTTCATCTCGAACTTCGATAGCTTCTTCTTCGTTCAAAAGGCCGGGCGGCGGAGTGATTGTTATGAATCCGCCAAGTACATCAACAACCGGAACAATTTCTGACACAAACGGAATTAATACTTCTCGTGCATCTGGTGTTGTTACCGCCAAGAGATCTTGGGCTGGCAAATGAATTACTTCTTTAACTTTTCCAACTTCAGTTTCATCCTCAAGGCGAACAACGAGACCAACTAACTGGTGGTCGTAAAATTCGTCTGGATCGTCGGGCAGTTCAGCTGGATCAACTTCAACAGATAACTGAATCGTCTTTAATTGTTCAGCCAAAGTGCGATCGTCCACGCCAACAAAATGAACAACAAATTTTCCGCTATGCCATTTGGCGAATTCAACAGTTAGTTTGGTGTTTGAACTTGTAGTTAGGACACTGCCATCGGCAAAGCGCACATCTGGTTCGTCAGTTAGTGGTTCAACAAAAACATCACCGCGGACGCCATGTGCTCGCCCAATTCGCCCGACAACGAGCAACATTGAATTAGCGCTCGTCGACGTCGAGGATGTCGATACGGACATTGCCCTTTGATGACAATGCGTTTAATACTGTGCGCAGTGCTGATGCAGTGCGGCCAGCTTTACCAATTACTCGACCCATGTCTTCTGGATTAACTTGAACTTCCAGTGTTGTGCCGCGACCTTGACGCTCGCGGACAACAACATCGTCTGGATGATCGACAATCCCGCGAACGAGATGTTCTAATGCATCGTCAAGCATGAATTAAGCCTCTTCGGCAGGTGATTCTTCGGCTGCAGGCGCTTCGTCAGCAACTGGTGCTTCTTCTGTAGCTTCAGTAACTGGAGCCTCTTCAGCGGCAGGTGCTTCTTCGGCTGGTGCAGCATCTGCAACTGGTGCTTCTTCAGTAGCTTCTACTGCTGGAGCCTCTTCAGTAACTGCAACTTCAGTAACATCTGCTTCAACAACTGGTGCTTCTTCAGTAGCTTCTACTGCTGCAACTTCTGCTTCAGTAACTTCAACCTTTGGCTCAGCCTTTGGCTTGATGGTTGGTGTGCGTGGCTCGTCAGCAACTGCCAATACAGTTGCAGCAAAGTTGTCTAGTTTGCTGGTCTTTGATTCAGCAACACGTAGTGTGCCTTCAGCGCCAGGTAGACCCTTGAACTTCTGCCAGTCACCAGTAATTTTTAGTAGAACAAGAACTGGTTCAGTCGGCTGTGCGCCAACACCTAACCAGTACTGAACGCGCTCTGAGTTAATTTGAATCAGGCTTGGCTCTTCTTTTGGATGGTACAAACCGATTTCTTCGATAGCACGGCCATCGCGTGCGGTGCGCGCATCAGCAATGACAACGCGGTACTGCGGATTACGAATCTTGCCTAGACGCTTGAGCTTGATCTTTACAGCCACGAAATTTATTTCTCCTGAGTATGGGGTGAATCTTTTTGCAGTTCATGTGGGGCAAGAACTACGCAACTATTCGGATGAATCCATCTAAAGTCACTGGTAGAGGGCCGGTGGCTTCGACGGGATTACTCCCGATAGTCTGCCAGATTTCCTGGAAACCGCGAAATCAGGGGGCAAGTTCGCCAAAAACTAACTTGGACCCAATAAATCTTTAAAAGCACCAGGCAATTCAGTCAGACTCTCACTGGGAAGCACTTCGGGGGTTCCTGATGCCTGAGCCGCGCGTTTTGCTGGGTTACCTGAACGCTTTGCGCCCTTGCCTGCCTTGCCCTTTTTCCCGGCTGCCGGCCGAGCGCCCATTCCTGGCATGGCCGGCATAGCGGGCATTCCAGGGACAGATCCGCCCTTTGCCATCTGCTTCATCATCTTCTGCGCTTGGCTAAAGCGGTCGATTAGACCATTGACATCGCTTACCTGCATTCCGGAGCCGCGCGCAATTCGCGAGCGCCTCGAACCATTCAGGATCTTTGGATCATCACGCTCTGCCGGTGTCATGGACGAGATAATTGCGGTAACGCGATCAATTTCCCGATCGTCTATATTTTCAATCTGCTTTTTCATTTCACCCATGCCAGGCATCATGCCCATGATTTTCGACATCGAGCCAAGCTTTTTCATTTGCTTCATTTGTTCCATGAAGTCGCTTAACGTGAAGTTATCACCCGACTGTAACTTGGCAGCCATTTTCGCCGTTTGATCTTCATCAAAAGTTGCCTCGGCTTGCTCAATCAGAGAGAGAACATCGCCCATGTCCAAAATGCGCGATGCCATGCGATCTGGATGGAAGATTTCAAAATCAGTTAACTTCTCGCCCGTTGAGGCGTACATGATCGGTCGTCCAGTAACTGTTGCCACTGATAGCGCCGCGCCACCGCGAGCATCACCATCAAGTTTTGTTAGCACAACTGCATCGATACCGATTTGCTCGGCAAAAGCTTGCGCCGTGTTAACCGCATCCTGACCAGTCATTGCATCAATAACGAGCAATGTTTCTGTTGGCTGCGCTTCATCGCGAACTTTGGCTAACTGTGACATCAGTTCGCTATCAATACTCAAGCGACCTGCAGTATCCACAATGACTACGTCATGAAGTTTTTGTTTGGCAAAAGCAATACCTTCGCGAGTCACAAGTACTGGATCGCCAATGCCGTTACCAGGTTCAGGTGCAAAGACCACTGTGTTGGCTTGTTGTCCGACAATCTTCAGTTGGTCTACCGCATTAGGGCGCTGTAAGTCGGCAGCAATCAACATTGGCTGATGACCTTGACTGCGTAAATGCATGGCTAACTTGCCAGCAAGTGTGGTTTTACCTGCGCCCTGCAAACCTGCGAGCAAAATTACGGTCGGAGATGTTTTTGCTAATCGCAGACGACGTGTTTGACCGCCAAGAATTTCAACAAGTTCCTCGTTGACAATTTTTACAATCTGTTGCGCTGGGTTGAGAGCGCCAGAAACTTCAGCGCCTAGTGCCCGCTCTTTGACTTTGGCACAAAATGGTCGAACTACGGCAAGTGCAACGTCGGCGTCCAGAAGTGCAATACGGATTTCGCGAACTGTCTCATCGATGTCGGCTTCAGTTAGCCGACCTTTACCACGTATCTGCTTAAACGTCGCAGCTAAGCGATCAGACAACGAGGCGAACATGGGATAAGTCTATCTAGGGCACTGCCGCTATGGCTTCGGCTGCTAATTATTCGGTTGCGTTATTTAGATCTAGAGCCTGCAAAATTGAGGCGCTAACCTGGGCCGTTCGCTCTGGCGATAAGTGTGCACCGCCCGCTGATTTATCGATCACATAAAAGACATCCACTGCTTCCGAACCAAGTGTGGCAACGCGAGCCGCAATAATGTCGACATCCACCGCAGATATTGCCTGCGCCACGATGCGAAGTAATCCTGGGAAATCATGGGCGCGCAGTTCAAGCACAGTTGCCCGAACCGAAGCATCTTCAAGCACTAAAACCTTCGCTGACGGATA
>CANBWF010000114.1 GCA_947373075.1 Actinomycetota bacterium | reverse complement strand
ACTAGCGCGTTGGCATGGCCATGTCCCATTTCATACTCTTGCTTAAGGTAAGAGACCATTTCCATGTGTTTCTCAATTTTGCATTTCTTGAGAATCTTCATCCACTCATCTATTGGCTTCCCATACTTCTTCTCTATCGATGGGAAATACGAAGCCGGTCCTTTAACTTTTTCAGGTTTGTTCTCAGCAGTTGGCGACACAGAACCTGCATCCTTTCGTAAATTGAATCGTTTCCAGATACGCGTGTAAATTATCGAGTGTTGGCTAATTCTTGCGGATGACTTTTCCATAGCCATCAAATTTTGAGTAGTGCACCCAATCGATTTTCATTTCCGCTTTACTCAATGAGCCACTAACCCCACCAGCAAAATCGCCACCCATCGCTAGATTCAAAATTGCATAGAACGGCCGATTAAATGGCCAGTCAGCATCGCTTATTGAAGCCCACTGATTCTTGGTGATTGTTGAGATTACATTTCCATCAAAAGTCCACTGCAATTCATTTGGCTTCCACTGAATTCCATATGTGTGATATGCAGAGGAAAGATTCACACCTGAATCGTAAATGTTCGAAGTCGGCAAGCTTGCTTTAGCGCCGCCTCCTGCAGGGCCATGCGCTGTCTGCCAAATTTTTGTTGGCTGACTTCCTTTGCCTTCTAAAATGTCAATCTCTCCAGACCAAGGCCATGGCACAGTCGGATACCTGTCGCCAAGCATCCAGAAAGCTGGCCAAGTTCCCGTGCCGGCAGGCACTTTAATGCGTGCCTCTAACTTTCCATATTGAAAGTTGACAGTGTTAACAGTGGTAATTTTCCCACTCACCCACTGGCTCATCACACCGCTTGTTGCCGAGTTCAGAGACTTAGATCGACTGGCAGTAATTACAAGCGACCCATCGCCATCCATGCGGTTTGCATAATCTTCATAAGATTCGAGTTCGTTATTTCCCCAACCAAATAATGGCCAGCCAGTTCCATAGGCAGGAGCCCATTTGCTACTCGCTGGCGCTGTACCGGCCTTGCCGTTGAATTCATCTGCCCACAAGAACTGCGTCTCGGTCAGAACATTGCTAGATCCCTTGGTCTCGCACAAATAGTTCTTTCCAGCAATTACCGAAATGGTGCCCAGTTTTGTGCAACGCGTGCCAGAATTCCAAACAGGCCTGTTACCTGACTGAACACAGGTGTACTTGATTCCCGCATTAACAGCCACTGAACGAACGGGTGCACATTTACCGCCAGTACGAAGCGCGGCAAACGACGGTGCAGTGCTGAATGCTCCAATAATTAACGAACAAACAACGACAAGAACTCGAAATTTCTTCACAGGAACTCCAACCAAGTAGGCGGCTATCTAAGTAAAAGATGGAAAAATTGGCCGCGATTTTCAGTATAAGTGTCATCCAATGTAAAAGAGATCAGACTTACGAACAGTCCTTGAATTAATTAACTACGCATGAAATAACTGGAGTTTGAGCACTAAACCCTGGGGTAAATCCAAATCCAAGCCCTTTATCAAAAAGGTAAGGTGTGCCCATTGGATTGCCATGGATTGTCCAGCTATCGACATTTTGAATCTTGATTTTAGTTTTCATGAGCACATTTACCGATGGCGCAGTCGACATGTAGGTAATGCCGCCACCCATTGAAACCACATACTCAGAATTCATTCGAGTATGCATGCCCGGATCCCAATACATAAATATATTTTCGTCATTGCCCAGAATTTTCGAGTACCACTGCGATTCGCCTTCAAGTGCGATTAACGCCGGCTCGCAGGGGGCAGGTGGTTCCATCATTTGGCTCACCCTTACAGCACTTTTTAGATTGACAAACTTGCCTTGAAGTTTTCCGTTTGAATCAACTTGGTTAAAGTTCCAACGAATCCAATCTGTTTCATTAATTCCGTCTGCAGGAGTCAAATTATTCACTTGGCCAATGAACTGGCTATTAACAAAAGGCAGCAACATTGTTTTAGTTGGCACAAACAGAACAGGTTTGATGGAAACAATTTTCTGACTACGCAGCTTTGCCTGAAAAATATATTGAACGGCTTGCTTCTTGTCGACAAGCGTCTTAGGAATTAACGACTGGGCGAAAATGGTTTGCTTGTTGTTGCGATCAAAAAATGTTGCCTTCAAACTTGAGCCCGACTCCCCCGACACTACGACCCCATACTTGACTGTTTTGGAATCAACAGGAAATTTTATGGCCGAGCCCGACGAATAAAACTTCTTACATGTCTGTACAGAAACTTTCTCAACTTTCGTGTCAGTCCCCAGCAACAAACAGGGTTTTACAGAAGACGCAGATGCTGGACCAATAATTAGGCCAGCCACCAAAGTTAACAAGATTGGTGGCAGAAATTTCACCCTACGCATATTTGAATCCTAGCTAACCAACAGATCGAAATCGCACTAATTCAAATGTTCGCTAAGTCTTATTCGTGTTCGCGATGACCTGTTTCAGAGCGAGTTGATCGAGCCATAAATGCTTGCAGTACTTCATAAGGACTTTTACCGTGATGGATAACATTTACAACTTGCTCGGTAATCGGCATTTCAACGGAATATTTGCGAGCAAGCTCTAGAAGTGGAGCACAGCTCTTAACGCCTTCAGAGGTGGTCTTGGTCGCCGTTTCGGCCTGTTCAATGGTCATGCCTTCGCCTAAATAGACACCAATAGTGCGGTTACGCGAAAGTGGTGACTGACAGGTAGCAATTAAGTCACCCACGCCAGAAAGGCCGGAGAAAGTGTAAGGGTGCGCGCCAAGAGCCACACCAAGTCTGGAAAGTTCAGCGAGGCCGCGAGTCATGATTGCTGCTTGTGAGTTCTCGCCGTATCCCAAACCCACGGCCATACCGTTGGCTAGTGCAATCACGTTCTTTAGCGCGCCAGCTAATTCAACGCCAAGCACATCAGTTGTGTAATACGGCCGGAAGTATTCAGTGGTGCAAGCATCTTGAACTTTGCGCGCTGAATCTTCATTAATACAAGCAACAGTTGTGGCAGCTGGTTCGCGCGCTGCTATTTCATGGGCCAGGTTCGGGCCCGACACAACAGCAATGCGCTGCGGTGGAATTCCGGCAGCATCAGATACGACTTCACTCATACGCATTGAAGTTCCCAGCTCGATGCCTTTAATGAGTGATACGACAACAGTGTCTGCTGGAATCTCGCCACCCCACTCGCTAAGGTTGCTGCGCAAAGTCTGTGCAGGTAGAGCCAAGATAACTAGTTCAGCGTTTGCTAGCGCTTCCGAAGCAACAGTGGTTGCACAAATGTTTGCAGGCAAAACCAAACCTGGATGGTAAGCGCTATTGGAACGGCTCTCGTTTACCTCAGTAACAATTTCTTCAGAACGCGTCCACAAGACGACATCGCAACCCGCATCTGCCAAGATCATCGAGAACACTGTCCCCCATGAGCCTGCGCCCATTACTGCAACTTGCATTTACGCGTCGTCCTTAGATTCTGTAGATTTCTTATTCAAGGGTACGCGTCGGTCATACACAGTTGTGGGAGGCTGCTCACCGCGAATTTCTGCGAGTAACTCAGTTATGGCCTGCATAATTCGCTGGGTTGCCTGACGCAGTGTGTCAGGCGTTACGGGCTGCTCACGCAAATCATCTAAGTTGACCGCTGGACCTGCCAAAATGTGCATGGTTTTGCGCGGGAAGAATTTAGGAATTTTGCTACCTGATGGTGCAAGTACTTCTTGAGGTCCCCACTGCGCAGCCGGTATCACTGGAGCACCAGTTGC
>CANBWF010000113.1 GCA_947373075.1 Actinomycetota bacterium | reverse complement strand
TAACTTGTAGCAACTGCTGTCCAAGAAGCAACCGAACCGGCTTCGTTAATACCTTCGTGCAGGATCTGACCAATTTCAGATTCTTTGTAAGAGAGCATTAGGTCGCGATCCACTGACATGTATTGCTGTCCGTGTGGTGAGTAAATTTTCAAGGTAGGGAAGAAGCTGTCCATACCAAAAGTTCGTGCTTCGTCCGGAATGATTGGCACGATTCGCTTGCCAATGTTTGGATCGCGCAACAAATCACGAAGTAGGCGAACGAATGCCATTGTTGTTGCGACCAGCTGGTTTCCTGAGCCACCCTTAACGTCTTTGTAAGTGTCATCACCAGGAAGTACAAGTGCTTTTGATGTGGTGCGACGCTGTGGGGTGTAACCACCTAGTGCCGCGCGACGCTCGTGCAAGTACTGAATGTGCGGATGATCATCACCTGGGTGGAAATATGGCGGCAAGTATGGATCTAGCTGATCGTCTGACACTGGAATCTCAAGAGTGTCGCGGAACTTGCGCAAATCATCGACTGTGAGTTTCTTCATCTGGTGCGTAGCATTTCGACCTTCGAAGTGTGAACCGAGTGTCCAGCCCTTGATGGTCTTGGCCAAAATAACAGTTGGCGCGCCCTTATGAGCCAAAGCTGCTGCGTAAGCTGCATAAAGTTTCTTCACATCATGGCCACCACGACGCAGTGCCCAAATCTTGTCGTCTGACCAGTCAGCTACAAGTGCCTTGGTGCGTGGGTCGCGGCCAAAGAAGTTGTCGCGAATAAATCCGCCGCTTTCAGTTTTGAAAGTCTGGAAGTCACCATCTGGTGTGCGGTTCATCAAATCAATGAGAGCGCCTTCGGTGTCCTTTGAAAGCAGCTCGTCCCATTCGCTACCCCAAACAACCTTGATTACATTCCAGCCAGCTCCACGGAAGTGTGCTTCAAGTTCCTGAATGATCTTGCTGTTACCGCGAACAGGTCCATCGAGACGCTGCAAGTTGCAGTTGATAACAAAAGTTAGGTTATCGAGTTCTTCACGCGCTGCAATACCAAGCGCGCCAAGTGATTCGACTTCGTCCATTTCGCCATCGCCAAGGTAAGCCCAAACATGTTGCTCTGAAGTGTCCTTGATACCGCGATGTTGCAAGTAGCGATTGAATCGCGCCTGGTAAATGGCGTTAAGCGGACCAAGACCCATAGATACGGTTGGGAACTGCCAGAACTCTGGCATTAAACGAGGATGTGGGTAGCTAGGCAAGCCATGTGGCGCAGCTGAAAGTTCCTGACGGAATGCATCTAGGCGCTCTTCGCCTAAGCGACCTTCGAGATAAGCGCGGGCGTACATGCCGGGGGAGGCGTGGCCCTGGAAAAAGATTTGGTCGCCGCCACCAGGATGATCTGCGCCTTTGAAGAAATGGTTAAAGCCAACTTCGTAAAGCAGCGCACTGGATGCGTAAGTAGAGATGTGGCCACCAACACCAACGCCTGGACGTTGTGCGCGATGCACCATGATTGCCGCATTCCAGCGGTTGTATGCGCGGATGCGGCGTTCGTACTCTTCGTTGCCTGGAAATTCAGGTTGTTCATTAGGAGCAATGGTGTTGATGTAGTCCGTAGCAGTGATGTTTGGCATACCGACGTTGTTATTAGCTGAATGCTTAAGCAGCGACAACAGAATTTGCCGAGCACGATGTTCGCCATGAACTGCGATTAATGCATCAAGTGATTCACGCCATTCGCGAGTCTCTTCAGGGTTGTTGTCAACGTATTGGCTGGAGATGGCATTTGCCAGTAGCGAATCGCGCTCTTGACTGGTAGTCACTTGCGTACCTTTGCTTTCGTGTCGGAAGTGATCCTGGTTCGCAGGTTCACGGTTCTCACATTCGAGTGCGCCGTTGTTCGCCGCCTAGTCGAATCTGTGGTTTGACGTTTGCACCTCCTATTGTGGCGGATAACAGGGGTGGTTGGCTAAGTGAGTCCTTGTTTGGCCAACTCGTTCAAATTAGCCCCGATAAATAATTTTGGTTAAAGAGTTGCTTATTTCCCAATAGTCCTGTGGACTAGGTGTGTGAGTGTGCAAGATGCCGCAGCCCAAGGGCTCGCTAGTAAATTCGGTTTAGCCGAAGGGCTAGTAATTCAAGAAGTCGGTTTCAGTGACGACAGCGATATTGCTGTGTCCCAAGCGATTGCCACCGTGGCCGAATTGGTCGACGAATCTTATGAAGATGTTGTTGATGGTGTTCTGCTTTGGTTCCGTGAGGACGACGGCGATCTCGTAGACGCATTGATGGATGCTTTGGTCGAGTTGACCGAAACTGGCGTGATCTGGCTAATGACGCCAAAAGTTGGGCGAGCTGGCCACATTGAGCCAAGCGATATTTCAGATGCAGCGCCAACAGTTGGACTTGCCACTACCAGCACAATCAATGCAGCGACGGACTGGCAAGGTACTCGCTTAGTTTCTCATCGTTCACGCAAGTAAATTTTTTCAATTTAAACCTTCCAAAAGAAGCGAGTAAATAATGTCGTCATTAATTGGTCAGCAAGCTCCAGATTTCACCCTGAAGAATCAGTTCGGTGAAGAAGTGAAGCTTTCAGATTTTCAAGGCAAGAAAAATGTTGTATTGATTTTCTTCCCAATGGCGTTCACGGGTATTTGTACTGGCGAACTTTGTGAGATTCGTGATCGTAAAGATGCTTTCACTAATGATGATGTTCAGGTGTTTGGTATCTCGTGCGATAGTGCCGCTGCACAAAAAGTTTTCGCGGAAACTGAGAATTTGAATTACCCATTGCTATCTGACTACTGGCCACATGGAGCAGTTGCCCAAAGTTATGGCACGTTCAACGACCAGTTAGGTTTTGCAATTCGCGGCACGTTTGTGATTGATAAAACAGGTATCGTTCGCTGGGCTGTAATCAATGGTCCTGGCGATGCACGTAACGCCGATGATTACGAAGCAGCGTTAGCAGAACTTTCCTAATTTAATTCAGCTGTTACTGGCTTATTTTGAACTTTCCGTTGCCCTTATGTGCTAACGATTTTTTACTAAAAGATGCGCGTTTACAGAAGTGGTTTCACAATAAGTTAAGTCGTGCGCTGGAGTAGACCCGAGACTCTCCAGTGCACGACATTTCAATTTTCTGCCCACCCGAATTAAGTTGATTTTTAGGCTGACTTTGTCAGTTACGCAATCCGCAGGTAAGGTAGGAGCGCACTGTTTACAGTGTGACCAGGGCGCTTAGCTCAGTTGGCTAGAGCATCTCGTTTACACCGAGAGGGTCAGGGGTTCGAGTCCCTTAGCGCCCACACTTTAAGTGTGTTAAAACTACTCAGTTATTTATTGGGTAGTTTTTTCGCTTTCTAGGCAATATTTTCTGTTCATGTTTCTTAGCTTTCGCAATAGGCTCAAGGTATGAGTTCATTGACGCTTGAGCAGGTCACAAATTTCTTGGATGAAACATTTCCTGCGAATTTGGCTGCTGATTGGGACAGCGTGGGCCTAGTGGTTGGCGCTCCAGCAAATGATGTTGAACGCATTTTGCTGACTGTTGACGTAACTGAAACCACAGTGCAGCAGGCAATCGACGAAGGTGTTTCGTTGATCATCGCGCATCATCCGTTATTACTGCGTGGTGTCACCTCAATTGCCGAGACCACAAACAAAGGGATGTTGGTCAGCCAACTGCTGCGCCATAAAATCGCGCTCTACACCGCGCATACCAATGCTGATGCTGCTTGGCCAGGTGTTAGCGATGCCTTGGCAGAATCTATTGGTCTGAATGTACGCCCAGAGTTCGCGCTTGAGGTAGAAACCGGAATCGGCAGAGTTGG
>CANBWF010000112.1 GCA_947373075.1 Actinomycetota bacterium | reverse complement strand
CTATTCGCGATGGTGTTAAGCCAGGGTTTGCCACGTTTATGGTTTTGGCTTTAGCCGGAGCAGGATTAAGTACCATCTCGCTGATCTCACATTTCAAGGAAGTTTCTGCTGTTGCCCAGGTTATGGCGCCGCAAGCCTATGACGGGTTCTTTCTGCTTTTATTAGGTATCGGCTACCTGCCGACTGCTGCAGTTTGGTCGATGTCTTATTTGATCGGACCTGGGGTAGTGGTTGGCGGTAGTGGTGTGGTTTCGATGTATCACGCCAACCCGGGTGCGCTGCCAGCGTTCCCACTGCTTTCATTGCTGCCAAACTCTGCGCCGTCGTGGGCCAAGTTCTTGATTTTGATTCCTGTTGCAACTGGAATTTTCCTCTATTTACTGCTGCCCCGGCAGCAGTGGCAAGCCCAAGGTGATTCCCCGATTGAAGTGGTTACGAATATTATTCGACCACGAGAATTTGTAAGTTTGGCTAGCGCATTAGCGGTTACTGCTAGCTGTACTTTGTTGGCCGCAGTGGCTGCCAGTGGGTCGCTTGGCACCCAATTACTCAAGTTTGTGGGGCCACAGCCATTAGTGCTCGCAGCCGCATTGACCTTGATACTGGGGCTCACAGCATGTGTGCTCTTGCTTGTGCCGAGGCTCTTACTCGTTCTGGTGCATCTATGGCAACACCGCAGTGCAGCCACAGATGAAAGCGGAAATTAGACTAGACCCTGTGAGTGATGCTCGAGTTGTCGTCCTAGCCTCGGGGTCTGGCTCACTTTTCCAAGCCCTCATTGATAGCCAAGCCGATTTAGGCATAGATATTGTTGCGCTTGTTGTCGATAAGGATGTTCCCGCAGTGCAAAGGGCGCAGAGTGCAGGCATCAGTGTGATCGAAGTGCCCATGCTGCGCGATCGCGAACAGTGGGATCAAGTTATGGAATCAGTTCTTACTGACCTACGCGCCGATTTAGTAATTTCAGCAGGATTCATGCGTGTACTCGGCGCGAATGTTGTGGCTGCATTTTCAGGCCGGCTAATTAATACCCATCCAGCCTTGTTGCCAGATTATCCGGGCGCGCATGCGGTTCGCGATGCCTTGGCTGCAGCCGCAACTAAGACTGGAACAACTGTGCACTTTGTTGATGCTGGTGTTGATACGGGTCCGATCATTGCGCAACGCGAAGTAGAAATTTTGCCAAGCGATACCGAAGAATCGCTGCACGAGCGAATCAAGGTAGTTGAACGAGAACTTCTAGTCGAGACTGTTGGAAATATTGTTATGCAAAAGATTTCACTAATAGACGGAAAGGTTGTGACGCAGTGAGCGACACCCGAAAGATTAAACGCGCACTCATAAGTGTTTATGACAAGACTGGGCTCAATGAGCTTGCGCAGGGTTTGCATGAGTCAGGCGTTGCGATTGTCTCTACCGGTAGTACCGCGGCGCAAATTGCTGCATTAGGCATCCCAGTCACACAGGTTCAGGAAGTCACTGGTTTTGCCGAATGTCTTGATGGCCGAGTCAAGACTCTGCATCCAAATATTCATGCGGGTTTGCTTGCCGATCTTCGCGAAGAATCACACCAGCAACAGCTAGCTGATTTGAACATCGCACCGTTCGAGTTGGTAATTGTTAATTTGTATCCGTTTTCACAAACAGTCGCATCGGGTGCATCTGTTGATGAATGTATTGAGCAAATCGACATCGGTGGTCCAGCGATGGTGCGCGGCAGTGCGAAAAACCATGCCAATGTTGCCATCGTTGTAGAGCCGTCGCGCTACGAAGAAGTTTTGTCTGCCGCGCGCGGTGAAGGTTTTACCCATACGCAGCGCTTAGCTTTAGCGACAACGGCGTTCCGGCATGTCGCTTCATACGATGTTGCGGTTGCCAGTTGGCTCGGTGGCATTTCAGATGCTAGCGACGAAGCATTTCCTGCTTGGGTGGGTTCGGTTTACGAACGAGCTGAAACTTTGCGTTACGGCGAAAATCCGCATCAGCAGGCGGCTCTGTACATTTCGCCAAGTGGTCCTGAAGGCATCGCTCAGGCGCAGCAACTTCACGGTAAAGAAATGTCTTACAACAATTATGTTGATGCGGATGCAGCTCGTCGGGCAGCATACGATTTCGCAGAGCCAGCGGTTGCAATCATCAAACACGCAAATCCATGTGGATTGGCAGTGGGCGAAACAATCGCGCAAGCTTATTTACGAGCTCATGCCACAGATCCAGTGTCGGCATTCGGGGGAGTAATTGCAACCAACCGCCCAGTCACGAAAGAAATGGCTTCTGCCGTTGTGGATGTTTTCACTGAAGTAATTTCTGCACCAGGTTTTGATCCAGAAGCACTTGAGATTTTGCAGACCAAGCCAAGTCTGCGTTTGTTAGTTACTCCAGCTGTTGCCGAAACTGAATCAATCGAAACTCGACCAATCTCTGGCGGCATTCTTCGGCAAACAAAAGACGTGTTTCAAGCCGATGGCGATAACCCTGCTAACTGGACACTAGTTGCTGGATCCACAGCAGATTCAGACACTTTGGCTGACTTAGCTTTTGCCTGGCGGGCAGTGCGCTGTGTTAAATCAAACGCGATCTTGTTAGCTAGCGATGGCGCGGCTGTAGGCATTGGCATGGGCCAGGTAAATCGTGTTGATTCTGCCAAGCTCGCAGTTGCCCGCGCTGATTCTCGTGCAGCTGGCAGTGTTGCATCATCTGATGCATTCTTCCCATTTGCTGACGGTCTTCAAGTCCTACTCGATGCTGGAGTTCGGGCGGTTGTCGCGCCTGGCGGATCGGTTCGTGATGAAGAAGTAATTGCAGCAGCAAATGCCGCAGGTGTGACTATGTATTTCACGGGGACACGTCATTTCTTCCACTGAGTCTTCAGCACAGGCTTTACCTGCGCGAATTAATCCGTGGCATGTAGCTATTGGATTTGTTGTGGCAATTTTCAACGCAACACAGTCGCGAGTAAATGGCGAGCTCGGTCAAGTTATTGGAAACGGTGACACCGGACATCAAGTTGGCAACGGAGTCGTGGCCGCATTGTGCTCATTTAGTTCGGGATGGGTTGTCTTGCTCGTTATTGCAATCGTGGTTCCGGCAGTGCGTCAAGCTTTTTTTGCCATTCCAAAACTTGTGCGCAATGGCTCACTTAAGTGGTGGCAATGCATTGGTGGTATGGCTGGCGCTACCTATGTAATTGGTCAGGGCACAGTGGTCCCTGTTGTCGGTGTTGCTATCTTCACGATTTCCGTAGTTGCTGGACAAACTGCTTCGTCACTTTTGGTGGATAAGTATGGGCTTGGGCCAGCTGGTCCCAAAGCGATCACCTGGATTCGAATCACAGCAGCAGTTATCGCAATTGCTGGTGTCGGCATTTCTGTAACGGGCCGTGATCATTCTGGGTCTTTTTCTTTGCCACTGGTTTTATATGCGTTTGCCACTGGCCTAGTAACAGCTGCTCAGTATGCACTAAACGGTCGGGTGGCAGTGGCTACCGCGCAACCACTTGCAACAACTTTGCTGAATTTCACCATGGGCACTTTTGTTCTAATTGTTACGCTTTCATTTTTAGTTTTCGCACAAGGATTCGCATTCCCAGTTATTCCATCTCCGCTGGATAAGCCGTGGTTATGGAGCGGCGGAATCATTGGCATCATATTTATCGTTTCCGCATCCATCCTGGTGCGCAGTTTGGGTGTATTAGTTTTTGCCTTGGTTTCAGTTGTAGGCAATTTAACCGGAGCGTTATTGCTCGATTTGATCTGGCCAACACCTGGAACTCAAGTAGGATTCCAGATTGTGTTAGGTGTTGTTGTAACTGCCATTGCAGTAGTCATTGCGTCATTGCCATCCCGCCAGAAAGTTGGAGCCCAATG
>CANBWF010000111.1 GCA_947373075.1 Actinomycetota bacterium | reverse complement strand
GACGATACGGCCTCGATCCATCAAGTAGTTACGCGCAGATTCGCCAAGCAAAATGAATTCGAAGCCAACAGACGTTACAAACCATCGCTGCTAGTAATCGACGGCGGTTTGCCCCAGGTGAATGCTGCTGCAAAAGCACTTGCTGAAGTTGGCGTAACAGATCTGCCGGTAGTTGGGTTAGCCAAGCGTATGGAAGAAATCTGGTTGCCGGCCGCGCAATATCCAGTGGTGTTGCCACGCACAAGTGAAGGACTGTTCTTGTTGCAGCGTCTGCGCGATGAAGCACACAGATTCGCAATCAACTTCCATCGCGAAAAGCGCTCGAAGTCCATGATCGATAGCGTTCTGGACGACATTCCAGGACTTGGCCCAGCGAAGAAGAAAGCGTTGCTCGCAAAATTTGGTTCGCTTAGAAAGATGTCACAAGCATCGGCTGAAGAGTTAGGTGCGGTTAAAGGCATCAACTCGTCACTCGCCGAAGTGATCACTCAGACACTTTCAAAAAACAGCGGTGACGTTGCCGTGAACATGACAACAGGCGAGATAATTGAACTATGACCTCCCTTGAGCCGCTAGATGTCCTGTTGGTTACAGGCATGTCTGGCGCAGGTCGCACAACGGCAACTAAAGCGCTCGAAGACCTCGGCTGGTACACCGTAGATAACATCCCATCAACTCTCATCGTTGATGTTATTGAAACCCTGAGCCATCAGGCCGGTGTGAAGAAAGTCGCAATCTCGGTTGATGTTCGCGGTGGTTCGCAGTTTGATGAATTGAAAATTGCCTTGGCGCAAATCAAAGAACATGGGTACCCACTGCGCATTGTGTTCTTAGAAGCTGGCGATGAAGCCATTGTGCGCCGCTACGAATCTTCGCGCAGGCCACACCCGCTGCAGCGTGAACATCATTTACTTGAAGCAGTTTCAGTTGAGCGCGGTCTACTTGGTTCGCTTCGGGCCAAAGCGGATTTAGTGATTGATACCAGCAACTTGAATGTGCACGAGCTGCGCAGGGCAATCGAGAATGCTTTTGGCGACGAAGCTTCAATGACGCTTCGCGTTTCAATTTTGAGTTTCGGTTTTAAGTACGGGATTCCGGTTGATGCCGACATGGTTGCCGACATGCGATTCTTGCCTAACCCATTTTGGAATGAGGCATTGCGCGAACACAGCGGTCAAGATGATGACGTTAGTGCGTATGTAATTGCCCAACCCGAAACAGAAAAGTTTTTAACTAACTACACCGAACTAATTCAGTTAGTCCGTGCCGGTTACATGCGTGAAGGTAAACGCTTTGTCACAGTCGCGATCGGTTGCACAGGTGGCAAACATCGCAGTGTTGCAGTGGTTGAAGAGTTAGCTCGACGATTAACTGCAGACAACATTGATACTCGAGTAGTTCATCGAGATTTAGGTCGCGAGTAAATGACCACATCTCCAGTGCGTCCACCTGATGTTGTCGCGCTTGGCGGTGGTCATGGTTTGGCCGCATCACTTCGAGCACTGCGGCAAGTGACTCCACACTTAACCGCAATCGTGGGCGTAAGTGACGATGGCGGAAGTAGTGGCCGATTGCGCCAACAGTTTGATGTTGTACCACCAGGCGATCTGCGCATGGCGTTAGCCGCACTTTGTGGTGACGACACTTGGGGTTCAACTTGGGCTCGGGTGCTGCAGCACAGATTCAAAAGCGATGGCGACTTAGATGGCCATGCCCTTGGCAATCTGCTAATCACCGCGTTGTGGCAAGAAACTGGCGATGTGGTGGCCGGTCTTGAGTGGGTGGCCAAACTACTTGATGCGCAAGGTCGAGTTTTGCCGCTCAGCACACAACCGCTGGACATTGAGGCCACTGTGGTCGATGCCAATGGGCAGCACCGCCAGATTCAAGGGCAATCCAAAGTTGCGGTGGTTACCGACCACATTGAAGCAATCAGGCTCATTCCTGAGGCGCCAGAGGCCTGCACTCAGGCAATAGACGCTGTTATGCAGGCTGATGTGGTGGTTCTGGGCCCAGGGTCCTGGTTTACCAGTGTTTTGCCACACTTTTACCTGCCACAGATGGCTGAGGCGCTGCACACAACCCGGGCTAAACGGATTCTCGTCCTTAATTTGCAGCCACAAACCGGCGAAACTCACGACTATCAAGCCGTGCATTACTTGCGCGACCTGGCACAGGCACAACCCGAGTTTCGAGTGGACGTTGTGCTAGCTGACGACCGACTTGTAGCCAATCAACACATCGTCACTGAGGCAGCAGGTGTGATTGGGGCACAGGTGCTATTCGGTCAGGTGGCAAACGATGACCCCCCATTTGATCGTCATGATGCAAAAAAGTTGGCTAGTTTGTTCCGCTCGGCCCTAAAACATGGCAATATTGGCTCATGGCAATGACAGAGGCAGTTAAAGACGAACTCGGTCGTCTGCCAATTAAAAAAACTTGTTGCCGAAAAGCCGAAGTTTCTGCCATTGCCCGGTTTGCTGG
This sequence comes from Actinomycetota bacterium, assembly GCA_947373075.1. Lineage (GTDB taxonomy): Bacteria > Actinomycetota > Actinomycetes > S36-B12 > UBA5976 > UBA5976. Next base: position 1,401 of record CANBWF010000111.1, on the reverse strand, counting down.
GCGCATCATTTCTGAAGATGGCCAAATCCGAGTTGAGTTCGAACTCGACACTTTGCAGGCGGCGCGTCGCTTGGCTAAAGACCTGGAAGAAATCTACGGACACAAATCACACATCAATCGCATCGAAGGTTCTGGCCTGCGCAAAGGTAGCCGACACGCCGTAGTAATCAGCGATGAAGCAGCTAACTTGGCCAAACAAGTTGGCATGGTTGATGGCAGTGGGCGAGTGATTCGCGGCCTGTCTCCACAAATTGTTAACGGCCCACTTTGTGATGCTGAAGCCGCGTGGCGTGGCGCGTTTTTGGCGCACGGTTCACTTACTGAACCTGGTCGTTCATCGTCACTTGAAATTTCCTGTCCAGGCCCTGAAGCAGCGCTTGCTTTAGTTGGCAGTGCGCGTCGCTTAAACATTGTTGCCAAAGCCCGTGAAGTACGTGGCGTAGATCGTGTTGTTATTCGCGACGGCGATGCAATTAGTGCACTGCTTACTCGCTTGGGTGCGCATCAGTCAGTTTTGGATTGGGAAGAGCGTCGCATTCGTCGCGAAGTTAGAGCCACTGCAAACCGCTTGGCCAACTTCGACGATGCCAATCTGCGCAGATCAGCACGGGCTGCTGTGGCAGCAGGAGCACGGGCCGCGCGAGCAATCGAGATTTTGGGTGAAGAAATTCCAGAGCACTTGCTAGAAGCTGGCAACCTGCGGGTCACCCACCAGCAGGCGAGCCTGGAAGAACTAGGGGCGCTAGCCAACCCACCAATGACTAAAGACGCTATTGCTGGGCGGATTCGCCGACTATTGGCAATGGCCGATAAACGGGCCTCAGAACTGGGAATTCCCAACACTGAAGCGGGTTTGACCCCTGACATGCTAGATGCCTAACTTCCGCTAGGATTAAACAGTGCTGCACCGGCGCAGCGCCCTAGTCGTCGACTAGAGCTCGCGGTGCGTTTGCTCCGCGAAATCAGAAAATCTGTATCAGCAGACTTATTTTCGTAGGAGAATCGCATGACCGTGCGCGTAGGTATCAATGGTTTTGGTCGAATTGGCCGTAACTTTTTCCGTGCAATCCAGGCATCAGGTGCCGACATTGAAGTAGTAGGCATTAACGACCTAACTGACAATGCAACTTTGGCTCACCTTTTGAAGTACGACTCAATTCTTGGTCGTTACCCAGCAGAAGTAACTTTCACTGACGAGGCACTAATCGTTGGCGGCAAGACAATCGCAGCACTTTCAGAGCGCGATCCAGCGGCATTGCCTTGGGGCAAGCTAGGCGTTGACATCGTTATCGAGTCAACTGGTCACTTCACCGATGCCACAAAGGCAGCAGCACACATCACCGGTGGTGCTAAGAAGGTAATCATCTCGGCTCCTGCGAGCAACGAAGATGTAACCATCGT
>CANBWF010000110.1 GCA_947373075.1 Actinomycetota bacterium | reverse complement strand
AACAGGCAGCGAGCCTTGCTCACCTGGTGTTAGATCATTGATTAGTCAGAAAACTATCTAGTTGACGGTGTTCATTAGTTACTAAATGTTCAAGACTTCTTGTATTGAGAAAATCCAAGAAAGGGATATTTGAACATGAGAAAGATTAGCTTCCCCCCGCCAATGTATTTCCGTCGAAAAACTATTGCAATTCTGTCAATACTGGCTTTAGTAATCGTTGGCCTAGTTGCCAATGAGTCAATAGCCAAAGCAAAACCTTCAGGCGTCAAAATGGGCTCCACAATTAAAAAGCACACTCCTATTGAAGTTTCTTTTCGCAATGCAAATTTTCACAACAAGGTAATCGTCTTGTTCCTTAAGAAGGGACCAAGCTCAGTCAAATTAGGCATCCAGCGCCTATCTGTTGATGGTAAGGCGCACTTTTGTGCACCGCAAGTGATTAAACCTAATTCGACTTTGGATGTTCGAATTAACAACAAATCCATTTTGAGCCAGAGAGTGACTTTGTCACACTGGCCACAAGAGAACGAGACGTGCAGCCTTTACTTTGCCGGTTTAGCAGCAGGATCAAGCGGGTTATCATCAGTGCAGGGTCCTGCTGGGCCAAGAGGTGTCCAAGGTATCCAGGGAATCCAAGGTGTCCAGGGTGTCCAGGGTGTCCAAGGTATTCAGGGTGTCCAAGGTATTCAGGGTGTCCAAGGTGAAACCGGTGCGACAGGTCCCGCTGGACCTCAAGGTGGACCTGGAGCCCCCGGTGAAGTTGGTGCTATCGGACCTGCTGGTCCACAAGGAGATCCAGGCGCTCGTGGCGCAAAGGGTCTGCCAGGAGCCGATGGTGCTGACGGCATGGACGGAGCTGACGGAGCTGACGGCTTGGACGGTGTTGACGGCGCAGATGGCATCGCCGGCATTGACGGGGCGCCTGGCCCACAAGGTCCACGCGGTGACAAGGGCGCCACCGGAGCCACTGGTGCTACTGGTCCAGTTGGTGCGCCAGGCCCACAGGGGATTAAAGGAGATGTAGGACCAACGGGGCCTAAGGGTAATACTGGCGTAAAGGGCGCCGATGGTGTCGATGGCGCCGATGGCGCCGATGGAATCCCGGGCGACTCATTTGAATTACTCGGAGAGGCCTGTAGTTTAACAATTGATGACGAGGCCTTAGATGGTACTTATGTTGCGGCACGAATCGGTTCTACAACCCTCTACACGCTTGCATGTGATACCTCGTTGCCACAGTAGTTGAACGAAAAATTAAATGCGCTCAATTAAGTAGAAAGGGTGCTCCGCTTTATGCGGAGCACCCTTTTGCGGAAGATTAGGACTTCTTAGCTTTTTTAGCCTTATTAGCTTTTTAGCTTTCTTGCCCTTCTTCACTACACAAGGTTTTGCAGCTTTCTTAGCAGCACCCTTCTTGCCAACTGACTTCTTTGCAACATGCGTTGTACCACAGGCGTGCGATTTGCCTGTGGTCTTAGCATTTGTCACCCCAGCAGTACCCGAAAGTACTAATGCTGATGAAATAGCCGCGGCGGCGATTTTTGAGATAGTTTTCATTTCTCCTCCTCTCAGTAACCACTTTTGAAGGCTATTGAAGGGTGCTTGTGAAACTTCTGAGAAAACTGGGTGAGGCGTCTGAAAAATTCACGAAAAGTTTATGAATTTGCAACATTTTTAGAGTTCACAATAGGGGCAAGTGGGAATAACATCGTGTTGAAGCTTCTTGCGGAGTTTTCTAATCGGAGGTCGTTATGAAGACTCGTAATCTAGCAGCAGTAATCAGCGCATCTCTGTTGCTCGGCACGTTTGCTTTGACGGAGTCTTCCGTTAGTAAGCCACGAACATATGTGGTCGCCATGGCAAAAACAACCGGTGGGTTCGTTATGCCGTCCTACAATTTCACCCGAGTTCCAAACTTCGTCATTTATAGTGATGGTCGCATGATCAGCACTTCCCAGGTTCAAACCCAGCAGTGGCCTGGGCGAGCACTTCCTTCGTTGCAAACCAAGTTTGTAAATTTCGACATGAAACGAATTGTTGCGGCACTCGAGGCCAGCAAGTTAACTGATCCAAAATTCGACTGGGGATATCCAAATGTCGCAGATGTTCCTAATACTGAGGTTTTAACCCAGCTATCTGCGCAGAAGCGTTCGTCACGAGTTTCCGTTTATGCACTTGGCATGAGTGGGCCTGGTGTTTCAAAACAGCAAGCTAAGTACCGCAAGAAAGCTTCTGCAGTCCTTGAGCAGATTCAGAGTTTTTCTAATAAATACATCTGGACTAAGAGCATGCCAACGATTTGGAAGCCTGTCAGGTACGCGTATCAAATCAGCGAGGGCGAACCAACAGAGTTCACAACCATTCAAGACTGGGTTGGTCCGGTAATTTCTGCAGAGAAAACTTGCGCTGTTTTATCTCAGGCTGATTCCGCAAAAATTACCAAACTTAGCAATGACATTAATTCGGAGACCATGTGGAACTCTGACGGAAAAACTTGGCGGGTCAGTTTGCGGCCGCTATTCCCACATGAATCAAACTGTAGATCCATTGGCTACTAAAGAGTCAAATTTGAAGTAATTCTACAAAAGTTTGAATCTAAAATTGCGTAAACGCGACAAGTGAATCGCTAAACTTGTTTTGAATAAGGATGGTTTCATGATTGAAGTTCGCGAACTCAATAAGAAGTATCGCAACACACATGCGGTAAACGATGTCTCATTCGCACTACCCGAAGGCCAAGTTGTTGGCTTTCTCGGTCCAAATGGTTCTGGCAAATCAACTACGATGCGCTTAATGCTCGGCCTTGATTTCGGATCTGGCGAAACTCTCTATGATGGCAAGCCACTAAGTGCGCACAAAGAAGTTACTCGTGTCGTCGGCGCGCATCTTGATGCTAAGTATTTTCATCCAAAACGTTCTGCTGTTAATCACCTAAAAATGTTGGCAACTGAAGCACGTGTTTCAAGTCAGCGTATTGATGAAGTGATTAACATCATGGGTCTTGAGAGTGTCGCCAAGAGCGCACCAAAGGGTTTCTCGCTTGGCATGGGTCAGCGCCTAGGTTTAGCCGGAGCTATCCTCACTGAACCGCGCCACCTTATGTTGGACGAACCTGCTAACGGTTTGGATCCGCAGTCCATTCATTGGCTTCGTGACTTCTTAAAAGATTATGCGGCTAAGGGCAATACAGTTTTTGTTTCTAGCCATTTACTTTCCGAAATGGAACTTATGGCTGATCACCTAGTTGTAATCGCCAAAGGCAAACTAATTTCAGATGAGCCAATGTCCAGTTTTGTTGCCCGCAGTACCGGCAACGATGTTTTGATTCGCACTGCGCAGGATGAAATCACAACACTTCACAACGCGTTAACTGCATCGGGCTTAATTGCAACATCTGTTGAAGTTAATGCGCTGTCAGTTAAAGATGCGTCGGCCGAACAGGTGGGACAGATTGCGTTTCAAGCCAATGTTCCGGTCCTTGAATTGGTTTCTCGTCAGGTATCACTAGAGACTGCGTTCCTTGAGTTAACTGCGGACCAACAGGATTATCAGACAGGTGCGCAATCATGAATCGCATAATCAAATACGAAATCATTCGTGCTCGCACACTAAAGTCAACCTGGATATTCCCAATAATTGGCATTGCTATGGCATGGGCGTTGGCTTATTTCGGCCTGGATAATGGCGGACTAATTACAAACAGTGAAGGTCCAGCATCGTATGTGACGCTTGTGTCGGTAATCAATAACAGTTTCAGTCCCTTGAGCATTTTCTTCATCACAGTTCCATTTGCCCAAGCATTTGGTCACGAATATCGTGATGGCACAATGCGCTTAACGCTAAGTGCCTACCCGAATCGTGGCAAAGTTTTCTTGGCAAAGTTAATCGTGCCGAGCATCATTGCTGTGCTGGCGGTTAC
>CANBWF010000109.1 GCA_947373075.1 Actinomycetota bacterium | reverse complement strand
GCATACCGATCCTTTACTTCTGATTCGTCAGTCAAACAACAAAAACTTGCCGAAGGCACGATGCGCCGAGTTTTTTCATACGCTCGACCATTCAAGTCAGGTATTGCAATATATCTTGCCGTATTGATTTTTAGTTCGCTATTAGTCGTGGCTCAGCCGCTGTTATTTAGACGCATCGTTGATCATGCAATTCCAAACAAGGACTCACGCTCAGTAATCCTTATCGCAATAGCCATAGCAATTTTGTCACTGGTTGATTTGGTGTTGGGTATTTTGTCTCGTCGCCTGCAGGCTGATATTGGCGAAGGACTTATATTCAATCTACGCACAGAGGTTTTTGATCATGTGCAGAAGCAATCCATTGCGTTTTTTACAAAAGCACAAACAGGCGCACTAATTTCTCGCCTTAATTCAGATGTGATGGGTGCCCAACGGGCATTCACCTCAACTCTTGGTGGAGTTGTTGGCAACGTTATTAGTTTGGTTGTTGTTATCGGCACCATGCTGTTCTTGTCTTGGCAGATTACGATTGCAGCGTTGTTACTACTGCCAGTCTTTCTGGTTCCAGCTCGCATCATCGGTCGCCGTCTACAGATTCTGTCTCGAGATCAAGCAAATCTAAATTCCGACATGAGTACCCAAATGGCCGAGCGGTTCAATGTCTCTGGCGCATTGCTAATGAAACTTTTTGGCAATCCGCGCACTGAAGTAAAAGAGTTCTCTAGCCGCGCAATTAAAGTTCGCGATGTTGGTGTGCAAATTGCAGTCGCCAACAGTATTTTTATGTCGTCACTTGCACTAGTTGGTTCGCTAGCAACAGCCGTTGTTTATGGCATCGGGGGACTTGCTGTCATTAATGCATCTATGACTCTAGGAACTTTGTTGACTTTAGTCGCACTGATTTTCCGTCTTTATGGCCCGCTAACTGCGTTGGCCAATGTGCGCGTAGACATCATGACATCTTTAGTTTCATTCGAACGCGTTTTTGAAGTTTTGGACTTGTCACCAATGGTGCAAGACAAGCCCGATGCCGAAGTGCTTAAGTCCGGCCCAGCAACCGTAAGTTTTGAGAACGTTAGTTTCCGTTATCCGTCATCGCAAGAAGTTTCGCTTGCAAGCCTTGAAGGTGTTGCACGTCCAGAAACTCGCGCGACTGAAGAACTAATCATCAACGATGTTTCGTTTACCGCAAACCCTGGCGAGTTAATTGCTCTAGTCGGACCTTCTGGCGCGGGTAAAACCACAATCACTGCTTTAATCTCTAGGCTTTACGATCCAGTGGATGGACTTGTTCGAGTAAATGGCCATGATGTGCGCGAGGTAACTCAGCAGTCATTACATGATGTTGTTGGTGTTGTGTCGCAGGATGCTCATATGTATCACGACACAATCAAAGCCAACTTGTTATATGCCAAACCTGAGGCCGAGGAGGACGAAGTTTGGCAAGCATGTGCCGATGCACAGATTGCCGACATGATTCGAAGTTTGCCTGAAGGTTTAGACACTGTTGTTGGCGATCGTGGCTATCGCTTATCTGGTGGCGAAAAGCAGCGCCTGGCAATTGCCCGCCTACTTTTGAAAGCCCCAGATGTAGTGGTGCTAGACGAGGCCACTGCGCACTTGGATAGTGAGAACGAATCCGCGGTTCAGATTGCGCTGGCAAACGCACTTTCAAGTCGAACATCGATCGTTATTGCTCACCGACTTTCAACCATCAGACAAGCTAGTCAGATTCTGGTGATTGAGAGTGGTTCAGTTGTGCAGCGAGGAACGCACGACGAGTTGCTTGCTAGTGGGGGACTCTATGCAGACTTATATAACCGACAGTTCGCCGATGAAGAAGTAGCCACAGACTAATTTAGTTAGTGATTAAATAAATTATGGAACTGAATCGGCGGGAGTTTATCTCTGCATCGGCCATTACTGCTGCGTTAACTGTACTTCCAATTAATAGTGCACAAGCCAAAATTCGCAAGCTTAAAAACGGGATTGACATTTCCTGGCTCCCTGATGTTGAAGCTGCTGGTGCAAAATTTTTTACCGGCACAGGTTCCGTTATTGATCCAATCCGCTTAATGAAAATCAGCGGAATTTCTGTTGGTCGCATCCGAGTTTGGGTAAATCCAGAGGGTGAAAACGGATCGATTAACAGAGCAATTAAATTGGCCAAGCGATTGAAACAACAAGGAATAGAAATCTGTATAGATTTTCATTTCTCAGACACTTGGGCAGACCCTGCTCATCAATCAATTCCAAGCGCCTGGTCATCCGACTCTTTGTCACAGTTAAAGACCGATTTGTCCCAATACATTTCATCAGCACTTTATAAATTTCGAACTGCGAAGGTAACTCCGCAGTGGGTACAACTAGGTAATGAAATTTCAAACGGTTTTCTATGGCCACTTGGAAAAATTGATAGTAATTCGGCTGAGCAATGGCGGAGTTTTGTAGCACTGTATAAATCAGCGACCAAGGCTTTAAGAAAAGCTTCACCAAAATCGCAATCCATTTTGCATCTGGATTGCGGTGGTGATTCGAGCAAATTGCAGTGGTGGTTTAGCATGGCTGAACAATATGGGCTGACGGATTACGATGTTGTGGGATTAAGTTACTACAGCCAATGGCATGGTTCCTTCTCGAATTTGCGTGCTGGTTTATCCACTGCAGTAGAGCTCACTGGCAAACCAGTTCTGATCGTAGAGACTGCTTATCCTTGGACAGTCAGAAAATTTGGCGACGATGTTTTGGATGTTGAGAAGTCAGGATTAGCTAATCTGCCACTCACAGAGGTTGGTCAGGCAAATTATGTGAAGCAATTTCAGTCAATGATGCGCTCGTTGCCAAAAAACGCAGGGCTAGGTATCTGGTGGTGGGAAGGGCTGTCTCGTCAGGTTAGAGCAAATAATGGAAATGTTATTTGGAATGGCGGGATGGGAAATTCAACTTTGGTTGATAACAACGGACGTCCATTGAAATCGCTAACTGAGCTCGGCAAGTAACGCATTCAGCCAGTTCTTTGAATTTTGAATCAAATTTTCTTTTTTGTGCGGTGGACTGGTCATCTGTATCTAGCATTCTTTGTGTAATTAACCCACTATTTGAATAGGAATGCGACAGACTAGGGACATGTTTTCTGGCAAAGTACGCCTTGTTTGTGTTGCGGTTGCGACCGCTCTTATTTCTAGCGGAATCGCGCTTACTGGCGGAGTTAGTGTTCAAGCAACAACAGCGTCGCCAGTGGTGATAAATGAAGTGCGTTGTGCAGGGGCTAGTCCGGATTTCATCGAGCTATTCAACACCAGTACAACAGTTCGTGTGGATTTAACTGACTGGGTAATAGCGGATCACTTAGGCGACATAAACGATGTGTATCACGTGCGTAAATTTCCGACTGGAACAACAATCGGCCCACGAATGTATCTCAAAATTTATCGGGGAACAAAGAAAACTGAATTCAAGTTTGATTTAACTTGTGGCGATGACACAGTCAAACTTGCCCAAGTTATCGGCTCCGCAGTAAACCTGGTTGATTCAGTCGACATTCCGCCGTTAGCCGTTGGCTATACCTGGGGGCGCATGGCTACAGCTCGTATGGGCTGGACAGCAACAAATGCCAGCCCTGGCTCCGCAAACAAAATAGCGGCTGCTGGCGCTCCTTATGACACATCGGCATGGGTATTCGATCCACTTTTAACGAAGCGCATAGATTTAACTTTGCCGAGTGAGACCTTAAATATTTTTCAGAGCCAAAATCCTGGTGATCTTTACCAACCTGCAACTTTTGCCATGACTGCAAAAGATGCATCAGGCGCAACGGTTAAATCCGTTAGTTCAATGGCAATTGGGATGCGGCTTAAGTATGGATATGGCTCTTATCGACCATTCGGCAGCTTTGCTAACCCTGGGAAAAGCTCATTTAAGTTGAAGTTCAATAT
>CANBWF010000108.1 GCA_947373075.1 Actinomycetota bacterium | reverse complement strand
TGGCTTCCACTTGGCCCATTGAACTCTTCGCTCCAAAGTACTTGTGCTGTCGGCTTCGGCGCTGGGGCTTTACCAATGTAACGCCAAGTCAACTTCTTGCCGGACCGCCGGCACTGATAAACACTGCGAGTAGCTGTGGTCACTTTTTGATTAATCTTTGTGCACTTAGCACCTCGTTTAACCGTTGTACTGGCGTTGGAAGTTTGAGTCAGAAGAGAACAGACAACTGCCAGACTGATGAACAAAAATGTAGGACGCTTCACCTATTCAGTGTACCCAGAATTAGCAATCGCGACTCTTTCCAGAAACTGTTGAATAGCTTGCCAACGAAAGATGTTGCACAGTAAAAGAATTCTACCTACTTTGCGTACAGTTCAACTGCATACTGCATGGATTCGCGCGCTAACTTTCGCTCGCCAACTAAGTCGTAACCAAGCGCGACACAAAACCAGTTTTGCCAAACTTCTTGCGCCTCTTTTGTTCGCGCTACTGCGCCCTCTAAGTATTCGTCTGCTTGCGGTGAGCGAGGTTTGATTTCACGCGATGGCAATAAATTCTCAGAAACCTGCTGTCCCATTTGACTACTCTTGAAACCAAATCGAACTTCGCGGATAACTAACCAACCACCAAGCATAGGCAGCACCAAAACGCAGAGTCCTAAGAGTTTCACCGAACCATTATCAGTTCTGAGTAAATCAATACCGCGACTAAACGCAAACCCCAAGTACACCAGAAGGACTGCGGTGAGAATGAACGCGATGCGTTTCGCCATGATTAATATCCGATTACAGGTCTAAAAGGTGTTCCAGTCCCAAAGTTAAACCTGGGGTCTGTGAAATCTTGCTCACGGCCAGCAATACGCCAGGCATGAATGATTCGCGATCAAATGAATCGTGACGAATTGTTAATGTCTCGCCCAGTCCACCGAAAATAACTTCTTGATGCGCAAGTAATCCTTGAGCCCGCACGCTGTGCACTGGTACACCTTCAACAAGAGCTCCGCGAGCACCAGCTAGTTCGTCGCTTGTGGCATCTGGCATTGGCGCGCTTCCGGCCTCAGCGCGAGCCTGAGCAATTAATTCGGCTGTACGCCGTGCGGTTCCACTTGGCGCATCTGCTTTGCGCGGATGATGAAGCTCAACAATCTCGATGCTCTCAAAATACGGAGCAGCGGCTTTTGCGAACTGCATCATCAAAACAGCGGCAATGCCAAAGTTAGGAGCAATAAGTACATTGCTTGACCCAGCATTAACAAGTTGCTGCACCTTAGCCATACGCCCTGCATCAAAACCGGTTGTGCCAACAACTGCGTGGATACCATTGGCAGTCAAAAATTCCAGATTGGCCATCACTGAATCTGGGACTGTGAAGTCAACAGCTACCTGAACTCCGGCAGCAACAATTGACGAGATGTCGTCACCTAAATCAATGCTGGCAACTAATTCATGATCAGGACTTGCGTGCACGGCTGCGCAAACCGTGGCACCCATACGGCCACGAGCCCCAAGAACTGCAACTTTGATTGGTGTGCCCATGATTACTCCGGTCCAACGATTGTGGTTAGTCGCTCTTGTGACCACAAGTGATGCGCAAGTGCGTTTACATCGTCAAGCGTAACGGCTTGCACTCGGTCCAATATCTGCGACACAGACGGCACATCGCCAGTAGTTAACTCTGCTTTCGCGATACGACTCATGCGTGAACCAGTGTCTTCAAGACCAAGAACCATGCCACCTGCTAGTTGACCTTTAGCTTTTTCCAACTCAGCTGCCGTAATTCCGTTTGCGGCTACATCATCCAAAACCATAGTTACAGTCTCGCGAACGGCATCCAATCGAGTTGGTCCACAACCGGCATACACGCCAACCATGCCTGAATCTAAGAACTGTTGGGCGTATGAATACACGCTGTAAACCAAGCCACGCTTCTCGCGAACTTCTTGGAACATGCGACTCGACATTCCGCCGCCAAGTGCAGCATTTAGCAAACTGAGCGAGTAGCGTCGCTCGTCACCGCGATCAAGTCCTGGCACACCAACAACAACGTTGGACTGCTCGGTAGTCTTCGGAACAAAAATAGTTTCGCCTGTGCGCTTAACAATTTGCTTGCGCTTGGTTGGCGTGAATGGCGAGGTCTCCCCTGCCACGTCAACGCCGCCTTTATCAAATGCTTTGCGAATAAGTTTCACAACCTGCGCGTGATCTACATTGCCGGCGATCGAAATAACCAAACGATCTGGCGAATAGAACTTGTTATAGAAGCCGTAAATAGAACGACGAGAGAGTGAAGAAATATTTTCAACCGTGCCCAAAATTGAGCGCCCTAGTGGCGACTCTCCCCAAAGCGCTTTAGCGAAATGTTCGTGTACTAAATCTGACGGATCATCATCGCGCATAGCGATCTCTTCCAACACAACTTGGCGTTCGCCATTCACATCAGCAGTAGCAATGGTGGCCGAAGTAATCATGTCAACCAGTACGTCAATTGCGGTTGGCACGCTGGTGTCTAAAACCCGTGTGTAAAAGCAGGTGAATTCTTTTGAGGTAAAAGCATTCATCTCACCACCGACAGCATCGATGGATGAGGAAATATCTAGAGCACTGCGAGTCTTGGTGCCCTTGAATAAAAGATGTTCGAGGTAATGAGCTGAACCTGTTTGTGAAGGCAACTCATCGCGTGAGCCAACATTGACCCAGATGCCGATAGCTGCTGAACGCACACTTGGCATGTGTTCGGTAATGATGCGCAAGCCACCTGGAAGAACTGTGCGCTTTACTAAACCGCCTTGTTCAGCGGTTAGTAACGTGCGTGTGGTCCCAGGGCGTTGTTCATGCCCTAGGACCACAGCGGAGTTCTTTGCCATTAGTGACTATTCACTATCGTCGGAACCGGCTTCTTCGCCTTCAACAACTGGAATCAGTGAAAGCTTTCCGCGTGGATCGATTTCTGCAAGTTCAACATGGACTTTGTCGCCAATGTTGAGTACATCTTCAACCTTTTCAACGCGCTTTCCGCCAGAGAGTTTACGCAACTGACTGATGTGCAAAAGACCATCGCGACCTGGTGCAAGCGAAATGAATGCTCCGAAGTTTGTGGTCTTTACAACTGTGCCAAGGTAGCGTTCGCCAATCTCAGGCATTGTTGGATTTGCAATCGCATTAATCTGCGCGCGGGCTGCTTCAGCAGATTCGCCATTGCTAGCACCGATGTAAACAGTGCCGTCATCATCAATGCTGATGTCTGCGCCGGTTTCATCCTGAATCTGGTTGATGATCTTGCCCTTTGGACCGATAACTTCACCAATCTTGTCCACTGGAATGTTTACAGTGATGATTCGTGGAGCATACTTGCTCATCTCATCCGGCACATCGATTGCTTCCGCCATAACTTCAAGAATCGCTAGACGAGCATCGCGAGCCTGAGTTAACGCGCCAGCAAGAACCGAAGCTGGGATTCCATCAAGTTTGGTATCTAGCTGCAAAGCAGTAACAAACTCTTTAGTTCCAGCAACCTTGAAGTCCATGTCACCGAATGCATCTTCACTACCGAGAATGTCGGTTAGCGCAACGTATTCAGTCTTGCCATCTACTTCATCAGAGATAAGACCCATTGCGATACCTGCAACTGCAGCCTTCAACGGAACACCAGCGTTTAGTAGCGCAAGCGTTGATGCACAAACAGAACCCATTGAAGTGGAACCGTTTGAACCTAGTGCTTCAGAAACCTGACGGATTGCATAAGGGAATTCGCTACGAGTTGGAAGAACTGGCACAAGTGCGCGCTCAGCCAATGCGCCGTGACCAATTTCGCGACGCTTCGGGCTACCAACACGACCAGTCTCACCAGTTGAGTAAGGCGGGAAGTTGTAGTTGTGCATGTAACGCTTTGTGGTGATTGGTGAAAGTGAATCAATCTGCTGTTCCAACTTGAGCATGTTCAAAGTGGTTACGCCA
>CANBWF010000107.1 GCA_947373075.1 Actinomycetota bacterium | reverse complement strand
TCGGCAGTGTTTGCATCTGTCGCCACAATAATTGCGCTGCATTCAATTACGCCTTGTGTGGTTGAAACCTTACGTGGGCTAATCGCAGTCACTTCAACATTGCAGAAGATTGTTTTCGGGCGAAGTTGGGCGGCGAGCTGACGCGGAATTTCTTGCATGCCATAACGCGGAACACTTGGAGTTCCGTGCACAAAACTTCGCAACACTGTATCTAAGAATCGTTTTGAAGTAGCGAGTTCTTCTTCTAGGAAAACGCCGGCCAAAAATGGACGAAGCAGTTTGTTAGTTATTTCGCGGCCAAACTTGAAATTTAAGAATGCTTCTGTGCGCTGATCAATTGCATCAGATTTCTCGTCGCCCAAAGCAACCCCGGCAGCGTACTTAGCAAATCCCATTTTTGCTTTTAGTGGACCAACTGGGGCTAAGAGTGAATCAACGGCCCACGATGGCTCATGTTTTGGATTACCCATTCGATAGTTGCGGCCATCAATAGAGACGATTACGCCCGCAGTTAGCGGCTGCAGATCGAGCGCTTTGAGGTCAAGTATGTGAGCGCCTTCGGTATATGAAGGGTTGTAAAGCTGAAATCCTCGGTCTAGTAGAAGACCATCAACGTCGTCGGTGCGCACCCGGCCACCGATGTCGTCACTTGCATCAAGTACAGCAACAGAGCGACCAGCAATGGTAAGTGCGCGAGCCGCTGTTAATCCAGCAAGTCCCGCACCAATCACCACAACATCGCATGATGTTGGCAAAACTTGTTCAGACATTATGAAATTAGTGTACGCGTTGCCGATTCAATATCTGGGTGAGCAAAGGTGAAACCCGCGGCCAAAAGTTTTTTAGGAAGTACTCGGTTGCTGCCCAATACTTCCTGCGAGAACTCGCCAAGCGCTAGTTTCAAAGCGAAGGCTGGTGCCGGAAGCAGAGTTGGTCGGCGCAGTGCCTTGCCAAGTGCTTTGGTGATTTCAGCATTGGTTGCTGGATTTGGCGCGGTCAAATTAACCGGTCCGCTGATCTGGTCATTGGTAAGCAAAAACTTAAGGGCTGCAATTTCGTCAGCAAGTGAAATGAAGGACCACGACTGTTTGCCCGAACCAAGTTTTCCGCCCACACCAAGTTTGAACAGTGGCAACATCTTGGCCCATGCGCCACCTTTGGCAGCCATAACCAACCCAGTGCGAAGCAGAACCACTCTTACGCCAGCATCCGAAGCAGGCTTAGTCGCGGCTTCCCATTGGCGAACAACATCTGGTAAAAATCCAGAGGCACACGGCGCACTTTCATCAACTTCATTAGAGCCAGTATCGCCGTACCAACCAATAGCACTGCCGTTGATTAAAACAGCAGGCTTCAATTTGGCTGCCGCTTTTGCAATTGTTTCGGTGGTCTTCACGCGCGACTGCAGAATGGTGTTCTTGTACTTAGCAGTCCAGCGATGATCGCCAACTCCAGCGCCAGCAAGGTTAATCAAAGCATCCACACCAGCTAGAGCGGTTAAGTCGATTTCGCCTTTGTAAGGGTCCCAAGTAACTTCTGTTGGGGCAGTGGCTACCCGGCGCACAAGGCGCAACACCTCATGGCCATCAGCCCGTAGCGACTCCACTAATGCAGTTCCGATAAGTCCACTTGAGCCAGCAATTGCAATACGCATAGTTCTACTCTGCCTTGTTTGAGCGGGTTCTGCGAGTTAAAAGCCATGGATATCCGTGTCTAAATGAAGAATGCCCCCGACCATCAGATCAGGGGCATTCTTAAAATCGGATTTACAAACCTAAGTCGGCTTCGAAGGCACCTTCTTCAAGGCGGGCCTTGATTGCGCTTAGGAAACGGGCTGCATCTGCGCCATCAACTAGACGATGATCGTAGGTGAGTGCCAAGTAAACCATCTGGCGGATGCTAATTACATCCTGGCCATTCTCGTCAGTTACAACTACTGGTCGTTTCACAACCGCGCCGGTACCCAAAATGGCTACCTGTGGCTGGTTAAGAATCGGTGTGTCGAACAACGCGCCACGGCTACCAGTGTTGGTAAGGGTGAAAGTGCCACCGCTTAATTCATCTGGCGAAAGCTTGTTGGTGCGGGTTCGCTCAGCCAAGTCTGAAATCTTGCGAGATAGTCCACCAATGTTTAGATCGCCAGCATTGTGAATCACTGGAACTAGCAAGCCACGCTCGGTGTCTACTGCAATACCCATGTGCTCAGCATCGAAGTAGGTGACTGTGCCAGCTGCCTGATCAATAGTTGCGTTCACAACAGGGAATGTCTTAAGTGCTTCACATACAGCCTTTGCAAAGAATGGCAAGAAGCTCAACTTCACACCTTCGCGCTCGAAGAACGCATTCTTTGAACGATTGCGAAGTGCAGCAATACGAGTTACGTCAACTTCAACTACTGAAGTTAACTGTGCTGAAACCTGAAGTGATTCAACCATGCGCTCAGCAATAACTTTGCGTAGGCGAGTCATCGGCACAGTGTTGCCACGAAGTTCGGCGCCTGTCGGCACCTTGGCTGCTGGAGCCGATGGAGCATTTGAAGTCGGAGCAGAACTTGCTGCTGGCGCGGCCGGAGCTGGAGTTGCTGGAGTAGAGGCCACCGGGCGATCAACGCTCTGTGCTACTGGAACCTGTGTTGGGTTTGTTGCCAAAACATCTTCTTTACGGATGCGGCCACCAACGCCAGTGCCAACAACGGTTGATAAATCAACACCGCGCTCAGCTGCGAGACGACGAACAAGCGGTGTTGCGTAAGCGCCAGCATTTGCTGCCGCGATGTCTGCTGAGTTTGAGGCAGCCGGTGCCGGAGCCGATGGAACAACCGGAGCTGAAACAACAGGAGCAGGAGCGCTCGGTGCTGAAACAGGTGCTGCCGGAGCCGCGCTTGCTGGAGCAAGTGAACCAATCACACCAAGCTGGCCGCCAACTGCAGCAATGCCATCTTCAGCAACAGTAATTTCAAGAAGTACACCTTCAACTGGTGAAGGAATCTCGGTATCAACTTTGTCGGTTGAAACTTCTAGCAACGCTTCATCAACAGCGACTTTGTCACCGATCTGCTTTAACCAACGAGTAACGGTACCTTCGGTCACGCTTTCGCCAAGTGCTGGAAGTACTACAGAGACATTGCTGCCCGATCCAGCAGGAACTGCCGTCACAGTTGGCGCAGGAGCAGGAATCTCTACAACAGCTGGTGCTTCAACGACAGGCTCTGCAGCAACTGGCTGCGCCGCAGGAGTCGGTGTTGGGGCAGATGAAACGTCGGCATCGCCGATAATTGCAAGCGCGCCACCTACAAGGACAACCGCGTCTTCGCCAGCAACTATCTCAAGTAGAACGCCAGATACTGGGGACGGGATCTCGGTATCAACTTTGTCGGTTGAAACCTCAAGTAACGGTTCGTCAGCAGTGATAGTGTCGCCAACTTGCTTAAGCCAACGAGTTACTGTGCCTTCGGTTACGCTTTCGCCCAGTTGGGGCATGGATACTGTGGTCGTCACGTCTGACGTCACTCCTTTTAGTCGGTCTTTAGGTTAAGGCTAGCGGTTAAGCGTGCGCGTGTAGCGGTTTGCCAGCAAGAGCAAGGTGTGCCTCGCCCATAGCTTCGTTCTGGGTTGGGTGCGCATGCACCAAGTTAGCAACCTCACTTGGGTAAGCCTCCCAGTTGTAAATCAACTGTGCTTCACCAATTAGTTCGCCTACTCGGCTACCAATCATGTGTACGCCAACAACTGGTCCGTCTTTCTGGCGAATCAGTTTGATGAACCCGGTGGTGCCAAGAATCTGGCTTTTGCCGTTGCCACCAAGGTTGTATTCGTAGGACTCAATGTCGCCATACTTCTCTTTTGCCTGCGCTTCGGTGTAACCGATGCTGGCAATTTCTGGCTCGCTGTAGGTAACGCGGGGGATTCCTGATTCATCGATGCTCTGTGGTGCAAGTCCGGCGATTTCTTCAGCAACGAAAATGCCCTGCTGGAAACCGCGATGT
>CANBWF010000106.1 GCA_947373075.1 Actinomycetota bacterium | reverse complement strand
AACATTAACCTCGCAATTCTGGTTAGGTTTGCCGATTAAGCGGGGTGAACAACGATGCGGCGATTTGGAGTTTCACCTTCAGAAACACTCTTTGCGCCCGCTTCGGAAACTGCGTCATGGACCACTTTGCGTTCAAATGATGTCATTACCCGTAGCTTGATTGGCTCGCCAGTTTCCAACACTTTTGCCGCAGTGTCCTTACCTAATTCAGTAAGTTCAGCACGGACTTTCTCGCGGTGACCAGAAATATCAAGCATTAACCGGGAGCGTTCGCCAGTTTCACGTGTTACTGCCAAACGGGTTAGCTCCTGCAGTGCATCAAGAACCTTTCCTTTATCGCCAACGAGTTGGTTCAGATCTGCCCCAACAATACTTACTACTGCTCGCCCGTTTTCGACATCCATATCGATGTCCCCGTCGAGATCTGCGATATCCAGGATGCCTTCTAAATAGTCAGCAGCGACGTCGCCTTCTTGTTCTAGCAAATTATCTTTTTCAGACATGATGTCCCTTTCTTAGGAAACGGCTCGGCACCGTTTCACGTGAAACTTAGTTTTTCTTCTTGCGGGATTTACGACTTGGTTGGTTTCGTTGAGTTTTAGTGTTGGTGTTCAATTCACCGTCTAGTAGACCTGATTCGATGGCACCTGAGGCACTTGCCTTTTTAGCTGCTTTTGCAGCTTTTCGGGCTTCAAGAGCTGCTTCCGCTGGGGTACCTGGCGCAGGGCTATTTCGGATTACATAGAACTGCTGGCACATGGTCCAAATATTGGTGGTTAACCAGTAGAGCAAAACGCCTACTGGGAAATTGATGCCTGAAATAGCGAAAATGAACGGGAATACGTAGAGCAGAATTTTCTGCTGCTGCACCATTGGGTTATCGGCAGCCGAGTTTTTCACAATCAACTGACGCTGAGTCAAGAAGGTGGTTACCGTCATCAAGACGATGAGAATAACGGTCACTATTGCAGTAGCCGACGGATTAGCGGTATCAGTGCGATGAGTGAAAGTAGCGTAAAGCGGGGCGCCAAAGACAGTGGCGTTGTGCGCAGAAGTCAGTAATTCTGTGGACATGCCGCCCTTCGAATGCGACTGTGCGATGCCTTGCAAAACCTGAAATAGCGCGAAGAAAATCGGGGCCTGCGCCAAAATAGGCAGGCAGCTAGACAGGGGATTGGTGCCGGTTTCCTTGTAGAGCTTCATTAACTCTTGTGAGGTGCGCTCACGATCGCCAGCATATTTGCGCTGAATCTCTTTAACCTGCGGCTGGATTAGCTGCATGTTGCGCTGGCTCTTAATCTGCTTTACGAATAGTGGGATTAGCAGAATTCGGATCAAAACCACTAGGCAAACAATGGATAAGCCCCAAGCCCAGCCACTATCTGGATCGAAAACAAATGAAAGCACTTTATGGAAAAACGTCAAAATACTTGCAACGATGGTTTCCAGCCAATTTAACGGATTCATCCGCGGCTTACCTGCCTATCCTCGTTAGTTGAAAGTTCAATTACTTTCGGGTTTCGCCAAGTTCCGCGTTCTGGAACTGGATCAACCCCACCTGCTGCCCAAGGGTGACACCGAAGTATTCGCCCTGCGGCTAAAAGAATACCTTTAAACGCTCCGTGAGTTGTAACCGCCGTCGCCCCAAATTGCGAACACGACGGATAATAACGACAGGTTGGTCCGAATAATGGACTAATGAATTTTTGATAAGCCCGAATTGGCAGCAAAATCAGCAGCACTAAAAGGCGCCCGATACTCGCCTGCCAAATTTTTTTCACCATTGAAATTAACTTACGCATTAATTCACTTTGCCAATCGTTTCCGAAAACGCCTGACCCAACTGCGCAAAACTAGCTTGCCTAATTGATGGCAACGCTCGAATCACAATGTGACTACCAACAGGAACGAGACTCAAATTATGCTGCACAACTTCGCGCAATTGCCGGGTGATCCGATGGCGAACTACTGAATTTCCAACCTTTTTGTTCACCGCAAAAGCGAACTTAGCGTTGGAATCATTGGTTTTTACCACATGCAAAACAAAATATGGACTGGCGTGGCGACGTCCTGCCCGTAATGTGGCAGTGATTTGGGTGGTTGCGCTTAGCCGCAGCGCGGCGGGAAGCATGAAGGTTACGCAGAAATTTTTGCGCGGCCCTTGGCGCGACGTGATGCAAGAATTCCACGACCTGCGCGGGTACTCATACGCTCGCGAAAACCGTGAGTCTTAGCCCGGCGACGATTGTTGGGCTGGAAGGTGCGCTTTGTCATTTCTACGGCTCTTTCAGGAAGGTCAATGAACATCATAAAGATACGCGTAATAGCTCAGTTGGTCAAACTGGTGCAGAGACCTAACCTGAAGGTCGCAGAATTTTTACACAGCCACTTGTCAAAATTATCCACAGGTCGTAGTCTGCTGAATCTAGCCTGTGGACAAATCAAGGAGAGCACTAATGGATAGCGTGGATTTGAACGACGCGTGGGCAAAAACCTTGGAAACACTGTCAAAAGGTGCCCTAACCGCGCAACAGCGTGCCTTCGTTACATTAACGCGCCCGCTAGGTCTAGTTGGCGATACTGCCCTGATCGCAGCGCCTAACGAATTCACTAAAGATGTTTTGGAGAGTCGCTTAAGCCCAATTGTTTGCGATGCGCTCTCCGCAACTCTTGGTCGCGAAGTTCGCCTTGCCGTTACTGTCGATGAATCGATCGCACCCGAACTAGATGATGAAGCAACTGATGAACTTGCTGACTCTACTTATGCAGACATTGAGAGCACCGAACTTACTTCAGATCCAAATCCTGCTCTACCCCCACAAGCTTCGCGTGGGCCATCGCCTGTGCCGCGTACCGATGAAGAAGGTAGTCGACTAAATCCGAAGTACACCTTCGACACATTCGTGCCTGGTGCCTCAAACCGATTTGCTCACGCCGCTGCTCGCGCTGTTGCCGAAGCGCCAGGTAAGGCTTACAACCCACTTTTCATTTACGGAGAATCTGGTTTGGGTAAGACTCACTTGCTACATGCGATCGGTCACTACACCCGCACACTTTATGCCGGTTCAAAAGTCCGGTATGTAAGTAGTGAAGAATTCACAAACCAATTCATCAACTCAATTCGTGACGACAAGGCTAAAGAATTTCAGCGTAAGTACCGCGACATCGATGTACTGCTAGTTGATGACATTCAGTTTCTGAGTGGAAAAGTACAGACACAAGAAGAGTTTTTCCATACTTGGAATACTTTGATTAATGCGAATAAACAAATTGTTGTTACTTCAGATTTGCCACCTAAACAACTGCAAGGCTTCGAAGATCGAATGGTTTCCCGGTTCGCAAGTGCGCTACCAACAGATGTGCAACCACCCGACTTAGAAACTCGTATCGCAATTTTGCGCAAGAAATGTGCGCAAGAAAGATTGAGCGCACCGCAAGACGTTTTGGAATTTATCGCATCAAAGATGTCAACAAACATTCGTGAACTTGAAGGCGCACTTATTCGCGTAACTGCTTTTGCCAGCTTGAATCGTTCGCCAGTTGATTTGAATCTGGCTGAGATTGTGCTTAAAGATTTGATCACAGATGCCAGCGGTCCGGAAATTTCTGCAAGTTCAATCATGGCTCAGACCGCAAACTATTTCGGCGTCACTCTTGATGACCTAACTGGTGCAAGCCGATCACGCACCTTGGTTACTGCTCGTCAGATCGCTATGTATTTGTGCCGTGAGTTAACTGACTTATCGTTGCCAAAAATCGGCCAACAATTTGGTGGCCGCGATCACACCACAGTTATGCACGCTGACCGTAAAGTTCGTCAGTTAATTGCTGAACGTCGAAGCTTGTACAACCAAATCAGCGACTTAACCGCCCGAATTAAAGCTCAACCGCGCCAGATGTAGTTAATAACTAACAAATTACATTTTTTGTTAGTTATGTCAGTTAAATCACAGAAGTCAACAATATGCACAGTGTGGATAACTTTGTGGATAAA
>CANBWF010000105.1 GCA_947373075.1 Actinomycetota bacterium | reverse complement strand
CCTAGTAACCTAGTAGTTGTGATTAATTGCGACATGCTCATTATCGGTGCTGGTCCCTCTGGTTTATACGCCGCGTATTACGCCGGTTTCCGTGGATTTTCAGTTGTTGTGTTAGATGTTTTAGCTGAACCTGGTGGCCAGATTTCAGCTATGTATCCCGAAAAGGATATTTACGACATTGCGGGCTTCGCCAAAATTAAGGGCCGCGATTTAGTTAACGGTCTACTAGAGCAAGCTAACCAGTTCAACCCAACCTATGTACTAGGTGAAAGAGCTGACTCCCTAACCACATCCGAAGATGGCCCGGTAACTGTAGTCACAGATAAGGGAACCGAGATTTCCGCCAAGACAGTCGTCATAACTGGTGGCATTGGTTCGTTTACTCCCCGTGAATTGCCTACTGGTAGTGAATTCGCTGGCCGAGGATTGGTGTACTTCGTACCGCGCCTAGAAGACCATCGTGACAAGGATGTCGTAATTGTTGGTGGCGGAGATTCAGCATTCGACTGGGCGTTATCCCTACACGGAATCGCTAAGTCAATTTGCATAGTTCATCGACGCGATAGTTTCCGCGCACATGCTGCAACAGTAGATCAGGTTAAAGCGCTCGGTGTGAAGATCATTACTAATAGTGAGGTAACTGCCGTTTCTGGAACAGGGCACGTCACTGGGGTAACTATTGCTGCAAAAGAAACAGGCGAAGAAACTCACCTACCGGCCGACACTATTGTTGCTGCACTCGGCTTCATTGCAAACATTGGTCCAATCTCTGATTGGGGTCTTGAGCTGGAAAAGCGCCGCATAGTTGTAGACACCACTATGAAGACTAATTTGCCCCGCATTTATGCAGCCGGCGATATCACAACCTACAAAGGGAAAGTCGCACTTATCAGTGTTGGCTTTGGTGAAGCAGGTCTTGCGGTTAACAATGCAACTCCATACATCGATGACAGTCAAGGAATCTTCCCTGGACATTCAACAGGATCGGCTGAATAGAGATGGAAAACCAATTTCCACATGCGCAATTTGACGACTTACTTGTTAATAACCAAAAGTTCTCCGCTGATTTTACTGACCAGCACCTAACTGGAATTGCGGCCCAAAAACTTGCAATCATCACGTGTATGGATTCACGGATAAGCCCATTAGAAATTGTGGGCATGAACCCTGGCGATGTAAAGATACTTCGTAATGCTGGCGCTCGCGTTACCGACGACGTTTTACGTACATTGATGCTGGCCAGCTTTCTACTTGGCGTTGAGCGTGTTTTAGTTATGCCCCACACCGAATGCAAAATGGCCTCAGCCACCGAATTAGAGATTCACACCGAGATCTTAGAGACTTACGGTGTTGATACTCGCTCCGTTGAAATTAAAACAGTTGCCGACCAAATGGCTGCACTAAAACAGGATGTTGAGCGAATTCGCACTTATCCACTTCTGGCTGCTGGTGTTACTGTGGCCGGCGCGATTTACGATGTGCACACTGGCCAACTAAATCCAGTAGATATTTAAATACCTCAAGCTGCTGTCAATAAAACTAAGCGTCGATGCGGGTGCGATCTAGCGCTGCTGCGCCTTCAACAATGAATTCCTTACGTGGCGCAACTTCATTGCCCATCAAGAGTTCAAAAATACTCTTCGCTCCAACCACATCTTGCATAGTAATTCGGCGTAACGTGCGTTTAGTGGGATCCATGGTTGTTTCGCGTAACTGGCTCGCATCCATCTCACCCAGACCCTTGTAACGCTGAATCGGCTCTTTCCAACGACGGCCTTGTTTCTCCAGATCAGTCAAAGTCTTACGCATTTGATCATCAGTGTAAGTGTAAATTACTTCCCCAGTTTTCTTTCCGCTACCGATAACTTCAATGCGATGTAGCGGTGGTACTGCCGCAAATACGCGACCAGATTCCAATAGTGGGTTCAAATAACGGTGGAACAGCGTTAAAAGCAAAGTGCGGATGTGAGCGCCGTCAACATCTGCATCCGCAAGGATAATGATTTTGCCATAACGAGCGGCCTCAAGATCGAAGGATGGACCTGAGCCGCCACCGATTACCTGAATGATGGATGCGCACTCTGAGTTCTTGAGCATGTCAGCAAGCGAGGCTTTCTGTACATTGAGAATCTTTCCTCGGATTGGCAGTAACGCCTGGAACTCGCTATTTCGAGCCGATTTAGCGGTGCCCAACGCACTGTCACCTTCGACGATGAACAACTCAGTCAGATTGTTATCTTCGCTACGACAGTCTTTGAGCTTGGCTGGCAACGTTGAGGCCTCAAGCGCGGTCTTGCGACGCTGGGTGTCTCGATGCGTTCGAGCCGCAATTCGAGTGCGGGAGGCATGCAAAATCTTTTCCAGGATAACTTTGGCAACCGGCTTGGCGCCTCGAGGTGGGTTTGTAAACCAAGCAGCAAGTTCTTTGCTGATTACGGTGTTCACAATCTTGGTAGCAGCTGGAGTGCCAAGTACTTCTTTGGTCTGACCTTCAAACTGAGGTTCAGCCACTCGCACAGTAACTACTGCGGTGAGCCCCTCTTGTACATCTTCTTTGGTAACAGGATCGTCAGCTGCCTTGAGTAAACGGTTGGCCTTGAGTTGCTCATTAATCACTTTCACAAGTGCTCGCTCAAAACCAGCAACGTGAGTTCCACCTTTAGGTGTAGCGATGATGTTTACAAACGATTGCATTGCGCTGTCGTAGCCGTCGTTCCAAAGCAACGCAACATCAACACCCATTGTGCGACTTACCTCTTGGGGTGTCATGTGTCCGTTATCGTCCAACACTGGCACGGTCTCGTGAAAATTACCTTGCCCCTGTAACCGAATAACTGGGCCTAGCGCATTTCCAGTCGACAGGAACTCACAGAACTGAGAGATGCCACCAACATGTTGGAATTCAACCGTCTCTGGCTTACCCGAACGCTCATCAGTAACAATCAGCAATAACCCTGGAACTAAGAATGATGTTTGGCGGGCCCGAGCATGAATGTCGGCAATATCGAAAGTCGCTCCGGCTGTGAATATCTGCATGTCCGCCCAGAAACGGATTCGAGTTCCAGTCGCACTCTTCTTTGCTGGCTTACCGATCTTTTTCAGACCGCTTTGCTTACTAAATGTCCCGCTGTCATCTTTACTTGAGAAAGATCCTGGAACACCACGACGGAATGACATCCCGTGTGTGATGCCACCACGATCTACTTCCACATCAAGCCGGGACGACAGTGCGTTTACAACGCTGGCACCGACGCCATGCAATCCGCCAGAGGCGGTGTACGAAGAACCGCCAAACTTGCCGCCGGCGTGCAGCTTGGTCATGACAACTTCCACGCCAGTCAATTTGGTTTTAGCTTCTACATCGACCGGAATTCCGCGCCCATTGTCGTGCACTGTGGCACTGGTATCGGAGTGTAAAACGATTTCAATTCGATTGCAGTGGCCACCGAGTGCCTCGTCGACCGAGTTATCAATAATCTCCCAGAGGCAATGTTGCAGACCTCTAGAATCCGTAGATCCTATGTACATTCCTGGACGTTTGCGTACCGCGTCCAAACCCTCTAAAACCAGCAGATTTGCGGCCGAATAATCGCTTTCTGGACTAGCGGCTTTTTTGCGTGATTTTGCTTGGGAAGGGGTAGTTGCCATGGTTCTTCCACCCTAAATCCTGATACCGATTTCCTGGGGTATCCACGCCGTAATAGCTCCAACTAACTTTAAGATTGTGCGCTTGTGCACACCCCAGCATCAGCAGTGAAAGCATTGGCAATATTATTTACTACGCCAAGAGTGAACGATGGTTAGATCGGCAAGTTTTGGGTACAACCCACTGCAAGAATTGACCATAGTAGTTACGAAGGGAAGGCACTACTCATGAATGCAACAATCACTCGAACACCACTTACTGTTTCCGACCGTTGCGATCGATGTGGCGCTCAAGCCTTTGTCCGCGTCTACCTCGGCGAAGGCAACGCTCTGCAGTTTTGCGCTCATCACTTCCACGAACACGAAGGCAAACTTCGTGACATCGCTCTAGATGTCCAGGACGAGTCTTCTACTCTTAGCTAACCCGAGCAACGATACTTAAAAAGTTTCGCTCTTACTCAC
>CANBWF010000104.1 GCA_947373075.1 Actinomycetota bacterium | reverse complement strand
CGCGATGGCATTTCAACATTGCCAACTTTGATCCAGTCGAGACCATCGGAAACTACTTCCCAAACATTCTTCTTAGGGTCTAGGCCCGCGCGACTCTGATCAACGTATGACAGTTTCACGGTTTCACCTACGCGTAGGCCACCCGATGTTGGCAGGGTATCTTCGTCCCCGGTTTCACCATTTGCCGTGGCAACAATCATGCGGAAAAGCGTGGTTTTACCAACACCGTTCGGGCCAATAACACCAACAATGCCGTTGCGTGGCAAGGTGAATGACAAATCATCTAGTAGTAGCCGATCGCCAAAACCTTTACTTAACTTGTCGGCTTCGATAACCACATTTCCCAGACGTGGGCCTGGTGGAATCTGGATTTCTTCGAAATCAAGTTTGCGAGTTTTCTCTGCTTCAATTGCCATCTCTTCATAGCGATCCAAACGCGCGCGGCTCTTGGTTTGGCGTGCTTTGGCATTTGAGCGCACCCAAGTAAGTTCGTCTTCAAGTCGGCGTTGCAACTTGGCGTCTTTAGCGCCTTCAACTTTTAGACGAGCTTGCTTCTTTTCTAGGTACGTTGAGTAATTACCTTCGTATGGGTAGGCGCGGCCACGGTCGAGTTCCAAAATCCATTGCGCCACGTTGTCTAGGAAGTACCTATCGTGGGTGATCGCGATTACGGTGCCAGGATACTTTTCGAGGTGTTGTTCTAGCCAGTTAACGCTTTCAGCATCAAGGTGGTTAGTTGGTTCATCAAGAAGAAGTAGATCTGGCTGCTGCAAAAGCAACTTGCAAAGTGCTACGCGGCGACGCTCGCCACCGGAAAGTACGCTTACGTCGGCATCACTTGGCGGGCAACGAAGTGCGTCCATCGCTTGTTCCAGCTGGCTGTCTAAATCCCAGGCATTGCGATGGTCGATTTGTTCTTGCAACGTGCCCATCTCGGCCATAAGGGCATCGAAGTCGGCATCTGGATCTGCCATTTGGGCTGATACTTCGTTGAAGCGTGCGAGCATTGCTTTTGTTTCAGCTACGCCTTCTTCAACGTTTTCCAACACGTTCTTGCTGTCGTCCAGGTGTGGCTCCTGCGCCAGCATGCCCACTGTGTATCCCGGACTTAGCATGGCGTCACCGTTTGAGAGTTTTTCTACACCGGCCATGATTTTGAGAAGGCTTGATTTACCGGCCCCGTTAGGGCCAACCACACCAATCTTGGCGCTTGGCATGAAGGACAGAGTTACATCATCAAGGATGACTTTGTCGCCGTGTGCTTTACGGGCTTTGGATAACGTATAAATGAATTCAGCCATGTGCTCTAGCCTAACGCTCGTGGGCCTCGCCCTTTAACAGCGCGAGCCGAACTGCTGCCGTTTTATAAGTATCAAGATTTTCCCGTTTTCCAATCGCCACAACGATGACCACGAGTCGTTGTTCCTCAACTTTATAGATCAATCTGATGCCACTTTTTCGAAACTTTAACCGGTAGAGCCCAGCTAGATTTCCGGACAAGAGATCCGCTGGAATGTGCGGATTCGCAAGTCGTTGTTTTAACTTCTTGAGGACCTCAACTTGAACTGAACCATCTAACTTTTCCCAATCCCTATTCGCTAGGTTCGTCCACTCCAAACGGTAAGTCATTGAGTAAGTCCTCTATGTTTCCGGGAACAGTATGTCCAAGTTCTAATTCCTTGAGACCTTCTTTAATTAGGTCGTAGTTATCGGCTTCCCACTTCAAGTCGAGCAAATAGTCGAAGAAGTTCGCAGTGACGACATAAAAGGATGCCTTGTTGTTTGTCATCACAGCGAAAGCCTCTTCCTCGGTCTGCGTGCCTAGCCGTGCAACATATTTATTGGGATTCTTTTTGAAGTCCGAGACGCTGACAATCATGTTTGTCAGGACAAAATCGGCAACATCCTCATCATCGTCAGCATCAATTGGGACTGGATTTATGTGCTCGCTCATAGAACTAGATTTAGCACTAGATTTAGCACTAGTCAAGAGGTCAAGCTGCATCAGGCATTTCTACCCGCCGAGTTCGCTCAAATGTGGCTGTTCCCCTAGTTAGATCGTGACCAATTACATCGGCAGTTAAGTCCAGAGTTGAGCCGGCTCGACCATCTTGTTCCCATTCGCGCAGGGCTAGGCGGCCGACAATTACTACGGGGTCTCCTTTGTGCAACGAGACAGCGCAATTCTCTGCAACGTGACGCCAACAGACCACCGAATACCAGGTGACATCGCCATCCGTCCAACGGTTAGTTTCTCGATCAAACTTTCGTTCGCTTGCTGCTAGTCGAAAGCTAGCGACTGGCACTCCTTCAGTAGTGTTGGTGAACTTCACATCGGTTGCCACATTGCCAGTAACTATAGATGTTGATGCATACATGTTTCCTCCTAGAAAATAAGGTGAAATCATCTTGAAACCGTTTGGAAGAAATGTCAGCAGCCAGGCGGCATCTGGGGATAACTTTGCGCTCTGGACGCCATTAAGTGAAGTCTGGTGAAATCGTTAGACTTATCTCAGAAAAACCATGCGCCCGTAGCTCAATGGATAGAGCAACAGGTTTCTACCCTGTCGGTTGGAGGTTCGACCCCTCTCGGGCGTGCAAAAAGGAACTTTTCTGTGCTGTCACAGTTTTGACAGAATCTCTTTTATCTCTAATTACTGACCACCCTGTTAGCCCAGTATTGGCGTTTGGCGCGCCTACATCTACTACTATCAGAATTAATAGCACGCCTTCAGGAGGATTAATGCATCTGTCACGCTCAATTCGCGCAATTGCACTCGCTGCAGCAACGGTTCTAGCTAGCACCACCCTGATGGCAAATGCCAATGCAAGCACATCTGTCATCCCAGGAAAATTCGATTATTTTTGGACTGTTGATCGCAACATTTCTAAAGGCATTCTCACCGATTCAGCAGCTTTTCAATTTAGCGGCGTGAAAGCCACGTACAAATACGACGTCAGCACAATTCCCGCCCACGATATTGCGACATTTGCACTGACCGCAAAGAAGATTTCCAGCGGTGCGAAAATTGATTTGTCATTTGCCATGTTAACTGCAGTTGCAGTCAATGGGCATGCTTTGGACATAAGAGACTTTATGGGAGCAAGAAACTTTCATTACACCAAAGCTGCAGGTGACACCAGAGTCTCTGTGACAATCGTCTCCCAATCAGCAACCTTTAATTCCGCAGCAGCTCAAGCCGGCCGCTTTGGCGCAGTAAAAATTGTTCCGACAATTACCGTTCAGCACATGATACCAATTGAAAACTCTGACCCTGTGGAATACATGGAAGGAGCGTTAGACGCACCTATTGAAGTTAACGTTTCTACACCTGGAGTTACGGGCTTGAGTACCATCTTTCAAATGCGTCACAACGGCAAGACTGTGAAATTGCCATCTAATGTTGTCAGTTCCAGCGCGGATGTTGAATGGAATGCATCCTCAACTATTGCCAAGAGTACGACCGTGAAGGCCAGCAAACTAACTGGCAAAGTCAAACTGCCATCCGCAAAGAGTCCCGTCAAGTTGGCGCTAACGTGGTGTTCATCGGCAAATAATCAATGCAAAAGAGTGGCCGCAAACAAGAACAAGGCCTACTACTCGCTGAGTGCATCGAACAAAAGCGGAAATGCCTATGTAGATTCCACCAACAGTTCGACAATAAAACTTCCTTGGGCAACTAAGAAGGTTTATGCGTCTCAAGGGTTCGTTGTGAACTCCCACACGGTGGCTGGAACTGTATTGACCATGAGTTCCATCAAGGTAACTAGATAACCAGAATTTGCAGAATACGTTGGAAACATCCACTTATTCTTCAAACAAGAGAACCGTCAACCGACTTTTGAATCCTGTCGCTTGACGGTTCAACCCCTCTCGGGCGTGCAAATTACAGACCGAATAGGTCGCTAATTCTTACGGCTGGCCGTGCAGAACGATTTCGGAAAGTTCAAGTCGGGTTCTTGGGGCTAACTCGCGCTCAAGCGCAGGGCCTTTCAATTTCTCTGGCTCATCGCGCTTACCAATGGCTATAGCGATCGCAACTTCAAAGTCTTCCGGAGTGCCTAACACCTTCTCCATTTGCTCAGCGTCGATGCCGCCCATTTGGTG
>CANBWF010000103.1 GCA_947373075.1 Actinomycetota bacterium | reverse complement strand
GCTGGTCTCTCGATTGCTTTTGGTGAGTTATTTGTCGGTATTGGCATTCTTTTTGGTATCTGGACTCGCTTGGCTGCACTTTTCGCATTCATCTTGTCTGCTTCATTTTGGCTAACAGTTAGCTGGAGCACTTCGCCCTACTTTTTCGGTCCTGACATTGTGTTCATGGCAGCGGTTACTCCTCTGATAATTGCTGGCGATGGCGGCTACCTATCGGTGGGTGCTCGAATTCGCAGCCTTGTTGAACAGCAACTCAAAGCTCCCGGGGGCGCACCGAACAATCAGCCGTTGCAGCAGGAAATTGATCGCAGAACTTTAGTGCGCACTGGAGCTGCTGCTGGCGTGCTTGCAGGAGTCGGTTTGCTAGCAGGTGGCATAGGGCGAATGTTTTCTAAAGCCACTCCAGCACCCGTTGCCACGCCAACCCATTCCAGCAGTGCCAAACCGACTAGTGGCGCGCCTAGCGGTGGCGTGAAGATTGCTAGTGCTTCGGCTATCTCGGTTGGTTCGTCATTTCAGTTCACAGACCGACAGGGAAGCCCCGCTTTCTTGTTGCAGCCCGCTAGCGGTAAATACCTTGCCTACAGCGCTATTTGCACGCATCAGGGTTGCATTGTCGGGTTTGATTCAGGAAGCGATACCTTCCAATGCCCATGTCATGGCGCTGGTTTTGCTGGGCTAACGGGCCAAGTAATAGCTGGGCCGGCACCATCACCCCTAACCCAGATTCAGGTCGTTGAATCTGGTGGCTACATCTACATGGTTTAATGAACTTGTGACTGAATTCATTGGTGATACCAACACACTTTTAGACGAGCGTACCGAGCAGCAAACCGATGCTGGCGATCATGACAGATTTTCGCACTATGTTCGTAAGGAAAAAATCGTTGAGAGCGCCGTTACGGGAGCGCCTGTTATTGCGCTTTGTGGCAAGGTTTGGACTCCGACACGCGACCCCCAAAAGTTCCCTATTTGCACCGAATGTAAGGCAATTTTTGAGTCACTTCCCACAAATGATGGACAATCTTCGGAATAATCGTTTGTGGCAGTTGATCCCCCAACTGTCTTTGATTAACAGGAGAAGATATGTCTTCAGATGTTCAAACAAGTGATCCATTAACCGACACAGTAGATTCAATTGGCAAAAGCTGGTTGCTAGTTCTACTTCTAGGTGTATTAACAATCGGTGTTGGTATCGCGGCACTAAACCACCCAGTTAGCGCGTATGCAACAATCGCTGTGCTATTTGGTGTTTGGTTAATCGTTTCTGGCATCACTTCAATCATTCGTGGGCTTGGTTCACATGTTGATGGCGGTAGTCGTGTGCTACTCGTTATTAGCGGTGGAATCAGCCTTTACTTAGGTTCGCTATTCCTTCACGCATCAATTGCAGAAAAGTTTGCGTTGCTTAGCCTTTACATTGGCATCGTATTCTTGTTCCGTGGCATCGTTGATCTAGTTGCGGGATTCGGTGGCAAGGGTCAGTCTGGCCGTGGCTGGACAATCTTCATGGGCTTTGTTGGCATGGGTGCAGGTCTTTACATGATCAATCATCCATTCGCTGGCGCAGCAACCTGGATCACCGTTATGTCTTGGTTCCTAATCATCCTTGGAACCATGGAAATCGTTGGTGCATTCCAGGTTCGTTCAGCAGCAAAGCACTAAACCTTCGTTTAATAACGTAACCGTAAGTTGTGCCCCGCAGTCTTTGAGATTGTGGGGCACAACTGTCACTAGAGATGCCACAATAGTTGAGTGACCGTTGCACCAGCTGAACTCGCAGAATCGCAAACAAAGATCGATAACCCCTGGATTACAGTGGTTTGGAATGATCCAATAAACCTGATGTCTTATGTAACTTATGTTTTTCAAACTTATTTTGGCTACGACAAAACCAAATCTGAAATGCTAATGCTTCAAGTCCACAATGCTGGTCGGGCTGTAGTTAGTGCTGGCGGTCGTGAAGAAATGGAACGGGACGTCTCAGCTATGCATGCGTATGGCCTTTGGGCAACTATGGCAAAGGATGGCGATGTTTAGTCGTTCCGGCGTAGAAGTCGTACTTGATTTGGAAGAGATCGAAGTTGAGCTTCTGAACAGCCTTATCGGTCAGATATTGGAACTCCTACACGATCCCGAGCAGCAGGAGCAGATAGACCCACTAGCCCAATTGGTTGGTCTTGATGGTCCAACTGTGATTTCAGATGACCCAGTATTGGCTCGACTATTTCCTGACGCTTATCCAGACGATGAGGCTAATTCGGCAGATTTTCGGCGCTTTACCCAGCCGGATCTACAAAAGCAAAAAATTACTAACGGACATGTTGTCCGAGATGACCTTGCGATATTTCCAGGTGAGCATGCGATAGATCCAGGTAACTTGAATGCCTGGCTACTCACGCTAAACGATTTACGGTTGGCTCTTGGCACCCGCATCGGTCTAGATAATGAGACTGAAGTGCAACTAAGTGATGAATCACTAACACCAATTTTTGGGATCTATGACTGGCTCACAGGACTACAGGGTTCACTCATAGATGTAATCGCACAATAAAAATAGCCCCCGAGTTTCCTCGAGGGCTATTTTTATTTAATTATTTAGTGCATGCCTTCTGCGGCAGCGTATGCAGAATCATCTGCAGCGCTCTTTAGACGGGCAATCTTGTAGATGGTTAGACCAAATAGACACTTAGCCAAAACATCCGCAACGGTGTAACCAACCTGGCGGCCAACGAATGCGCTAGCGCCACCTGCTGAGTCACCCATGATGACTGGAAGTAGGTAAGAGATTGGGTAAACACCCCAAGTAGCAATTAGAAGCAAGCGAAGACGCTTCACAGTTGCAGAAACTTCTGCTGGCTGTGTTTCTAGTGACTTGGTTAGCTCTACGAACAAGATGTAAAGGATGTATAGGAATGGCAGTGTTGAAAGCGCACCCCACATCATCTTTGGACCGTTGTCAGCAGCAATTTCACCTGGGTAACCCAAGATGATCATTGCTGCAGAAGCTGGAACTAGGCGGCTAACAAGTGACTTGCGCTCGCCAGCTGGAAGGTTCAATACTGCGATTGTTTCCAAAAGCAATAGTGGAACAGTTAGTAACCAGTCAACGTAGCGGTATGCCTCGTTGAATGAACTTCCTGCAGTTGCGTGTGCCGCTACGAATGAATCGAAGATTCTCCAGTAGTGGTAGAGCGCAATAAGGGTTACAGTTCCTGAGATTACGATTGCCTGACGGTATTTCGCTAATACGCGTGCCTGGCTGATGTATAGGTAGATTGTCGTGGCTAGCATGCTTGCAAAGCCGAATGACAAAATGTTGTACACAGCGTTGAACTGGTCAGCACTTAGTGTCGTGACATCAAACATTCCGTTCATATGTCGCTACTCCTTTGTAGTTGTTGGACAGGTTTCCCTGTCTTGTATGCTCCAGAATTGCGTAGGTATGAGCACCCCGCAACACGACACGCGGTAAAGTAATTCACAAACGCACAAATAACAGAGAGAAATTACGCGAAATGAGGGCCAATAATGCTGCAAATTAGCCAAAAATTGGTTGATTCCGTTGTTTCTCATGCCCGAAAAGATCACCCAGACGAGGCTTGTGGAGTTATAGCGGGCCCAGCTGGCAGTGATAATCCGCAACGGTTTATCCCAATGATTAACGCCGCCAGATCGCCAACATTTTATGAGTTTGATTCAACCGACCTTCTAAAGCTCTATCGCGAACTAGATGCGAATGATGAAGATCCTGTTGTGATTTACCACTCGCATACGGCAACCGAGGCATATCCATCTCGAACTGATGTCAGTTACGCCTCTGAGCCGTTTGCGCATTACGTTTTAGTTTCTACGCGCGAAACTGGTAACGAAGACGGTCCGTATGAATTTCGGTCGTTCCGCATTGTTGACGGCGAAATAACTGAAGAAGAAGTCGTTATAACTGGCTAAGCCCAGAGTTGTCCATCAAGCGCATCTTCAGCTTGATCAATTGTGCCTTCGTAGGCGCCAGTAGATAGGTACTTCCAGCCACCGTCACAAACGATGAATGCGATGTCAGCCTTTTCACCTGCTTTTACGGCTTTGTCAGCCATGCCCAGTGCTGCGTGCAAGATTGCACCTGTTGAAAT
>CANBWF010000102.1 GCA_947373075.1 Actinomycetota bacterium | reverse complement strand
GTGTTGGCGGTATCGACCCGATTGTGGCTGTTCATATCTAAAGTTCGGACCTGCGTACCAAACTTTTGCTGGCAGCGGCCCTTTGTCGAGGCGATTTTCCAACATCGCTCGCAAAACGCCAGCAGTTCCTTCCGGTCGCAATGACAAGCTACGTCCGCCGCGATCTTCAAATGTGTACATCTCTTTACTAACAACGTCAGTGCTCTGGCCCACTCCACGAACAAATAAAGCGGTATCTTCAAAAATTGGAGTTTCAATGTAATCGCAGCCCGACAAGATCGCAGGTCGAGACAATGCTTCCTTCACCTGCAGCCATGTGGTGGAAAACGGCGCAACAACATCGTAAGTGCCCTTTGGCGCTTTAAATAGATCACTCATACTGCTGATAATCCTTGTGCAATTTTGCGCAGAAAGGGGTTATTGACGCGTTCTATTTCCATGGTTGACTCAGGTCCGTGACCCGGTAGCACTCTTGATTCATCTGAAAGAGGCAAAATTATTGACTTCAAAGTCTCGTTCATTTGCTCAGCGGAACCACCTGGCAAGTCTGTTCTTCCAATTGCTCCCGCAAAAAGTACATCACCAGTGAAAACCGTATGCTCATCATTACCAAGCTGAAAAATCGTTGATCCTGATGTGTGCCCTGGCGCCGGAACCAGGTCAATCTCAATCCCGGCAATCGAAATCTTGGTCCGGGTGTCGAATTCAATAACATCAGAAGGTTCAACGAAGTTAATCCCTATCAACGCTTCGGAAAGCATCGCCACTGTCTCGGACGAAATTCCCGCCAACGGATCAGCAAGTAGATGCTTATCGGAAGAATGGATGTAAGCGGGGATGCCGTACCCTTTGGCAACTGGCACAACAGACCACATGTGATCTAAATGTCCGTGAGTCAGCAAGGTGGCTACTGGTTTCAGGTTGAATTTCTGCACTATTTCCGCAACTTGGTCAGTGCAATTAAAGCCAGGATCAATGATTATGCACTCGGTATTGCTCTGTGTTGCCACAACATAACAATTGGTCTGCCAAATTCCCGCTGGAAAACTCTCAATAAGCATAAAAATCACCGTCCAAAAAATTCAAGATTAGTTAAGGTTATCGCTATTTAGACTCGGCCGTTTAGGCATAGAATAATGAACCATGTCAACAAAACGCGATAAAGAATTAGCCCGAGCTAAATGGGAACGTCAACAAGTCCGTCGAGCTGCTAGAGCGCAGCGTCAAAGCATAATCAATCGCAGCATCCTTGCCGGCATAGTGGTTATCGGAATTGCGGCGTATGCAATTGCCAATAAACCAGCCAGCACGACTGTTTCCAAACCTTCGCAGAGCGCTAGTTCAAATGCCAACACTGCGGCAGGCTGTAAGTCCACTGGTCCGTTAAAGACAGCGGCGAAGCAGTATCAGAGCGCACCATTAACTGGAACTCCAGCAAAGAACCTAATTCTCAACACGAACTGCGGCCGAATTGCCCTCGCTCTAGATCAAAAGGCACCTCAAACGAGTAACGTGATGACACACCTAGCTAAAGACGGCTATTTCGACATGACTGCGTGCCATCGCCTCACCACCAGTGGTTTTTATGTTCTGCAGTGTGGCGACCCGACGGGCACTGGTACCGGCAGCCCAGGCTTTAAGTTTGCTGACGAAAACTTGCCAAATGCTAACGGTGCAAGTACTTACAACTACAACCGTGGCACGATTGCAATGGCTAACGGCGGTCCTGGTACCAACGGTAGCCAGTTCTTTATTGTTTATAACAAGAGCCCACTGCCGCCTAACTACTCAATTTGGGGACACGTTACTTCTGGCCTAGATGTTGTCGATCGAATTGCAGCAGCTGGAGTGCAAGGTGGCGGAACAGACGGAAAACCGAATGCAAACGTTGTTATCGAACGAGCCCAGGCTCAGTAGAGCGCGTAGCAGAAGCTTCCATTAGAGATAAGGTATTGGCATGACCACAGCAAATGAATTCGGATATGTAGATGGCGAAAAGAACGCATTTATCAACTCCGAAAATGGCCCAATCAAAATTGGCTCATTCCCAGATGGAACAGCTGAAGAAGCTTTCGCGTTCTTCACGAAGCGTTACACCGATTTACTAACCGATGTCGAGCTAACTGTTGCTCGGCTTCAGGATGGTAAGGGTTCTATCGACGGCATTACTGCGGTTACCGATCGAATTCAGAGTGCTATTGACTCACCTAACCTAATTGGTGATTTGAAGAACCTAGCCATCGCAAAGACTCAGATCGAAACTGCGCTAGAGGCACGCAAAGTTGCAAATGCAGCACGAAAGGCGGAACTCAAAGCGCAAGGACTTGCTAAGCGCACAGCAGTTGTCGAAACCGCTGAAAAGCTAGCTACCTCAAATGCCTGGAAAGTAACCACAGAGAAATTCAAAGAACTGCTTGAAGAATGGAAAGCACTTCCGCACGCCGATAAGGCAGCTGAGCAAGAGCTCTGGGCTAGATTCCGCAAGGCTCGTTCCACTTTCGATAAGGCACGCAAGGTTCATTTCGAAGAATTAAACACTGTACGCACAGAGGCTGTTGCTGGTAAACAAGCGGTAATCAAAAAAGCGCAAGAAATCGCTGATAGCACTGAATGGGCTACCACAGCCAATGCTTTCAAGCGTTTGATGAGCGAATGGAAAGAATTGCCACGCGCAGCCAAAGCCAAGGAAGACAAGCTTTGGATTGAGTTCAAATCTCTACAGGATCGTTTCTTCGCGGCCAAGGCTGCCTCAGAATCAGTCCGCGATGAAGAATTTGCTGGCAATTTAGTAGCTAAAACTGCACTGCTTGAAAAGGCAGAGGCTTTACTCCCAATCACAGATGTAGAAGCAACAAAGAAAGCGCTTCGCGACATTCAAGAACAATGGGAAAAGATTGGTCATGTCCCAAGGGATGCCAAGGAAAAGATTGAACGACGCCTCAAGGCAGTTGAATCCGCGTTGCGCAAGTTGCAGGATGAAAAGTGGCATAACACTAATCCTGAGGTTGTACAGCGAGCTAACGGTTTAGTCTTGTCTTTCGAAACTTCACTAGAGAAGTTAGACAAGCAAATTGCTGCAGCGACTGACGCCGGTAAAACGGGTGAAATCGCCAAGTTAATATCACAACGCGAACAGACTGCTGCACTACTAGACGCAGCTCGCGCTGGCGCAGCACAACTTGGCTAATTAGCTAACTGTCTGAATTGGCTTTATCAAACTCGGTAAACGTCGTACACTCCGTCGATTCCTCGAACAGCGCGCAAAATTTGATTTAAGTGCGATGGGTCTGCCATCTCAAAAGTGAAGCGACTTATGGCGACGCGGTCGCGGTTAGTTGTAACAGAGGCATTCAAAATGTTGACATGCTGATCTGAGAGTGTTTTGGTTACATCTGAAAGTAATCGAGCTCTGTCGAGAGCTTCAACCTGAATGTTCACCAAGTAGACGCTGCCCTTACCTGGAGTCCACTTAACTTCAACTACTCTCTCTGACTGCTCACGCAAAGATTCCGCATTGATGCAGTCTGTTCTGTGCACGCTAATCCCAGAACCACGAGTAACGAAACCAAAAACGTCGTCACCAGGAACTGGGGTGCAGCAGCGGGCCAGCTTTACCCAGGTATCGCTTGCACCAATAACAGTTACGCCAGGTTCGGATTTTGAAATGCGTCGAGAGCCTGTGTTACCAGGAGTTATGAGTTCAGAAGCATCCTCAACTAAACCTTCTTCTCCCCCATGAGCATGTAATAACCGGGTTACTACGGTTTGCGCACCTAGGTGACCTTCGCCGACTGCCGCATAGAGCGCGCTCACATCTGTGTAGTGTCCATCTACAGCAAGTGAAGACAACATGCTGTTGGTTAGTAACCGCAGCGGTACGCCTTGTTTCTTCATGGCCCGGACAATTTGGTCCTTACCTGATTCAATTGCCTCTTCCCGACGCTCTTTGCTGAACCAAGCCTTGATTTTGGACTTAGCTCGAGCGCTGACAGCAACATTCAACCAATCGCGACTCGGACCAGCACTGTCGCTCTTATTGGTGATGACCTCAACTGTGTCACCGTTTGCTAATGCTGTGTCTAAAGGCGCCAATTTTCCATTTATACGTGCGCCAACACAGCGGTTACCCACTTCTGTGTGCACTGAGTATGCAAAGTCGATCGGGGTGCTTCCG
>CANBWF010000101.1 GCA_947373075.1 Actinomycetota bacterium | reverse complement strand
TGAATCAGTAGAACGCGCAGATTTTTGGTTTGACCCTATTTGCCCTTGGGCCTGGATTGCCTCCCGTTGGATGCTTGAAGTTGAGCAGGTTCGCCCGGTTAAAACCTCTTGGCACGTGATGTCGTTATCAGTGCTAAATGAAGGGCGTGAATTGCCTGAAAAGTACATCGAATTGATGAAAAAGGCTTGGGGTCCAGTGCGAGTAGTAATCGCAGCACAGGCTCGATACGGAGACGAAGTTGTTCTACCTCTATACACCGCAATGGGCACCCGTTTTCATAACGATGGCCGTGGCAAGGAGCATGTAGAAGTAATCGCAGAGGCAATTGCGGAATGTGGACTAGATGCAGATTTGGCACAGGCTGCTGACGTTACCGATTTTGATGAGGCGCTAAAGACCAGCCATCACGCAGGTATGGACCCAGTTGGCATGGATGTGGGCACTCCAGTTATCCATGTTGGCGACGTTGCATTCTTCGGACCAGTTGTATCGCCGATTCCACGCGGCGAAGCTGCAGGCAAGTTGTGGGATGGTGTTGTACTAGTTGCCGGCACTGATGGTTTCTTCGAGTTGAAACGCACGAGAACTCGCGGCCCGGTATTCGACTAGGTCAGTTGCTGAAACTGAGCGAATAACTGCCAAGATAGTCCTATGCGAATTCACTTAGCCACAGATCATGCGGGCCTCGAGTTTAAAGATGCCCTAACTGCGCATCTAGTTGAACTCGGTTACGAAGTTGTTGATCATGGCGCATATGAATACGACGCACAAGATGATTACCCAGGTTTTTGTATTTCCGCAGCGCAGGGTGTTGCTGCTGAGCCAGATTCTCTCGGAATTGTTTTCGGTGGCTCTGGCAATGGCGAACAGATTGCTGCCAACAAAGTAAATGGAATTCGCGCTGCCCTTTGTTGGAGTATCGCTACCGCGCAATTGGCTCGCGAACATAACAATGCAAACATTTGCAGCATCGGTGCGCGTCAACATTCCCAGGAAGATGCTTTCGCCATCATTGACGCATTTCTAAAAACACCATTTACAAACGACGAGCGCCACGTTCGCCGCATCAATCAGATTCACACTTTCGAAAATCAGTAACCCCGCCGAACCTTTGGTTCGATCCCGGGAAGCCAGGACAGCGCCCGAAGGTTGTTTAAGTTTGGCGACGAAGGGAGCCAAACCAATAGATGTGGTGCGGGCTCTCAATTTGTAACGCAGTGAAAAATTGAGAGCGGGTGACCAACGTTTCGTGACGGAAGGAACGAAACGATAGATACTGCCGAACCTTTGGTTCGATCCCGGGCAGCCGGGAGCGTAGCGAGCGGGTGACCGGGATCGAACCGGCATGGCCAGCTTGGAAGGCTGGGGCTCTACCATTGAGCTACACCCGCGGGAGTCAGATTTAACTGTAATACATTTGAGTACTACTGTATTTCTGACCGCGGTTTAGCCTATCGTATTTTTTGCATTAGACTTCTGTAGGTAATCGGGGCGTAGCGTAGTGGCTAGCGCGCCTGCTTTGGGAGCAGGAGACCGAGAGTTCGAGTCTCTCCGCCCCGACTCTGGTGGTCACGGATCTAGTTTCTAGGTCCGTGACCATTTCATACCGCGCCCAGCGGTTTCTAGAGCCGGATTATTAGGAGAGCTGTGAAAAGCGCAGTAGAGAATCTTTCAGCAACGCGTGTCAAGGTTTCGATTGATCTTGAGTTTTCTGAGTTGAAGCCAAGTTTGGATGCTGCTTATCAGCGCATTGCTTCTCAGGTAAGCATTCCGGGTTTCCGTAAGGGTCACATTCCTGCGCGCATTATTGATCAGCGTTTCGGTAAGGGTGCTGCTCTCGATGAGGCAGTTAATGATGCGATTCCGTCTAGTTTGTCTGAGGTAATTGTTGAGAACAATTTTGTTCAGATGAGTCGTCCTGATGTTGATGTGACGGCTTTGGATGAAACTGTTGGTTTGAGTTTCACTGCTGAGTTTGATATTCGTCCTGATTTTGATTTGCCTGTTTTTGGTGAGTTGAAGGTTGTTGTTGAAGATCCAGATGTGACTGATGCGCATGTTGAAGAGCAGTTGGATGAATTGCGTGCTCGTTTTGGCTCGTTGAAGACTGTTGAGCGTGCGGCATCTGATGGCGACATTGTGGTTGTTGATTTACGTGGAAGTCATAACGATGTTGAAGTTCCAGATTTGAGTGCTCAGGGTTTGAGTTACGAACTTGGTTCTGACGGCATGGTTGCAGGTTTTGACGATGCGGTTCGCGGCGCTTCTGCGGATGAGGTTCGTAATTTTGTGTTTACGCCGACTAATGGCGAGTGGGCCGAGAAGTCGGTTGTTGTCGAGGTGAGTGTGCGCCAGGTTCGTGAGCGCGAGTTACCAAAGGCTGATGATGTTTTTGCTCAGCTTGCTAGCGAGTTCGACACAATTGAAGAGTTGCGTTCTGATTTACGTGATCGTCTGGGTCGTATGCGTTTGCTTGAGCAGGCTTACCAGGCTCGTGATTTAACTCATGATGCGTTGATGGAAGCTATCAAGGTTGAAGTTCCTAGTGGCGCTGTGGCTGATGAGATTTCGTCACATTTCCAAGATGGCCATGGCGATGATGCTCATCGTGAAGAGTTTGAGTCTCAGGCTCGTACTGGCATCAAGAGCCGCATGGTTTTGGACAAGATTGCTGAATCTGAAGATTTGCAGGTTAACGATGCCGAAATGACTCAGTGGTTAATCAGCGAGGCTCAGCGTTACCAGATGGCGCCGGATCAGTTTGCCGACGAATTAGTTAAGGCTGGCCAAATCAATGCGGCTGTGGCTGAAGTTCGTCGCACTAAGGCTTTGTCTTTTGTTCTTGAGCAGGTTCAAGTTGTCGATAAGTCTGGCCGTGTAATTGATTTGGAATCTGTATTGCGTGGACCACAGCCGGCAGTTGATTTCGATGCGGCTTTTGACGAAGACTCAGATACCGAGAATTTCGAAGCTGACGAATAGTCGGTCTTGCCCCGATAGGTTTTGGGGCTACCGCCTTTTTCTTTCCCACGCTGTCAGCGAACATAACTATGTCGCTCGGACTAATGACGCATGTGCAGGGTAGTGTCTAACTACAACAGGCATTTGTGCCTTCGAAGGAGTCATTGTGAGTGGAATTGAGGTGCCGGGTTTAATCCTCCCGGAATCACGCACCCCATCGCCGGGTGCTGCAGGTTTTGACGATTCGGTCTACCAGCGGTTACTGCGTGAGCGCATCATTTTTCTAGGTTCTCAGGTTGAGGATTCAATGGCTAATGCCATTTGTGCCCAGATGCTTTTACTTTCTGCTGACGATCCGGAACGCGACATTTTCCTTTACATCAATTCACCTGGTGGCTCGGTTAGCGCCGGTATGGCCATTTACGACACCATGCAGTTTGTTAAGAACGATGTAGCAACTGTTGCTATGGGCTTGGCAGCTTCGATGGGTCAGTTCTTGTTGTGCGCTGGCGCACAGGGCAAGCGTTACTCGTTGCCACATGCGCGCATCATGATGCATCAGCCTTCAGGCGGCATCGGTGGTACTGCGTCAGATATCAAGATTCAGGCTGAGCAGATGCTTTACACCAAGACCAAAATGGCCGAACTCATTGCTGAGCACACTGGCCAGACTCAAGAAACCATCAAGAACGACTCAGATCGTGACCGTTGGTTTACTGCTGAAGAAGCTAAAGAATACGGATTTGTTGATCATGTTGTGCGCAGTGCACGCGACGTGATTGGCGAGGGTGGAACAGGGGCGTAACAATGACTAAGAAACTTTCACCAGCTGACTACGCGCCACAGGCTCGTTATGTGTTGCCTAGTTACATCGAGCGCACTCCGCAGGGCATTCGCGAATACAACCCATACAACAAGTTGTTCGAAGAGCGCATCATCTTCTTGGGCGTTCAGATTGACGATGCTTCAGCTGACGACGTTATGGCGCAGTTGCTAGTACTTGAGTCACTTGATCCAGAGCGCGATATCCAGATTTACATCAATTCACCTGGTGGTTCGTACACCGCCATGACAGCGATCTACGACACCATGCAGTTTGTTAAGTGTGATGTCCAGACCGTTTGTTTGGGTCAAGCCGCATCAGCTGCAGCTGTAATTCTTGCTGCCGGAACTGCTGGCAAGCGTTTTGCTTTGCCACATGCTCGTGTGCTAATTCATCAGCCGTACACCGAGGGTGGCGGTCAGGGTAGTGACATCGAAATTCAGGC
>CANBWF010000100.1 GCA_947373075.1 Actinomycetota bacterium | reverse complement strand
TCAGATTCAATTCCAGACGAGTGGGAAGGTTTGGACAATGGTCCTGCAACCCGCGAACTTTTCACCAGCAAACTCGCTGATGCAAAAACCGTTGTTTGGAATGGTCCGCTTGGCGTATTCGAAATGCCAGCATTCGCTGCTGGTACTCGCGCAATTGCTGAAGCAATCACCAAAGTTGATGGCATGACAGTTGTTGGCGGTGGCGACAGTGCTGCTGCGGTGCGCTTGCTTGGTATCGACGAAGCTGGATTTAGCCACATTTCAACTGGCGGTGGCGCAAGCCTTGAATTCCTTGAAGGCAAAAACCTTCCGGGTATCGCTGTTCTAGAGGAGAACTAAATGTCACGTACGCCATTGATGGCTGGCAACTGGAAGATGAATGTTAATCATCTAGAAGCTATTGCTCTTGTGCAAAAACTTGCCTACATGCTCAACGACGAAGACTACGCAAACCTTGATGTTGCTGTTTGTGCTCCGTTCACCGATTTGCGTTCAGTGCAAACTCTGATCGAAGCCGACAAGTACGGCATCAAGTACGGCGCTCAGGATTTGTCACAGCATGACAAAGGTGCCTACACAGGTGACATCAGCGGTGTGATGTTGGCAAAGCTTGGTTGTTCATTCGTAATTGTTGGACACTCAGAGCGTCGTCAATACCACGCTGAATCAGACGAAATCGTTAACGCAAAGACTAAGGCTGCGCTTCGTAATGAAGTTACTCCTATTGTTTGTGTTGGCGAAGGTCTAGATATTCGTAAGGCTGGCGATCAGGTTTCATACACTCTCGCGCAGGTTGATGGCGCACTTGCAGGCTTAACTGCTGAGCAGGTTGCTGGCCTGGTTATTGCTTATGAACCAGTTTGGGCAATCGGTACCGGCGAAGTTGCAACTCCAGAAGATGCGCAAGAGGTGTGTGGTGCAATCCGCACCCGCGTTGCGGAACTTTACGACGCTCCAACAGCAGATGCTGTGCGCGTGTTGTATGGCGGCTCAATGAAGTCGGACAATGTGGCCTCAATCATGGCTCAGCCAGATGTTGATGGTGGCCTTGTTGGTGGCGCATCCCTTGATCCTGATGAGTTTGTGGCAGTTTGCCGCTACCGACTACACGGTTAATTACGGTAAATGCTTGATTTGTCATAAAGTCAGGTAAAATAAAGAAGTTGCCCAGGCTAGGGCAGTTCAGGAGATAAGAATGATCGCGGCATTACAGATTGTTTTAGCAATCACCAGTTTCTTACTAATCGTGCTAATTCTTTTGCACAAAGGTAAAGGTGGCGGACTTTCCGACCTTTTTGGTGGTGGCATGAGCAGCTCACTCGGTGGGTCTTCAGTAGCCGAACGCAATCTTGACCGAATCACAATTGCACTTGCCCTCATCTGGGTTGCTGCAATCGTTGCTCTGGGTTTGTTGCTCAAGTAATTCGTTAACCAACTTCTTTAATCCGAAAGGGATAGTGCTTTATGCCAAGTGGTAGTGCAATTCGTGGAAGCCGGGTGGGCGCAGGCCCAATGGGTGAAGCTGAACGCGGTGATGCCGCGCCTCGCATCCTAATCTCGTACTTCTGCGCACAGGGCCACGAAACTTCACCAAGTTTTGCGCACGACGCTGAATTCCCAATCGAGTGGGATTGCCCAAAGTGTGGCATGCCAGCTGGCCTGGACAAAGAGAATCCACCACAGGAAATCAAGACTGAACCCTACAAAACTCACTTGGCTTATGTTGAAGAACGTCGCAACGAAGAAGACGGTCTTGAAGTTCTAGTAGAGGCAATGGCTCGCCTTCGCGGCAACTAACAAATTC
Organism: Actinomycetota bacterium; assembly: GCA_947373075.1. Taxonomy (GTDB): domain Bacteria; phylum Actinomycetota; class Actinomycetes; order S36-B12; family UBA5976; genus UBA5976. The sequence continues at coordinate 2,440 of CANBWF010000100.1, read as the reverse complement.
TTTAAGTGGCCCTGGGGAAACCTGGGGCCACTTTTTGTTTGTAGCGAGCCAATTGGGAGCAACACAGCTTTCGATAGATCAGAAGGCTGCAGATTCGAACCTTCAACCGACAGGGTTGAATCCAATTAAAGTCAGAAAATTACTTGTGGGTATCTAAATGCTAGAGTAGTACTATAAGTAGTACCATTTCGAAATGCCTCAAGTTCCCAAAATTGTTCAAGCGATGCGGAACAATTCTCGCGATGTGAGGTACCAAGATTTGGTGAAGGTTTGTGAGTTTTACTTCGGTCAAGCTCGAACCAGCGGAAGTTCACATGCGGTGTTTCGAACACCTTGGCCTGGAGATCCTCGCGTGAACATCCAGAATTATCGCGGGCAAGCCAAGGCGTATCAAGTGCGGCAGGTGCTCTTGGCAATTTCAAGATTGGAACAGACAAATGGCGGCTAAGAAAAAACAAGCTGATGCCTCGCAGGCAGAGCATTACACATATCGAATTGCCTGGTCGGCACATGACAGTGAATTCATCGCGACTGTTGTCGAGTTTCCATCTTTGTCTTGGTTTGCCCAGACTAGGGAGTCCGCCTTGGATGGTCTGACGTCAGTTGTGGAAGAAGTATTGCGCGACATGCTGGCCGAAGGTGAAGAGATTCCAAAGCCATGGGATGAACGAAAATTTTCGGGAAAGTTGAATCTGCGGTTAGGGGCGGAACTACATAAGAAAGTCGCACTAGATGCGGCAGAACGGCAAGAGTCAATCAATAGCTACATCGTTAAGCAATTAGGTCAAGCCAACGCTGGTTAAGTGAAAAGCAAGTGTCCTATTGGCCGGTTCAACTAGGCCGAATTAGTTAGCTGCAAAGTCTGTGATTAGGCGAGTTTCATACTTGCCATGGACCCCGCACGCTGGAGTTTGGGCAATCATTTGTTCGGTTATTGGGTCATCTGCCAGGATGTTGGCAACTGCCTGCGCCTTGGCTTCACCGCAAGCCACAATCCAAGCTTCACGAGAGGCGTTAATGGTTGGGTAAGTCCATGAAACTCGCACTGGTGGCGGTTTAGGGCTGTCGGTAACGGCCACAACGGCGTCTGTTGCGTAGAGAGTCTGTGAATGCGGGAAGATCGAGGCAATGTGGCCATCTGGTCCAAGACCAATGATTGAAACATCCATCAAGGTGTTATCGGCACAGAAACGGCTGGTCGTAGCCAGATGTAGTTCCTGCGCATACGAAGCAGCTGACGCTTGCACGTTCTCGCTGGTTTCAGGGCCAGCAACATGATGAACTCTTCCCACAAAGTTTGCCAACAGTGGTTCCAAGTTCAAGTCATTGCGGTCTTCATGGCCGCGCGGGACATAACGTTCGTCACTGAACCAAAGGTGAAGCGTGCGGCAATTCTGGACAACCGGATTTGATAGCAGCGCCGCGTTGATTGCAACGCCAACTGTTCCACCAGTTAGCGCGATGTGCACATCAGCGTTGGTGGCTGATCGTTCTGTAATCACACTGACCAAGTCAGACACCACAGCTGCAACAACCTCATCAGGAGTTGGCAGTGATGTAACTTGAATGTCGCCCATAACTACTTTGACTTCTTCCTAGAATTTGTAGCTGTTGACTTTGAAGTTGCCGTCGAAGATTTTGATTTCGCGGGTGTTGACTTTGGCTTCGCCACTGAAGTTGCTGATTTGCTCTTTGAGGTGGCGGCGCTCTTCTTGGGCTTAGATGCTGCAGCATCCGTCTTAACCTTTGACTTCGCATCCTTAACCGGAGGATGAAGTACAGCATCAACGCCCCGTAGCGCCTGATAGTAAATCTCGTCCGGATCTAGGCGCCGAAGCTCTTCAGCCAACAGTTCGGCCATGTTGCGTCGGGGCAGAGCAACAGGGGACTCAGGTGCGTTCGGGATAGAAAGTTGGGCCACGCGGCCATCAGGGCGTGATAGCGAAACTTCACCCTGAGTGGTTTTTAGAACAACTTTTGTGATGCCAGGGCCTTTGTCGTGCACAATCTTGGTTGGTACATGCAACCGTTTGCGTAGCCAGCCAGCTAGCAACAAAGAACTTGCTAACCGTGGCTCTGAGTGCACAGTTACTTCTTGCACTCTGCCAACTGGCTGATCTAAGGCAGCAGCCAACATTGACCGCCAAGGTGTTGTTCGCGTCCAGGCGATGTCAGTATCACCTGGTTGATAGTTGGCTAGGCGAATTCCAAGTTCCTGAATGTAATTCGCATTGGTGTTGGTATCGGTGATCCGGCGCTGTGCATGCATGCCAATCGGATCTTCCGATGGATTATCTGGAGCATCGCCAGGCCACCAAGCAACAACAGGTGTATCAGGAAGTAGCAGGGGAATTGCAACTGATCCTGCATGCTTAGCTAATTCGCCATGCAAACGACAAGAGATTAACTCGCCTGGACCTTCATCGCCACCAACTTGAAT
>CANBWF010000099.1 GCA_947373075.1 Actinomycetota bacterium | reverse complement strand
ATCTTTAAGATCGATGGCGCCTTCAAGTTTGCGGTCACATTGGCTATTGGTTTCGTGACGATCGCTGCAGTGGTCTTCGTTGAGCAAGCTCAGCGACGAATACCGGTGCAGTACGCGAAACGTCAGATTGGTCGCCGCTCATACGGTGGGACTTCAACTTACTTGCCGATCAAGGTGAATATGGCTGGCGTTATTCCAGTTATCTTCGCTTCATCATTGCTGTACTTACCTTCACTGATTGTTCAGTTGACCGGTTCGCAGGCGGCTTGGGCACAGTGGGTTTTGACTTACTTCGCAACGGGACGTCAGGCCTACTTGATCGCTAACTTCCTGCTTATCGTTTTCTTTGCTTACTTCCATGTCTCAATCACATTCAATCCAGATGATGTGGCAGACGACATGAAGCAGTACGGCGGGTTTATTCCAGGTATTCGAGCTGGAAAGCCAACTTCGGATTACCTTGCATACGTACTAAACCGCATTACCTTGCCAGGCGCGCTTTACCTTGCGTTGATCGCAACCATTCCATACATCGCATTCGATGTACTTGGTGTTGGTAAGCGCTTCATCTTCGGTGGAACAAGTTTGCTAATCATGGTCGGTGTTGGTTTGGACACGGTTAAGCAGATTGAAAGCCAGCTACAGCAACGCAATTATGAAGGTTTCTTGAAGTAATGCGTTTGCTCATTATGGGCCCACCCGGAGCAGGTAAAGGCACACAAGCCACAAAAATTGCTGAATTTTTTGGCATCGCACATATTTCAACTGGCGATTTGTTTCGTGCCAATTTATCCGAAGGCACTGCGCTTGGGCTAGAAGCCAAGAAGTACATGGATGCTGGTGAATATGTCCCAGATTCAGTTACCAATGACATGGTTCGCGATCGTTTGACCCATGCAGATGCCCAGGCTGGCTTTTTATTAGATGGCTACCCGCGCACTGTGGCTCAGGTAGCTGAATTAGACGAGATGCTTGGCGATGAGACTCTGGACAAAGTTTTAGTTCTAACAGCCGATACCGACGAGGTTGTCGGACGGTTGCTAAATCGGGCCCACAAACAAGGCCGAGCAGATGACACCGAAGAAGTTATTCGCCGACGACTGGAAGTATATGAAGAGCAAACTGCGCCGCTAATTGATCTTTATTCCAGCCGAGGCATTCTTGTTTCAGTTGATGGTCTTGGATCGATCGACGAAGTCGCTGGACGCATCCACGCCGTTTTGAATGCGTAATGGCCATGTTGGGTCGAAAAAATAAAATCGAAATAAAGACTCCGCAGCAAATTGAATTGATGCGCAAAGCAGGGCTCGTTGTTGCAACAACTCTGGCCAAATTAAAGGTGGAAGCTGGACCTGGTGTTACCACCAATGATTTGGATCGAATTGCCCGCGAAGAGTTGAAAAAAGCTGGCGCTGATTCATCATTTTTGGGTTACTACGGATATCCGGACGTAATCTGTGCGTCAGTAAATGATGAAGTTGTGCACGGAATTCCAAACGATCGAGTTTTGCAAGACGGCGACATACTTTCCATTGATTTTGGGGCAATCGTGCAAGGTTGGCATGGCGATGCTGCAATCACAATTGAAATTGGCACGTGTAGTGACGAAGTTAAAAAACTTAGTGCCGTTACCAAGTCAGCGCTCTGGGCTGGCCTTGCTAAAGCAGTGATTGGTAATCGATTAAGCGACATCAGTCACAGCGTTGAACAGATAGTTCGCTCAGCCGGGCCATACGGAATCCTTGAGGAGTTCGTTGGACATGGCATCGGTAGCAAGATGCATATGGAACCATCAGTGCCAAACTTTGGTGCGCCAGGACGTGGTCCTGAACTAATTGCTGGCATGGCTTTAGCAATCGAGCCGATGGTTACTCTTGGTGAGCGTCATGTGCATACGTTGGACGACAACTGGACAGTTGTTACCGACGATCATTCTTGGGCAAGTCATTGGGAGCACACGGTCGCTCTTACGCAAGAGGGTCCTTGGGTTCTAACAGCCCTCGATGGCGGGGGACAGTACTTCGCTGCAAACGGGATTGCTAGTCCCGCGATGACTCGCGCTTAACAAACTTCGCGCATAAATATCCACTCTGGTAATTACCGCAAGCAACCCTGTTGTTGCTTTAGAGTCTTAGTAGGGTACAGGGAGATTAGATGAGTCCAAGAAAAATTGCTGAGCTTAGTCGCACTGAATTGCGTCATGAATTACTGAAAACAGTATTTGTTTGCTTGGGTTTTAGCGTTGCAATTTTTGCAATCTATTTCACATTACCTTTTGATCATTTGTCTTGGACCGGCCAAGCAATTACCCGAACGATAGTAGGGCTCTGTGCTTTTGCTGTAGTACTTGGGTTGTTAATAAAACGAATTCTTAAAGCTGACGTGCCACAACTGCGCGCAGCTGAAACATTAGTTATTTCTCTGGTGTTGTTCATTTGTTTCTATGCCAGTTTGTATTTGGAAATTTCTAACCATGACACACGAACTTTTAATGTCGTGCTGACTCATGCATCGGCGCTCTATTTCACAATCGTTACATTTGGCACAGTTGGTTATGGCGATATTTCAGCAAATTCAGATTTGGCACGACTCTTAGTCAGCGCCCAGATTATTTTTGATGTTGTATTTATTGCAGCGCTAGCACGTTTGGTTATCTTCGCGTCAAAATTCTCATTGAACCGCGACGACCAGCCTAGCTAGGTGCCTTTTATCCTGCACATAGCGGGAAAAAATGGCGGTATTGCTTGGTTTTAGTGAAATTTTCTTATCCCGATTTCCTATTTAGTGGGGTTTTACCGTAAAGTCTCTATTTGGCTCTCGGAAAACTCCGAAGTCAAGTCCAAGGAGTGCAAAAACCTTTATGGCCAAAAAAGACGGCGCCATCGAACTCGAAGGCACCATCACTGAATCGCTTCCGAACGCTATGTTCCGAGTCGAGTTAGAAAATGGTCACAAAGTACTTGCACACATTTCAGGCAAGATGCGAATGCACTACATTCGTATCCTTCCGGACGACAAAGTGATTGTGGAGCTATCTCCATATGATCTGACTCGTGGACGAATTGTGTATCGGTACAAGTAAGCAGGACGGAAACAGTGAAGGTTAATCCCTCAGTAAAGCCAATGTGCGATAAGTGTAAAGTCATTCGTCGTCATGGTGTCGTCATGGTTATTTGTGAGAACCCACGCCACAAACAGCGCCAGGGTTAATAGGTACACAACAGACGATTCACCCGATCCCATCGAGTACGCGTGCGTACTGTGGTGGACGGCACCTCTAGGTGATCAAAGGCTAGAGATCTTGTCAGGCGGCAAGAACCGGTGAATCGTGCCAGACCTTTGACATGAAAAGAAATGAGTAACGCCTGATGGCACGCCTTGTTGGTGTTGATCTCCCACGCGAAAAGCGTCTAGAGATTGCACTTACTTACATTTATGGCATTGGCCCTACCCGCGCGGATGAAATCCTCGCGGCAACCGGCATCAGCCCAGATTTGCGCGTCAAGGATCTGACTGATGAGCAACTAGTTCCACTTCGCGAATACATCGAAGCGAACTTCAAAATCGAAGGTGACCTTCGACGTGAAGTACAAGCTGACATTCGTCGCAAAGTGGAGATTGGCTCATACCAAGGAATCCGTCATCGTCGTGGAATGCCTGTTCATGGACAGCGCACCCACACAAATGCCCGTACCCGCAAAGGTCCTAAGAAGACCGTGGCTGGAAAGAAAAAGGCGACTAAGTAGTCGACCTGCTTCCCCGAGAATTAGGAAAAGGAACCAATGCCTCCAAAGAAAGCTGCTGCAGCGGGCGCTAAGAAGATCCGCCGCAAAGAGAAAAAGAACATTGCTGTGGGCCAGGCCTACATCAAGAGCACGTTCAACAACACAATTGTTTCAATTACCGATCCAACAGGTGCGGTAATTGCTTGGTCATCTGCTGGTCAGGTTGGCTTCAAAGGTAGTCGTAAGAGCACCCCGTTCGCTGCACAAATGGCTGCTGAAGCAGCTGCTAAGCGCGCAATGGAACACGGCATGCGCAAAGTAGACGTGTTTGTTAAGGGTCCAGGCTCAGGTCGCGAGACCGCTATTCGTTCACTTCAGGCATCTGGCCTTGAAGTCGGCACGATCCAAGACACCACCCCAGTCCCTCACAACGGTTGTCGCCCGCCAAAGCGTCGCCGCGTCTAACGTTTCGATAGTAGGAGAGTAAAAACTAATGGCTCGTTATACCGGAGCAGACTGCAAGCGTTGCCGTCGCGAGAAGACCA
>CANBWF010000098.1 GCA_947373075.1 Actinomycetota bacterium | reverse complement strand
AACTTGCCTGATCGCGACCTACTGAGCCCTTGCTAGGTCACTTTATTCGGATGCACTGAGGTGGGTGTGAGTAGTAGTACTGCAGATTAGTGCGACAGAATAGGGGTATGGCTCGCCGCAACCTTCTGCACCTAACCGACGACGAGCGCAGATCTTTAGCCATACCGGGCCTAATTTCTTTCGGCATATTTTTACTGATGCTCCTTCTTGTAGTCACTGGTTGGACTCATCATTGGGATGTCTCTCTAACTACTGAAATCTATAAAAGCAAGGGGTGGCTTGATCACCTATTGGTCCAGATCGAAACGCCTGGTCAGCGTAGATATGTGTATCCGTTTGCAATTATTTTGGGATCAATAATTTCTTATCGACGTAAAGACTTGTTGCCGGTAATCGTTACAGTCTCGGCACTAATTTTTACTAACGCAGTAACCGGGTTTTTCAAACTGATTATTGCTCGTGGATTTCCACGCAATGCTGAGCACCTGACACCGGCAGCCTTCAACTATGCCTCGTTCACTGGTGATGGCTCACTTATGAGTTACGCGCATTATGTTTGGCAACTCGGCGCTTTTCCTTCCGGCCATGCTGCCAATGTTGCCGCAGCCTCAACTTTGATGGTGATGGCCGCTTATTCTGCTAGGCCAATGCATCGCAAGTGGGCAGTGCCAATCACAATGGTTACCATTTTTATTTGCATCGAAACTGTTGTGTGCAGTTGGCTACGAAACACGCACTGGATTACCGATTTAATTGCTGGTATCGCTCTTGGCATCGCAGCCACTATTGCAACAGCGCTTTGGGCCCTGCATTTACCGCAAGAGTGGCGCCACCCAGATCTTGCTGGAAAGTCGCGGTTATTAATTTTCGGTTCAGGCGTGGTATTTATGCTTCTGATATTCTCGTTTGCCTCTAGTTCCATCCTGAGCCACTCAGGCACTTCTGTTTTATTGGTGGTTGGAGTGCTAGTAGCGGTGGCGAAACAATCCCACAAAACCATCTCGCGGGCCATTTCGGATGACGTTAAGGATGACGTTAAGGCTGAGGTCACGGCTGACACCCCTTAAGTTAGAGATATGGAAAACACAGACCTAGCTCAGCAAGTGCAGGCATGGTTAATCCAAGATCCTGATCCAGTTACTCGGGAAAAACTACAGCAGTTATTTGTGCAGTCACAGACCAATTCGGCAGCACAAGCGCAGTTATTCGATTGTTTCAATGGCTCATTGCAATTCGGTACCGCAGGTTTGCGCGGTGAATTAGGACCCGGCCCAAATCGTATGAACCGGGTTACTGTGCTTAAGGCTGCTGCTGGCTTGGGTGAATATTTACTAGCGCAAGGTAAAGCTGGTAGCCCAGTAGTTATCGGTTACGACGCACGGCATAACAGTTCGGTATTCGCTAGCGATAGCGCACAGGTTTTGGCGGGACTTGGTTTTAAACCGCTCGTTTTTGGCACAGTTGTTCCTACCCCAGTACTGGCATTCGCTATCAGAGAATTGAATGCTTGTGCGGGCATTATGGTGACCGCAAGTCATAATCCAGCATCCGATAATGGTTACAAAGTTTATCTAGGCGACGGTCGGCAAATTGTTCCGCCAAGTGATCTGGAAATTGCAGATTGCATCGCACAGGTAATAGACGTGCGCTCACTAACGTTAAGTGATGAGCTCAGCACTGTTCCTGAATCAATAATTGAAGACTATGTTGCGGCCACAGCAAACTTGGTAACCACCGGTCCGGTCTCGCGAACCGAAATCGAATCTGTGCAATGTGTTTACACTGCAATGCATGGTGTGGGCTGGCAAACTTTTGCTGCAGTAATGCACGCCTCTGGTTTTCGGGTGCCGGAAGTAGTTGTGGCCCAGCGCGACCCAGATCCAGATTTTCCAACAGTTGCATTTCCTAATCCCGAAGAGGCGGGCGCTCTTGATTTAGCTTTTGCTTGCGCACAAGAAAACGATGCCAATTTGATTGTGGCCAACGATCCCGATGCAGATCGATTAGCGATTGCTCTACCGACTAGATCAGGTCAGTGGACGATGTTGCGTGGCGACCAAGTTGGGGTGTTGCTGGGCTGGTGGATGATTGAGCGAAGTCGCCTGGCTGGCACGCCATTAGCCGGCGCATTTGCCAATTCAATAGTTTCCAGCACTTTGCTCAAGGATGTCGCCCAAGGTGCTGGCCTTGATTACCAACACACTTTGACCGGCTTCAAATGGGTTTCACGCGTGCCAGATTTGGTCTTTGGCTACGAAGAGGCGCTTGGTTATTGTGTTGACCCAAAGAATGTCTCAGATAAAGATGGCATCTCAGCAGCTGTTATGTTCTTAGAACTTTTCGCCCACCTACTAGGTCAAGGCAAGACAGTTTGGTCTGTACTTGACCACATTGCACTTGAGTATGGCTTGCATGAAACTGCGCAAGTCTCAGTACGAATTGCTGATGTGTCTCGGGTAAAAGCCGTGATGGATAAATTACGCTCAGATTCACTTGCTGAATTTGGTTCTTACCCAATTGCAAAGTTTGTTGACCTAGCGATTGGCGATGACCTTCCACCTACCGATGGTGTGCTCATTGAGTTAGCCCCACATGGCGATGTAGTTTGGTCCAGAGTCATTATTCGACCAAGCGGAACCGAGCCAAAAATCAAGTGCTACCTTGAGGCTGTGAGCAATCAAAAAGATTTGACTGCAGCGCAGGCTTCAGTTGATGCTTGGCTTGGGGAACTAGCCCGAATCGCAGAACCACTTTTAACAGGAGAGCCCGATGCAACGTTCTGAGTTAGCACATTTAGTTGATCACACTCTGCTAAAGCCTGAAGCAACCAACGCAGATGTTGTGGCTATTTGCAATGAGGCTATTGAGCTTGGCACTTACTCAGTTTGCATCTCACCAACTTTTGTTGAACTAGCCAAGCAAACCGTTGGAGACCAAATTAAAGTCGCGACGGTTTGCGGTTTCCCAAGTGGCAAACATCAGTCAAGTATCAAAGCGATGGAAGCCACGCTTGCGGTGCAGCAAGGTGCTGATGAAGTCGACATGGTTATCGATATCGGCCGAGCGGTTATGAATGATTGGTCAGCAATCGAAGCAGATATTTCCGCGGTCCGAATGATGATTCCTGATGCTTTGCTAAAAGTTATTTTGGAAACGGCAGTGTTAACTGACGAGCAGATTCATCAAGCAAGTTTGTGCGCGATGCGAGCAAGCGCTGACTTTGTAAAAACATCTACCGGTTTTCATCCGGCAGGTGGCGCTGAGATTCGGGCAATTCAGATTATGCAAGAAACTGTTGCTGGAAAACTTGGCATCAAAGCAAGTGGAGCGATTCGCACAGCGGAGTTTGCTCTCGAGTTGGTGGCTGCAGGAGCCACTCGCCTTGGTCTCTCAGGAACTCGCGCAGTTCTTGATGGTGTAGCGGCAAGTACGGATTACTAATTTTTCAAAACAGATTTTGTAAAGTGCCTGTTTTTAGAAATTGTTGCAAGGCCGGGTTTAGCTCGTACTGCGCAGATCAGCTACTGGATTTTTTCTATAACTAACGGCAAGCGATTGCAAATCTCTTCGTTCTTGCCAATCGAGTATCCACCCGAGAGCGCGTCAATTGCTCCAGCGAATCTTTCCTCATCGTCGGTATGCAAAGTGAAAAGTGGGCTGCCGGCTTTAACTGCGTCGCCATGACCCGCATGCCAGGTGATGCCAGCACCTGCCTGCACTGAGTCTTCTTTACGCGCACGACCAGCACCGAGGCGCCACGAGGCAATACCAACCGACAGCGCATCTAATTTGGTTAGGAAACCATCTTGGGCAGCACTAATTACATGGGTATGTTTGGCTACTGGCAGTGGTTCATCAACTTGACCGCCTTGCGCAGCAATCATCCTGCGCCACACATCCATCGCGCTGCCATCGGTTAGTGAATTGGCCGGATCTTTAGTTGGGGTAACTCCAGCCGCTTCAAACATCTCCTGAGCTAGACGAACAGTCAGCTCTGTAACATCGTCAGGGCCACCACCAGCGAGTACTTCAACTGACTCGGCCACTTCTAGTGCATTGCCAGCGCTGCGCCCAAGCGGCACATCCATAGCCGTCAATAAGGCTCGGGTAGCCACACCGGCATTTTGTCCGATCGTCACCATGGTTTCGGCTAACTCTCGTGCTTGGTCAACCGTTTTCATAAATGCACCAGAGCCAACTTTTACATCAAGCACCAATGCGCCGGTTCCTTCGGCAATCTTTTTACTCATGATGGATGCAGAAATCAGTGGGATTGATTCAACGGTTGCTGTTACATCACGTAACGCGTAAATACGACGATCAGCTGGGGCCAAAGTTTCGTTTGCTGCACAAATAACTGCGCCGGTGCTTTTCAGGACCTCAAACATGTCAGATTCGCTAAGGCTTGCTCGCCAACCCGGTATTGATTCAAGT
>CANBWF010000097.1 GCA_947373075.1 Actinomycetota bacterium | reverse complement strand
GCTCGGGCTGACCAAGCTGCTGCTGAAGACCCGGCTGGGCCAGCGCCAACAACTAGCACTTCAGTATCAATAACAGTCACAATGCAATTCTCGCCTACTGTGCAAGTTATTGCACATCACGGTTGGATAACAACGGGGAAACATCAGCGTTCACTCACCAGTTCCAGCGATAAGGCTCTACCATTTTGTTACTGCAACAGATCGTGAGTTAAGTATGCGTATGCAAACCCGCCTGAGTTTGGCGGCTACCGGAGTTATTGCCATCGTGGCGATCTCTATCGGCAGTGCATCCGTGATTAATCACTTCAACTCAGCCGTAAACAACATCGATGCTCAATTGCAGAGCGCTATCAACACTGTTGAAGCATCCGAACGCGATCCCATCACAGCGGTGCTGGAATACACCAACTACAGCGAAATTCCGCTCGCGGTTACTTATGTTTCAGCAGACCGTTCAGTTGCTGCAATTAGTGGCAACCGAAATCTAATTACTAAAGCACCAAGTGAGCAGTTTCTAAAGCTAGCTACGACTAACGCACAGAACTACGGTGACGCAGAAGATCTGCGAGTGAAAACTCTTTACATCGGCGATAGTGAATATTTGATTTTCGTAAGTTCCCTTGCGCCGGTTTTGAAGGACCGATCAAATGAAATCCGAATCCTGATTTTGGCGGTTCTGATTTTTGTGTCAATCGGAGTTTTGATTCTGAGCATGTTCATTCATAGTGATATCAGTAAATTGCAACGCCTAATCCAAAGTGCGACTGACATCGCGCAAGGTGAAACGGATGTTCCACTTCCTGAGCCAACTGGTAAGTCTGAAGTGGATGAACTTACTGTTGCGCTAGACACAATGATTGGCACGCTGCAAAAAACTGTTGATGCCGAACGTGATATTCAGAAATCGATGCAGAACTTTTTGGGCGACGCTTCCCACGAGCTTCGTACTCCACTCACTGTTATCAAGAGTTACGTTGAATTGATTTCGCCTGGTAACAATCTCTCGCCTGAGCAAACAGATCGAGCACACACTCGGGTGAAATCACAGATTGAACGCATGGAATCTCTTATCGGGGATTTGTTGCTCCTAGCTGAACTTGGTGAACGTAAAGAACATTCAAAAGGTATGGTCAATTTGTCGATTGCTTTGCAGCAAAGCGTGGATGACTTACATACACTTCAACCAAACCGAAACATCGTCAGCAACATTGTTCCCGATACCTACATTTACGCATCACAACATTTAGTCGACCAATTACTTGCCAACACGTTTTCAAATATTGAACGGCACACACCAATAGATTCACCGATCGAAATTAGTTTGACCCAGGCTAACCACTCAGTGAGTATGACCATCGAAGACGCCGGCGAGGGACTACCGCACGATGTCTACGAACGCGGAATTACTCACTTCCAACGCTTTGATCCATCAAGGTCTCGGGACACTGGCGGCAGCGGACTTGGCATGAGCATTATGGCTGCAATTGTGGAAGAAAACGGTGGAAACATTGAACTTTTTCCAAGTAAGTTTGCTGGACTCGGGACCAGATTTATCTTCCCCAGTGCCGAATTTACGCCCTAAATCAAATGCCTTTAGACAGTACCGAACAATCGATCGCCGGCATCGCCTAAACCAGGGACGATGTACCCTTTGTTGTTCAGATGTGAATCAACGGCGGCGGCAACTAAAACGATTTGTTCATCTCGACCAACAAAAGCTTGTTCAACCGCACTGATTCCTTCAGGCGATGCCAAGATGCAAATTGCAGTAACTTTTTCGGCACCTCGGTGCAACATCAAATCCATTGCAGCAATTAATGTGCCTCCAGTTGCCAACATCGGATCGAGTAAAAATACATGACGCCCAGAAAGGTCGGCTGGAATGCGATCGGCGTAAATAGTTGATGACAAAGTTTCTTCATCACGCATCATGCCTAAGAAACCAACTTCAGCTGTCGGTAACAAATGCATCATGCCGCTGAGCATGCCCAAACCTGCGCGCAAAATTGGGATCACAATTGGAGCGGCGCCACTCAATTTCACACCCTGTGCAACGGCAACTGGAGTTTGAACTTCGACTGGCTCAACTTTGATATTCTGTGTCGCTTCATAGGCAAGTAAAGTCACAAGCTCATCCGTTAGCGCCCGAAAAGTGGCAGATTCAGTGCTCTGCGCTCGTAAAGTTGTTAACTTGTGTGACACAAGTGGATGATGAGTCAACAAAATCTGCATGTTCGTCAGAGTACGCGAAACAACAGGCGAATTCATGCCAATTATGCGCAAAATTTACTCGGCTCGCTCTAAACTCGCACTAGCGGCATCGTTTGATGTCCTGCTTTTACCGAGAGGAGCCCTGATGAAAAAGGGTGTAAAAATTGCCTCCATTATTACTGTTGCTGTGCTGATTCTTGCTGGCTGTAGTAAAAAGGATGGCGCTCAAGCTGCTTGTGCACCAAGTGAAACTGGTTCATCAAGCGTTAAAGTTGGCTTGGCCTACGATACTGGCGGCAAGGGTGATGGTTCGTTTGACGATGCAGCTTGTGCCGGCTTAGCAAAAGCGCAGGCTGATCTTGGTGTTGGCGTTAAGGAATTAACTGCCGGCACAGATGAAACAGATGCAAGTCGTGAAGCACGTTTGCGTCAGTTGGCAAAGAATGGTTATAACCCAGTTATCGCTGTTGGATTCGCATACAGCGCAGCGCTTGGCGTTGTCGCAAAGGAATACCCTGATGTTTCCTTCGCAATTGTTGATTCAGTAGTAGATGGCGAAAACATCGGTAGTTTGATTTTCGCTGCTGAGCAGGGTTCATACCTAGTAGGTGTCATCGCGGCAAAGGCAAGCGCAACAGGCCACATCGGATTTATCGGTGGCATGGAAATCCCACTAATCAAGGCATTTGAGGCTGGATACGTTCAGGGTGCAAAGTCTGTGAACCCAGACATCGTGGTTGAATCTAAGTACATGGGTCCAGCTGGCGATAACACTGCTTGGAATGTTCCTGAGAAAGCAAAGACTGCTACCGAAGGCATGATTGCCAAGGATGTTGACGTTGCATACGCAGCAGCTGGTGGTTCAGGTCTTGGCATGATCCAGGCCATTAGCGCTGCTGGCTCTGGCCACTGGGCAATCGGTGTCGACTCGGATCAGTACAACGTACCTGCATACAGTGCTTACAAAGACTCAATCCTGACGTCGATGACAAAGCGCGTTGATGTTGCAGTATTCGATGTAATCAAAGGCGTAGTTGATGGCGCACCACTAGTTGGCGTGCAGAATTTCGACTTAGCTCGTGAAGGCGTTGGTTACGCAACATCTAACTCTGCTGTTGATGCATACAAAGAAGCAGCTGATGCTGCAAAGGCAGCGATCATTGCAGGCACTGTGAAAGTTAGTGCCGAGTAATCGCAATTAATTAGTACTTAGGGCTCAGGTGGAGGAATTCATCTGAGCCCTAAGTATTTTCAGTGAATTAGGCGTAAATTAGTGGTGTGCGAAGAATCACCAGAAAGTGACTTCAAGTAATGACCGAAACTGCTTCTGCCCTAACGCTTACTGGAATCTGGAAACGATTTCCTGGAGTGATCGCAAACAGTGATGTGAACTTATCGGTTGATGCAGGAAGTATCCACGCAATCGTTGGCGAAAATGGCGCCGGTAAATCAACACTTATGAAGATCTTGTACGGCATGCAAAAGCCAGACGAGGGCACAATCACTGTTTCGGGCGCTCCGACCCAGTTCAATTCGCCATCTGAAGCCATAGATCTTGGTATCGGTATGGTGCATCAGCATTTTATGTTGGCCGAAAATTTCACTGTTTTAGAGAACATCATTTTAGGTAACGAGCCAAAGCATGGAATGAGTCTTGACCTATCTGCAGCCAATGTGCGGCTAGCAGAATTGGCAAGCAAATACAGTTTGCATGTTCCATTCGATGAATACGTTTCCGAACTTGGTGTTGGCGACAGGCAGCGCATTGAAATTTTGAAAGTCCTTTACCGCGGTGCCCAAATTCTGATTTTGGACGAACCAACGGCTGTATTAGTTCCGCAGGAAGTAGAAGAACTTTTCTCAGCTCTTCGCGACTTAAAGACTGAAGGGATAACAATTATCTTCATCAGTCACAAGCTAGATGAAGTACTGGCTATCGCAGATCAAATTACTGTAATGCGCGCCGGCACAACAGTTGCATCAGTTAATCCGAAACTGCAGAAAGTTACCGCTGGCGAACTTGCCGAGTTAATGGTTGGTAGCGAGTTGCCAACACCAGATACCTCGCAAAAAACAGTGACCGAACAAGTAGTCCTTCGCGTGGCCGATCTATCAGTGGTTAATGCAGACGGTAAACATGTTGTTGATAATGTCTCGTTCACAATCCACAGTGGCGAAATTCTAGGCATTGCCGGCATAGAAGGTAATGGTCAAGCTGAAATTGTTGATGCACTTCTTGGTTTAGTTTCTACAACAGGGGAAATTGAATTTCTAGATACCA
>CANBWF010000096.1 GCA_947373075.1 Actinomycetota bacterium | reverse complement strand
GGTCTTTAAACGAGTGAGTTGGATTTCCACTGTCGTCTTTGATCCAGAGTTTGCCGGTAATGCCTAAAGCTTTGGCCAAACGATCTGCGCGATGAAGTCTGGTTAACCCAGGAGCTAAGTTACTTGATTCCGCGATGTTGGTTGGCACTGGTAACAACGCCGCATAACGCCACAACGAGAGCGGACCCGATTGGATCTGCTCTCGTGTGATTTCGCCAAATTCATATGCCACTTCAAGTGGCCCAAAACATTCCCAACAGGAATAGTCGGCGCCCAGTTTTGCGCTTGCCCCACAGGCACGACAAACCAGATGAGTGGCTGAGCCAAATGGTTGACTCGAAACTGAGTCAGAACTTACAGACATTGATAAAAGCCTTTCGCCATCTTTCTCGCATTTACATGCGAGCCGGAGTTGGCACCTTACTTGCTTCCAAGTGGTTGCCGGGGCTTCAACGGGCCGGTCCCTCTGCCCCTCTGGATGAGGAGTGTTTGTTCAATTCGAACTAACAATGTCAGCCTACCAGCAAGTTTTCCGGGCCTGAAATTTGAGTTAGTCAGTGCTATTTCATTAACACGAGCGTCAAAGTTGATTGACTCATATTTGGCGCAGCGGGAGAAACAACGGCACTGGTCTCTTTGGCTAAAACATCAGCCGCGGCAGAGTATCCAGCCGGGAAATAGATAGTGGTTTTCTTAAGTGGTTTGCCCGCCCAGTTTCCGACCTGAGAAATCTCCCAGCCACGAGAAACTAATACTTCACTAACTTGCCGAGCTAAACCTGAAGTAGGTGTTCCATTAAAAACATTTACCGCTGGCCGAACGGTTGGGATTGCAGATGGATTTGGCTGATTGCCCGTTGCATCTGTAGCGGTTGCTGCAGGACGCAACTTTGCCAAAGTTAATCCGCCGCCAAATAAAAGTCCGACGGTTAAAAGCATGACAAATAGTGGTCGAGTTACTCGCTGATTAAATGACTGCCCTGCGGACAAGGTGGACCTTAGGAAAGTTCAATGCCAAGACGGCGAGCAGAACGAGCGCGTTGACGAGAAGCACGCATGCGCTGAAGGCGCTTTACCAACATTGGATCAAAACTCAATGCTGCTGGTTGATCGATAAGTGCGTTAAGTACTTGGTAGTAACGCGTAGCCGACATATCGAATTGTTCACGGATTGCTTGTTCCTTGGCACCAGCGAATTTCCACCATTGGCGTTCGAATTCAAGAATGCGTTGGTCGCGCTCAGGCAAAACATTAGAGTCGTCTGCGGGCACTACGCGGGCTGGATCAATCACACTTCAATGTTATTGGTAGCCACAGACGAACTCGCGGTTACCCCAAACATTTTGAGTGGGTATGTCGCATGGAGATATCAGATCTCAAGTGGGCCAGCGAGGGGACTTGAACCCCTAACCCCCTGTTTACAAGACAGGTGCGCTACCAATTGCGCCACGCCGGCATCGGGTTACAAAAGCTATGCAGTCATAACCACGCTCACACAGTCTAGAAAATTATTGCCGAAATCCCAAAATTGGGGTCATATAACGAGTTTGTTAAAGCACTAGGCCAAATCACAAGTTCATGACAGAATTGAGAGGTTGCACCTGCAACACCTGTAGTTAATCGCTACAGGCCTTTACAACGGATCGTCCGACACGTCCCTGTCGGTGGAGGAGAAACATAATGGCGACTGTCCGCTTTGACCTAGCAACTCGCATTTACCCGGGTGGCACTGTTCCTGCAGTAGACCAACTCGAACTTGAAATCGCAGACGGAGAATTCCTTGTTCTCGTCGGTCCTTCAGGTTGCGGTAAGACCACATCGCTTCGCATGCTTGCTGGTCTTGAAGAAATCAACGAAGGCCGTGTTTGGATTGGCGACCGTGATGTCACCAATGTTGCACCAAAAGATCGCGATATTGCGATGGTGTTCCAGAACTACGCGCTTTACCCACACATGACTGTTGCCGAGAACATGGGCTTTGGTTTGAAAATCGCTGGCGTTAACAAAGCTGAGATTGCAACTCGTGTTGCTGAAGCTGCCAAGATTCTTGACCTAACCCCATACCTAGAGCGCAAGCCAAAGGCACTTTCCGGTGGTCAGCGTCAGCGCGTTGCCATGGGTCGCGCAATCGTTCGTAACCCACAGGTATTCCTAATGGACGAACCTCTTTCAAACTTGGATGCGAAACTTCGTGTTCAGACTCGTACCCAGATTGCTTCATTGCAGCGTCGTCTTGGTGTCACCACTGTTTACGTGACCCACGATCAGACCGAAGCTATGACCATGGGTGACCGCGTTGCGGTTATGAAGGATGGCCTGTTGCAGCAGGTAGACACACCACAGAATCTTTACGACAAGCCACGCAACGCATTCGTTGCCGGATTCATTGGATCGCCTGCAATGAACCTTGTTGATGTTGCTACTGATGCAAGCGGCGTAACCCTAAACGGTCATCATGTGCCATTGTCACAGGATGTGCTTGGTAAGGCTGCTGCTGAAGGCGCATCAACACTAACTTTAGGTCTACGCCCAGAAGATCTACACCTAAGCAACGATGGCTTCGAAATGCTCGTTGACCTAGTTGAACTTCTTGGTGCTGACGCATACATCTACGGTGAAGTAACCGATGCAAGTGGCGAAACCAAGATGATCACTGTTCGTGCTGATGGCCGTATTGCTACTCAGCGTGGCGAAACCGTTCGTGTTGCACTTAACCCAGAAAACGTACACGCATTCAGCGTTGCAACTGGCTTGAGTTACATCAACTAAATAATCAATCTCTAAAAAGAGGGGTTCGTGCCTAGGCACGCACCCCTCTTTTATTTATTTAGAAATAGATGAATTATGGCTGACGCAAGCGCGCAATTTCATAAAGCGCAATTCCCGCGGCTACACCAGCATTGAGCGATTCAGTCTCGTCGAACATTGGGATTGAAATGATGCTGTCGCATGATTCGCGCACGAGACGAGACATGCCCGTAGCTTCGCCACCAACCACAAGCACGATTGGACCCGTAGCGATATTTGCTGGGAAATCGCTCAATTCGATATCGCCATCAGAATCAAGACCGATGATAGAACATCCGGCCTTGCGGTAGGCAACGAGTGTGCGAGTTAGGTTTGTTGCTCGCGCCACTGGAACTCGAGATGCAGCGCCTGCAGAAGTTTTCCATGCAGATGCTGTCATACCTGCTGCGCGACGCTCTGGCACAACAACGCCATCGGCACCGAAGGCTGCTGCTGAACGAATAACAGCGCCGAGGTTTCGTGGATCTGTCACGCCATCAAGAGCAACAATGAACGGCTGAACTTTATTAGCAATGGCATCATCAAAGATGTCTTCAGGTTCCGCATAGGCATAAGCCGGGATGCGAAGCGCAACACCTTGATGAACTGCGCCATCAGTCATGCGATCGAGTTCACCGCGAGGTGATTCCAGCAAACTCATGCCCTGCTGATTCGCTAGCAAAAGAATTTCTTTCAGGCGGTCGTCAGTTTCAACATACTGCTGAACATAAAGCGCTGAAGCTGGAATTTCTGCACGTAAACATTCAAGTACTGAGTTACGGCCAGCTACCCACTCGATGCCATCGCGATCACGTGGTCGGCTAACGCCCTTGCCTGGTCCACGACCAGTCGCACCTTTAGCGGCAGCCCGTTCAGCAGAACGCTTACGCTTTGCGGCTGGATGCTTGGTGCGCTCTTCAGCTTTAGGTGTTGGACCGCGTCCTTCTAGGCGCTGCTTACCGCGACCGCCAGAACCAACCAGTGGGCCTTTACTACTTTTACGAATTGCGCCTTTGCGCTTGGAATTGCCGGCCATTATCGCTCCACATTCCAGCGCACGCCATCGGCGCCATCTTCTAAAACAACGCCAATGTTTTTCAATTCATCTCGAATTGCATCAGCAGTCGCAAAATCTTTTTCAGCTTTCGCTGTAGTTCGGGCCGCAATACGCGCCTGAATTAATGCATCGGCTATCTCGGTAAGTGAATCATCGTTTGACCCAGATGTCCAAGTTGGGCTCAGCGGGTCAACGCCTAGAACATCAAGCATTCCGCGCACTTCAATAAGCGCAGACTTGATAGTGCTTGAATCATTAGCGGCTAATGCGGTGTTGCCTTCGGTAACTGAGTTCTGCAATACCGCCAATGCAGCTGGCACATTCAAATCGTCGTTAAGCGCATTAGCAAAAGCTGGCACGACCTGCGCAGACAATTCAACATTGCCCACGAGTTCTGTTGCGCGTCGAACAAAGTTCTCAATACGGCTGAATGCCACAGCGGATTCACTTAATGCAGCGTCTGAAAATTCAAGGTTGCTGCGGTAATGCGCGCTAGCTAAGTACCAGCGCAGTTCAATTGGGCGAACACGTTTAACGACTTCAGTTACCAGCAGTGAGTTGCCAAGTGACTTACTCATCTTTTCGCCCGAGGTAGTTACCCATGCGTTGTGTAACCAGAAGTTAGCGAAGTCAGAACCAGCGGCCTTGGATTGTGCAACTTCGTTTTCGTGATGCGGGAATACTAGGTCAAGGC
>CANBWF010000095.1 GCA_947373075.1 Actinomycetota bacterium | reverse complement strand
GAAGATGCTGGCGCTGTTGCTGTTATGGCCCTTGAACGGGTTCCGGCAGACATTCGTGCACAAGGTGGCGTAGCCCGCATGAGCGACCCAGACATGATCCAGGGAATTATCGATGCTGTTTCCATCCCGGTTATGGCGAAAGCTCGCATTGGTCACTTTGTTGAAGCTCAGGTCATCCAAAGTCTCGGCGTTGATTACATCGATGAATCAGAGGTTCTAACTCCAGCTGATTACACACATCACATTGATAAATGGCAGTTCAAAGTGCCATTCGTTTGTGGGGCTACCAATCTTGGTGAGGCGCTACGTCGAATCACTGAAGGTGCTGCAATGATTCGCTCAAAGGGCGAAGCAGGTACTGGAGACGTTTCGAATGCAACAACCCACATGCGTACTATCCGCGGAGAAATTAATCGTCTCAAGTCAATGAGTCACGATGAGCTTTACGTTGCAGCCAAGGAACTACAGGCTCCATACGATCTAGTTGTAGAAATTGCCGAAAAAGGTGCTTTGCCGGTCGTACTGTTCACCGCTGGTGGCATTGCAACACCTGCAGACGCAGCAATGATGATGCAGCTTGGTGCTGATGGCGTATTCGTTGGCTCTGGCATCTTCAAGTCAGGCGATCCAGTCAAGCGCGCAAACGCAATTGTTCAAGCAACAATGCATTTCGACAATCCAGATATCATTGCGCAGGCTAGTCGTGGACTAGGCGAGGCGATGGTTGGTATTAACGTTGCAGACATACCTGTTCCACATCGTTTAGCTGAGCGCGGCTGGTAATGAGTCAGAACCCACGTATTGGGGTTCTTGCTATTCAAGGCGATGTGCGAGAACACATCAATCATTTAAATGCAATTGGTGCGCAGGCAGTTCAAGTGCGTTCACTATCTGATTTAACTGATCTTCAGGGTCTGGTCATTCCTGGTGGCGAATCAACCACTATGAGTATCTTGGCCAAAAAGAACAATCTGTTTGAGCGCCTGCGTGAACTCTCTAAAGAAATTCCTATGTATGGATCTTGCGCAGGGTTAATCATGTTGGCAGATAGAATCTTGGATGGTCGCGAAGATCAAGAAACTATTGGTGGACTTGATATCGTCGCTGCCCGAAATGCTTTTGGTCGCCAGGTTGATTCATTTGAAATTGATTTGGCTATGCCCGATCTAGGGGACACGCCATTTAGAGGCATCTTCATTCGCGCACCATTAGTTGTTTCGGTTAGTGAATCAGTGCAGATACTGGCCACAATTCCCAGGGAGACA
This sequence comes from Actinomycetota bacterium, assembly GCA_947373075.1. Taxonomy (GTDB): domain Bacteria; phylum Actinomycetota; class Actinomycetes; order S36-B12; family UBA5976; genus UBA5976. The sequence goes on along the minus strand of CANBWF010000095.1, from coordinate 3,367 downwards.
TTTGGGGATGAGCAAGACCGCATTGTGGCCGTGCGACAAGGTAATCTATTAGCGACTTCGTTCCATCCGGAGATAGTTCCTGATCTTCGAATTCATCAATACTTTTTAGAGATGGTGAGAGCAGCATGAGTGGCCATTCCAAGTGGGCAACAACAAAGCACAAGAAAGCTGTCGTCGATGCACGGCGCGGAAAGCTTTTTGCAAAGTTAATCAAGAACATTGAAGTAGCAGCACGTACCGGTGGTGGTGACGCTGCTGCTAATCCAACGCTGTTCGATGCAATTCAGAAAGCGAAAAAGAGTTCAGTTCCTAACGACAACATTGATCGCGCGCTCAAGCGTGGCTCGGGACAAGAAGCTGGCGGCGCTGATTACCAAACCATCATGTACGAAGGTTACGGTCCTAGCGGGGTTGCGGTTCTTATCGAATGTTTGACCGACAATCGCAATCGCGCTGCTTCTGAAGTGCGCGTTGCTATGACTCGCAACGGCGGCAACATGGCCGATCCTGGCTCGGTTTCTTACCTGTTCAATCGCAAGGGTGTCGTTATCGTTGGCGAAGGATCAGCAGATGAAGAGCAAATCCTAGACGCTGTGTTGGAAGCGGGAGCCGAGGAAGTCAATAGCCTTGGTGGTCCGTTTGAAGTAATCAGCGAGGCAACCGACGTTGTTCGGGTTCGCACCGCACTTCAGCAAGCAGGCATCGATTACGAGTCTGCTGAAGCCACTTTCTTGCCAAGCGTTAGCGTTCCGCTAGATGTTGATGGGGCCAAAAAAGTGTTCAAACTGCTTGAGGCGCTCGAAGATAGCGATGAAGTACAGAATGTTTGGGCAAATTTTGACATTTCTGACGAAGTTATGGCGCAAATCGACGAATAATCGCGTCAATAACCCAAATTGACCGAGTTTTACCCTAGACTTTCGAACAAATGTTCGGAAAGGGCAACAATGCGAATACTAGGCGTAGATCCAGGCTTAACGCGCTGCGGTGTCGGAGTGATTGAACTCGATGCCAGGCGCAAAGCCCGATTTGTAGCGGTCAATGTTTTGCGCACACCCGCCGAAGCAGATTTACCCTCGCGTTTGGGGCAGTTGGCAGCGCAGCTTTCGGAAGTGCTTGAAGAGTTCGAGCCCGATGTAGTGGCAGTTGAGCGAGTATTTAGTCAGCACAATGTGCGCTCGGCCATGGATACAGCATCTGCAGCAGCTGTTGTTATGTTGGCCGCCAATCAGCGAAGTTTGCCAGTAGGTATTTACACGCCAACTGAAGTGAAGGCTGCTGTTACTGGCACCGGGCGAGCTGATAAGGCACAAGTTACCGCGATGGTGGCCCGTATTTTAAATCTGACCGAGTTGCCCAAACCTGCTGATGCAGCCGATTCTTTAGCGCTAGCAATCTGTCACGCGTGGCGTGGTGTTGCCCAGATGCGAATTGCTGGTGCAGTGTCTAAACAGAATCGAGCTGTTTCATGATTTCAACCGTAAACGGAATAGTGTTAGAAATTCGTCCAGATGCGTTGGTCATAGCACTTGGGGGAGTCGGACTTCTTGTCATGGCTTCTCCAGATGTAATTGCGACAGCAAAATTGGGTGACCCGATAGCACTGCATACTTCGCTTGTTGTTCGGGAAGAGTCGCTTACACTTTTCGGATTTGCTAGTAGTGATAGTCGTGAGTTGTTTGAATTAATACAGGGAGTTTCCGGTTTCGGACCAAGATTGGCCTTCACAATTTTAAGTTTTCTAACCGCTGACCAACTAAGAGTTGCCATAGCAACTGGTGACGTTGCCCGACTTACTAAGACTCCAGGCGTTGGCGCCAAAGGTGCGTCCAGATTGATTCTTGAACTAAAAGATCGAATTGGTCATACCGCAGGCGTGCACAGCCGAAGCGCCGAATGGGAACATCAGGTTGAACAAGCACTCGTCGGACTCGGCTGGTCTGCCAAGGACGCAGCCAATGTCGTAACTACTCTCAAGTCGGAATACACAGCGGGCGAATCAACAGTTCCTGAGATGCTTAAGCAAGCACTACAACTAATTGGACGTACCAAATGAGCGAGCGATTATTAACTGGCGAAGCCATTAATGAAGACGAAAACTTAGACGCAGCTTTGCGGCCAGCCAATCTCACAGAATTTATCGGTCAACAGCGGGTCAAAGATCAGTTACAACTGGTATTGCACGCCGCCGCTGGACGTGGAGTTAGCGCAGACCATGTATTACTTGCTGGTCCACCTGGATTGGGCAAGACAACACTGGCCATGATTATTGCAGCTGAAATGGACGCCCCGCTGCGAGTTACTAGCGGTCCAACGATTCAGCACGCTGGTGATCTTGCAAGCATTCTCTCAAGTTTGCTACCGGGTGAAGTTTTGTTCATTGACGAAATACATCGAGTTTCTAGAGCAGCGCAAGAGCTTCTGTATCTGGCAATGGAAGATTTCCGCGTGGACGTAATGGTGGGTAAAGGTCCTGGCGCTACCTCGATTCCACTTGAATTACCGCCCTTCACGCTAGTTGGAGCCACCACAAGAGCCGGACTCCTACCCGCTCCGTTGCGGGATCGATTTGGCTTCACGGCGCAGTTGGACTTCTATGATGATGCAGACCTGCAACTAATCGTGAACCGCTCAGCCCAAAAGCTCGGTATTGAAATGGAAATTGCTTCGGGTGCTGAATTAGCAAGTAGATCGCGCGGCACACCACGAATTGCCAATCGGTTATTGCGTCGAGCGCGTGATTACAACCAAGTGCATTCAACTGGGGAACTCGATTTAGAAACTACGAATCGGGCCCTTGAGCTTTATGAAGTAGACGATTTTGGTTTGGACCGGCTCGACAGAGCTGTTCTACTAGCTCTGGTTGATAAGTTTTCTGGCGGCCCAGTTGGTTTGGCGACTCTGGCTATTTCGGTAGGCGAAGAGCCCGAAACTATTGAGACAGTTTGTGAGCCATTTTTGGTGCGACAGGGACTAATCTCTCGCACTACGCGGGGTCGAGTTGCTACCGCGGCAACGTATAGCGTGCTTGGTCGCCAAGCTCCATTAAATAGTGGGCTTTTCGAGTAAAATTTCCTAGTCCGACACTAGTCAGCATTGCTGTTATCCACTAATCTAGGACAGTATGCCTGCCGCATAAGCGGACTTGGCCGAACCACCGAAAAGAAAGCATTCTTGTGGCAAAGCATTATCAACCGCGTAAGTCCCTGCTGGCCTTAGCGATTATTACGGTCCTCTTGGTCGTAGGCGCATACGCAGCAGGAGATTCCAAAACCCCCAAGCTTGGCCTCGACCTACGTGGCGGCACCCAGGTTATTTTGGCTCCCGTTGGCGATGGCGGTAAGCCGGTAACTGATGATCAGCTCTC
>CANBWF010000094.1 GCA_947373075.1 Actinomycetota bacterium | reverse complement strand
GCTCCGCGTTCAACAATTACAGCAACTGCAACTACGTTTGCACCGGCTTCACGAAGCGCCTCAACAGCGGTCATAACTGACCCACCTGTTGTGCTGGTGTCTTCAACTGCTACGACATTTCGGCCTGTAACATCTGGGCCTTCAATACGACGCTGAAGTCCATGTGCTTTTTCAGCCTTGCGGACAACAAAGGCGTCCAGTTTGCGACCCTGGTTTGCTGCGGCATGCAACATCGCAGTTGCAACTGGATCTGCGCCAAGAGTTAAGCCACCGACGGCATCAAACTCAAGGTCTGCAAGCAGATCGAGCATGACTTTGCCGACCAGCGGAGCGGCGGTTGAATCTAGAGTGACTCGGCGCAGGTCCACGTAATAATCAGCTTCTTTGCCACTAGACAAAATAACTTTGCCGTGGACAACAGCTTTATCGAGGATTTCCTGACGTAATGCATCGCGATCTGACATGACTCCACCTTATTGTTTGCCGCAGCGGAACTAGCAACCGCCCTTATGGGTGTGACAATACTGATTACGAGATAAGGGTGCCGGCAAAAACCTGCCAAGCTAAAAGAGATTTTGCTACCAAACTGAGCACAATATACGTGCGCTCACCCGTTAAGTAATTAGCCCAACGGCCATTGCCACGATATTGCAGAAGTTGGACAACCGCGAAGACATTGAAGAAAATAAACAGTGAAAAAACAATGCCATATACAAAGGTAGGTGGCTTACTAGCAACTGTTGCGCCCGGAGCAATTACATAAATTGCGATTGCAATCCAGGGAACGATTCCCGCGATACATCCGAATATGAATGGTAGCCAACCACCATTTTTTGGTTGTTCATATTTTTCCTGCAGCCAGCCGAACAAAATCATGGATGCATTAACGCCGAAGATTGCAAGTAATGCTGTGACATCGGTGATACCGCAGATCTGAGCAATCAGCACAATCATTACTGAGGAGCTGATTGAATACTCAACCCAGCGGAAGTAATTATGTTTTGCTAACAATCCTTCGCTATAGCGCTTAAAGAAAGTTGGGCTAATAACAACAAAATGTGCCAGTGCAGAAAGCGCTAGGAAAATTGCTACAGCTAATCCAACCTTGGTATTGAAAAGTGTGACTGGTTCGGCATAGGTTGTTCCAGGTGGACCCGACATATATTTCGCGGTCACGGGTAATGAAAAATCATTAGCAAGTGCTAACACAGCAATCAACTGCGCCAAATGAAACAGGCCTGCGATTAAATTAAAGCGTCGTAATTTTTTGATGGCTTGAGTATCTGTTGTCATATTTGGAGTTTAGTTTCATCTGATGCCATTCCCTCGGCAATTCCTGCTTTGGCAGTGGTAACACACTGTTTGAACACTGGGCATGGCACAGTAGATACATGGCAACCGTCGCTTTCTGTCCAACTTTGACTGACTTGAATCCGTATGCCAACACATTTGCGCTGCCGACTGCGCCTTATGTAGTTACTCCACCGCAAGGTGAAGCAAGATGGGTTACGCATGTTGCTTCGCAATTAGCTGGAACTGCCGATGCCCTGGTTTTAGTATTTGTCGGGCCTACAAGCGTTCACGCACCAGCTTTAGGCTTTAGCCGAAAAGCTCTGCGCTCCCCTGCAGTTGGTTATTACTTAATCGATCCGGAGATGCCAGCTATCGGTGGCGAATACGGGGACTGGCCAGATGCGCCCGTAACAATTGTCCTCACGCCAGATGCCCCAGAGTACGCACACGAAGCGGCGCGACAAGCGCAATTACGTGGCTGGAAAGTTAGTAACGAACCGCTAGCAGAACTGCTCTCTTAATTTAGCGAGTCAATTGACCTATCTGACTGTAGGAAGTAGTCCCTGGATCTATGTAGAGCAAGCGCGGCCAATCCAACACAATTTACTTAATCGCGGTACTTGCGTTCGAGCGTTGATAAAACTCGCACGAGTGGTCGCGGTAAATATTGAGCGACCAGGCCAAGCGTCTTGTATTGCACCCCAGGCACACTAACTGGCTTTGCCGCAGCGAAATCAGTTAATGCCACTTGTACAACATCATGCGGATCGAGCCACATGAGATCAGGAATAGTTTCGGTATTCATGCCAGCTCGTTGTTGAAACTCTGTTCGAGTAAAGCCAGGGCACAAAGCCATCACATGCGCATTACTATCTCGTAATTGCATCGCAAGTGATTCACTAAATGTAGTTACATAGGATTTCGCTGCGCTGTATGTTCCACTTGAAAGCCAGCCTGCTACCGAACTCACATTAATAATTCCACCGAAGTCACGTTCGACTAAGCCTGGCAAAGCGGCATGTGAAATCCGCATCACAGCAGTTACTAATACATCTAACAGTTGCTGTTCGTGTGCAACTTCTCCACCAACAAATGGAACTGCTAATCCATAACCTGCATTGTTTATAACAAGTGCAATGTCCGCACCAGCTGCGCGCTGGGCAACTAAATCAACTTGTTCGCGCTCGGATAAATCTGCAACCAGAATTTCAACATTGGCTCCGGCCTCTTCGCGCAGATCTTCGGCCACCAATTCGAGTCGTGCTAAATCGCGTCCGCTAATAACTAGGTCCATGCCCCGATGCGCCAAGACTTCAGCAAATGCTCGGCCTATCCCAGAAGTTGCACCTGTTACTAACGCAGTACGACCAACAAACGTTTCACTCATTGTTCTATCTTGCCAGTAGAAACTGACCTAATTGCCCGAAACTAACGGCGATGTTCGCGCCAAACTACAAGTGCAGTTGATGGACCAATCTGGGCGCGCAGCTCATTTAACTCACGAAGTGCAATTTCAAGTTGATGTTCCAAATCCATGATGCGCACAATGCCCGTCAAGGTAACCCCTGCTGCAGAAAGCCGCGCTACTTCACGCAGGCGCAGAATATCTTTTGCCGAATACAAGCGGTTACGACCAACTGTGCGATCTGGCGAGACAAGTCCAAGGCGGTCGTACTGACGCAATGTCTGTGCATGCAATCCAGCTAATTGCGCAGCAACAGTGATACCAAACACTGGAACGTCTTCATGAATTTCGTAATCGCTCATGATGCGCTCTCCTGTTCACTCATTTTGGCAGACTCGGTGATTCCAGCTTGCTTCATCAAATTAGCGCGTGGATCAAAATTGCTGGTTGCATCGGCGAAGGCAGTTAGTGCCGCTTTAGCTTCGTCGGTTAATTCTGCTGGTGCGACGATTTCCAATGTCACAACTAAGTCACTGGCTTTACCATCGGCGCGAGTAACACCCTTGCCACGTGCACGAACCTTAGTTCCAGATTTCGTGCCCGGTGTTATTTTTAGTGTCACAGTCGTGCCATCTAATGTTGGCACCTTGACTTGGCCACCAAGTGTTGCTTCGGTAATTGATATGGGAACTGTGACAGTTAGAGATTTGCCATCATGATCAAACACTGGATGTTTTTGCACCTTGACCACAACATACAAATCGCCACTAGGTGCGCCCGGCTGCCCTGGACCGCCTTTGCCTTTCAAACGTATCCGCGCACCATCAGAAACTCCTGCTGGAATCCGAGCATTTACTGATCCGCGTGCGCCTTGAACCGTAACTGCAGCACCGCGCATGGCATTTTCAAAACTGATAGTTGTTGAGGTTTCAAAATCTGTACCTGGTTGTGGACCGCGTCCGCCACCGCCAAAAATGCCACCAAAGATATCGCCAAGGCCGCCGAAGCCACCGTTGTTACCAAGTAGGTCCTCGAGGTTAACATTCTGACCACCACGTCCGCCAAAACCGCCCGGGCCACCGAAACCACCAGGACGCCCACCACCGTTAGCGACAATAGTTCGAATCTCGTCGTACTCGGCGCGCGATTTAGTATCACTTAGTACTTCATAAGCTTCAGAGACTTCTTTAAATTTCTCTTCGGCTTTTGGGTTGTCAGGATTTTTATCCGGATGCAAATCTTTAGCGAGGGCCCGATACGCCTTTTTAATTTCAGCGGCATCAGCGGTCTTAGAAACACCTAAAGTTTTGTAATAATCCTTCTCAAAATAGTCCTGCTGACTCATGGTCACCTCCCTTGCGAACTCAAATTTAGCTAATTCCTACTGGCCTGCTGGATCAGCAACACTTACGATTGCCGCGCGAATTACATTGCCGGCAAATTCGTAGCCCGGTTGGAACACAGCATTACAGGTTGAAGTTTGAACATCATCACTGTGTTCATGTGCAATTGCTTCGTGGCGCATCGGATCGAATTCGTCACCCGGTTGGCCAAATGCAGTCAGTCCTAAACGCGCAACCGTTGCCTCAAGAGCTTCGCCGACAGATTTGAATCCACCTTCAAGTTCGCCATGTGCACGAGCACGACCAATGTCATCGAGAACTGGAAGCAACTCGCTGAGTGTCTTTGCAACAACTGCATCACGGACGGCATCACGGTCACGTTCAACGCGTTTGCGGTAGTTCGAGAACTCGGCCTGCACGCGCTGCAAATCAGCAGTCAATTCAGCAACTGGGTCTGCTGCCTGCTCTGGTGTGGCATCGGGCGCTGCGTCTGCAGCACCCGATACTCGAGGTTCGCCAGTTTCTGGATCTAACTTACGTTTGTCTGTGATCTTGACGCCTTCGTCAGACTCGCTCATGCTTTGTCATCTTCATCAATGATTTCCGCATCAACTACATCGTC
>CANBWF010000093.1 GCA_947373075.1 Actinomycetota bacterium | reverse complement strand
GGCAAAGTCAAACTTAGAATTAACGCCCAACCGTGCATCGGGTCAACACGGAGCACCATCATGATTACGCCAGCAAAAGCGCCAACCACTAGGCCTGCTAATAAAGTTCCAGCTACATCGCCTAATCCCCACTGTGGATACTTGAGGATTTTTCCTTTCAACACCAAAGAGCGATACAAATCAGAGTTACCCGGGAATAACAAACCCTGGATAACCCCTACCTCTTCTGGGTGCGGTCCTGCTGGAAAATCTGATGAAGAAATGCTGTTTCCTAGTAGCGGTAATGGTCAGATTTGAACGGACCGTTGATGTCGACACCTAGGTAATCTGCCTGCGGCTTGGTAAGTTCGGTCAATCTCACCCCAAGTGCATCGAGGTGAAGGCGAGCAACCTTCTCATCCAAGTGCTTTGGTAATACATGAACGCCGAGTTCGTACTCTTCACCCTTAGTAAACAGCTCGATCTGCGCCAACACCTGATTGGTGAACGAGTTACTCATAACAAACGAAGGGTGGCCAGTCGCGTTACCGAGATTTAGCAGACGGCCTTCACTTAACACGATGATGGAGTGGCCGTCTGGGAAAATCCACTCGTCAACCTGTGGCTTGATAGTGCGACGGATAATTCCCGGGTACTGTGCCAGCCCAGCCATGTCGATTTCGTTATCGAAGTGACCGATGTTGCCCACAATTGCTTGATGCTTCATCTGGCTCATCATCTCAACAGTAATCACATCGCGGTTACCTGTGGCAGTAATGAAAATATCGGCAGTGCTCAGTACATCTTCAATGGTAAGAACCTGGTAGCCATCCATTGCGGCCTGCAGGGCGCAAATTGGATCAACCTCAGTGATAATTACTCGAGCGCCCTGACCGCGTAGCGATTCAGCAGAACCTTTACCAACATCACCGTAACCACAAACCAAAGCAACTTTGCCACCGATCAAGGTGTCAGTAGCGCGATTGATGCCGTCGATAAGACTGTGGCGAGTGCCGTACTTGTTATCGAACTTACTCTTAGTTACTGAGTCATTCACATTGATTGCTGGGAACTTCAGTTGACCCTCTGCAAACATTTCGTAAAGACGATGAACGCCAGTTGTTGTCTCTTCAGTAACGCCTTGAATCTGCTCGCAAATTTTTGTCCAACGGGTATTGTCCTCAGAAAGTGAACGCTGGAGCAACGAAAGAATAACGCCAAACTCTTCAGACTCTGCTGATGCTGGGTCGGGGACAAAGTTAGCTGCTTCATACTCGGCGCCTTTATGCACGAGCAGAGTTGCGTCGCCGCCATCATCCAAAATCATGTTTGGCCCAATCGCGCCCGGCCACAAAAGTGCCTGCTCGGTGCACCACCAATATTCTTCGAGTGTCTCGCCCTTCCAGGCATAAACGGGCACACCATCGGGTGCATCAACTGTTCCGGTTGGACCGACTACAACTGCTGATGCTGCGTGATCTTGTGTCGAGAAAATATTGCAAGAAACCCAGCGAACATCTGCGCCAAGTTCAACCAGTGTCTCAATTAGCACAGCAGTCTGAATTGTCATGTGCAAAGAGCCCATAATGCGAGCGCCAGTTAACGGCTTGCTCTGTCCGAACTCTGAACGCATTGCCATAAGGCCAGGCATTTCATTTTCCGCTAGTCGAATTTCATTACGGCCAAACTCTGCTAACGACAGGTCGGCAACTTTGTAATCATTGGGCGCAAGGGCCATTGGACACTCCTCGTGGGTGATGAAACATCCGCAAAACAACACGAGGCTTCGATAGTAAGCGGTGTTCCTATTGTGTCACGAACAAGGATTTCAGGCACAACGTAGGGGCCCGAGTCGGACTAGCTAAGTCCGGCCTTCAATTCATTAATCGGACCAATAGGTGTTGGATCGATGCCCATTGCAATTGCGGCATAGACGCTGGCCCAGTCTGTAGGAACAACCAATGAAGCAATTCGAGACAAACGGTGATCGCCTTGTGACTCAATTTCAGTTACTGGAATTTCCCGCTGCGCCGTGATCTGGCGAATAAGTTCAACGCGACGAACAACTGCTTCATGTTCGGAACCATCACGCAGCATAACCAAATGAATTGAGCGCTTAACGCCATCAATTTCTGGATCAGCGAAGATGTCTTCGCCTGTTGTACGTCCAGCTAGTACGCCATCAAAAGTGACAATCTGATTGTGACCAACTTCTGGTAATCCGCCGTGGACTGCAGGCATCTTTGCATTCTCGGCTAACTGAGCCATGAATCGGCCAGTCGCGGCCCGACCAATTGCCCCAGTTCCCCAAACCATTGGGAAAGACTCAGCCAGTGACACCCCAAGGAGTTTGGCAGGATTCTCAAGCACGCTTACGCGCGGGCCGCAGGCGACAGATAGTGCATCCATCAAATCTGCTGCGCGATTAAAATCGTCATCCGTTACCTCGGCAAGGCCCAGTGAATTAGCCAGCATTAGCAGTGGAGTCGCAATGGTCCAAAGTGATGCACGTGGCATACGGCCCTGTGCATCAAGATTCAAATGAACCGCGCCAGGAGTTTGTTCACTAATTGCAGCGAGCGGACTTCCTGCTGCACCGATTGTTACCAGCCTGGCGCCACGTTTACTTGCTTGCTGCGCAACAGACAAAGTTTCTTCGGTGGAACCAGAGCATGAGACTGCAACAACCATATCGATTGGTGAAACCCAACCTGGCAAAACATGTGTTCGTTCAATTGAAATTGGGATTGAGGCACTAGGTCCAGCAACTGCGCTTAGTACATCTCCAGAGACGCCAGAGCCGCCCATTCCAGCAACAAGCAGGCCTCGTGGCTTTCCGCCTTCAGCCGCCTTAGCCAACGCATCACGATCGGCTAAGCCCAGACCACGACGCATCTGTGCGCCAGAGCTAGCAACACATTCGAGCATGTTGCCTGGATCTGCTGTGGCCAGATGACTTTGGTCATCCAAAATTGTGTCGTCAATAATCACGATTAAATCTCGTCCTTCATTAGCGCCAAAACTTCATCCCTAATTAATTCCATGGCCGCTGCATCGTCACCTTCGACATTTAACCGAAGTAGTGGCTCGGTATTGCTGGCGCGAACATTGAACCACCAGTTAGGTCCAGTAACAGTTAGCCCATCTAGATGATCGAATTGGGCACCTTTAGCTGCAAAGATTTTTTCAATATTTGCTGAGACTGCTTTTGCATCTGAAACTTTGGTGTTGATTTCTCCGCTGGAAACATAACGACTGAATGGAGTCAGCAAAGTGCTGAGCGTCGTTCCATCTGCTGTCTCCCCTAAGGCTGCAAGGGCATGCATAGCGGCAAGCATTCCTGAATCTGCTTTCCAAAAATCACGGAAGTAGAAATGTCCAGAATGTTCACCGCCAAAAATTGCGCCAGTCTCAGCCATAGTCGCCTTAATAAATGAATGACCAACTCGAGTGCGGACTGGAACTCCACCATGCTCTTTAACAATTTCAGGAACAGCTTTTGAAGTAATCAGGTTATGGATGATTGTGCTACCAGGCTGCTTAGCAAGTTCACGAGTAGCGATAAGCGATGTCAAAGTTGATGGGTCAACAATTTCACCCTTTTCATCAACCACGAAGCAACGATCTGCATCGCCATCGAATGCTAAACCAATGTCTGCACCTAATTCGATTACTCGCTTTTGTAGGTCGCGAAGATTTTCTGGATCGATTGGATTCGCTTCATGATTCGGGAATGATCCATCGAGTTCGAAATACATTTCATCGATTTGAAGCGGCAGCGGATCTAGTACCTGTCCACCAAGAACTGCAGGGACGGTGAATCCACCCATGCCGTTACCGGTATCAATTACAACTGAAAGTTCGCGGATACCTTCGAGTGGAACTAATGCGCGAAGGTGTTTTGAATAGTCGACAAGCATGTCTTGTTCGGTAGCGGTTCCTACTGGACCGTCGTAAGCAGGGAATTCTTCGGTCTCAAGCATGGTGCGAATGTCAGCTAGGCCAGAGTCTTGGCCAACTGGAGCTGCGCCAGCACGACACATTTTGATTCCGTTGTATTCGGCTGGGTTGTGGCTAGCTGTGAACATCGCTCCTGGGATGTCGAGTCGGCCTGAAGCAAAATACAAACCGTCGGTTGAGCAAAGGCCGATATTGATTACATCGACGCCAGCTGCAGTAACTCCATTAATGAATGCAGCAACTAGATCGGGGCCGGTTGGACGCATGTCGTGTCCGACCACAATTCGGCCTGCACCTCCGTCAGCACTACGAATACCAAGCACTTCAACAAAAGCAGTACCAGCTTGCTGCGCTAATTCAGGTCCCCACTGATCTGGAACCACACCACGGACGTCATAAGCCTTGATCAGGGCTGAAAGATCTCTCACCTAACTAAGTTTAGGGGTTTAGGAAGAACGGATATACCCCCCTGTAAGGGTTAGCGCTCTTAAAAAAGTGAGTTTTTCGCTAGTTAGATTCAGGAATATCGCGCAATACTCGCAGATGTCCGCGGCGTGCGACTTCTTCAACATTCTGGGTGGGTGCGACTCGGCCAATCTCGCGTACAGCGTTAGCTAAAGCCTCTAAATCATCCGGCGCAGGAAGCAAAGCTTGGGCATCCATTTCAAGTCGGACAACTTCCCAACCACGCGGTGCGGTAAGTCGAACACTGTGTTCAGCACACAAGTCGTAACAGTGT
>CANBWF010000092.1 GCA_947373075.1 Actinomycetota bacterium | reverse complement strand
ACCTGATGTAACCAAGAGCCGCCATGCATCGGAGTTACTGTGTGGGCACGCGGGATAGCGATACTTAAATCAGCACCTAAAATCGGTGAGATTCCAGCATCCTGACAAGCTTGGGTGAATCTGATTGCACCGGCAACGCTATCTCGATCAGTAAGTGCCAATGCCTGTTGTCCGTTTTGAGCAGCCTGCGCTACAAGCGCTTCAGGCGCAGCTGCGCCGTATCTAAGCGAGAAGGACGATGCAGTATGCAAATGGACGAACGAATTTATCGACATTGATCATTAACCAGATGCCTTACGCTTTTTTATTGCGATGTAATGGAATCACATTGCCTGGTTGGCCGATTTGACTACAAATGCGTGCTAGTTCTTGGACTGAATGTGGAAGAACTAGTTGCCTAGTAACTCCTAATTTTTCCGCAACTAGATTGATGAACTCGTAGGCATCGCGAACTAAATCATCAGCTTCACGAGGAGTAACTGCGCCGCCCAAGCCAGCAGCTGCAGCAGCGCGCTTACCTGCCCCAGCGGCAAAGAATGCTGCCCATTCAGAAAGCTCAGGAACAACTTTGGCGATTAGCACCCAAGCACTTGTTGGCTTGCGGGTATTCGGTTGAGCGTACGCTGCTAATAATGCGGCAGCAGCTGAAAGTGCAGACAGATGTGCATTGACATATTTTTCGCCGGCACGTTGGGCAACAATAGCTTCATCTAAACTTCGCAGTGCACTTGATAGTAGGTCGACACTAACGGTAGTTGCATGGGCCTCATGCGTTGGTTGAGCAGTCATAATGTTTCCTCACTAATCCATAACTTGGCGAATGAACCAACTGGTATTGCTCTGTGCGATGTCATAAACCCCACTTGCAGAAGTTGATGGCATTGCTTGGGAAGTTGCGCGTGGTTGAACACAGGAAGCGTCGCTTGAGGAAGTGGTGAAGTTTTGTTGATCTGAGAATTCTGACCTGGCTTCTACTCGCCAAACTGAATAATCACGACCATCTGCCTTCCACCAAGCTGCGGATTCGAGCCAAGTAAGCAGCACAGCGAGAACCACATACTTGCGGTTACGCCAAGCGAACTTAGTTGGCACCCCCGAATCGTCTACAGCAACGTGAGCCAACTGTTGAGTGCGATAACTGTGCGCCATTTTTAGCCTTTCGAACATTTGTTCGAATAACATACACCCTACCCCCGACATCTCGTTAATGGCTAGTTTTCCCATTGATTATTGGCCTAAACCAATGAATTTTTGCCAAAAAAATGCCCCACCGCTTGGTGGGGCATTTTCCTAGAATCTAAAGATTAATGAACGAACTCCGACTCAGTTTCGGCAATCAACACTTCATCTGAAGTAGTTACCCGCGAATTACGAACTACTCGATCAACTAAAAACAACCCGATTGGCACTACAACATCAGTCACGACAAACCACCGATTCTCTTGCAAATAATTGAAGTACCAACGATTGTTCTGAAAATAGAGTGTGAACTGAATCGCCAAAACACTAGCTGGGTAGAACAGCGCAACAATCCATAAATACCGCAACTGTGAATCATCTATTAACAGCATGCGAACAGCTAAGAAAACAGGACCAGCACACAATAAAACCCAGCCAAGAATAAAAGCAAAAAGTTCAACGCGCCGGACCATATCTGTAGCAGAAAATGGGTGAACAAAAAATGCGGTGCGATGAGCTGCCACCACAATCGATGCTACCCAGCCAAAGCAAAACAGAGCCGCAGCCACTTGTTCGTAAGTTGCAACTGGAAGTCTTGATTTCATAATTACCTCATTCATTGTGAAAACTAGTTTCAGCATGCCAATACCAGAGGAAAAATAGTAAAAGTTTTGGCATTTCTGACGGCCAACACTCAATAAATTGCTAAAGTCGTAGCCAATGAACACTGAATCCACCGCCCATAATTCAACAGCCAATGAGGGTCATGAAAAAGGCTTACGTACTAAAAGTCTTGGCCTACTTTCAAGTATCACAATTGGTGTTTCATCAACTGCGCCCGGCTACTCGCTAGCAGCAACTCTTGGTTACATCGTTGCTTACGTTGCGTATCAATCTCCAGCCATCATTTTGCTGGCATTCATTCCGATCTTATTTATCGCATATGCCTACCGCGAACTAAACCGAGAGACACCAGATTGTGGAACTACATTCACCTGGGCAACTCGCGTTTTCAACCCTTGGGTTGGCTGGATGGGTGGCTGGGGCCTTGTAGCCGCTGGCATGATCAGCATGGCCAGTGTTGCGCAAATTGCTGGCAAATATTTCTTTCTTATGTTTGGCAGCTCACTCGCTGACAGCACACTTTGGGTAACAGTTGCAGGATGCAGTTGGGTCATTTTGCTTAGCTGGGTTTCTTACCGCGGCATCAACGTGTCGGCACGACTACAGCAATGGTTACTTGGTATTGAAATGGTCGTTTTGATTTGGTTCAGTGTTGTTGCCTTGTTCAAGGTCTACTCAGGAACTGCAGGCAAAGATGCGGTAAAGCCGGAACTAAATTGGTTTAATCCGTTTGCAGTAACCGACGGGCACGGATTTTCATTTAGTGCGCTTTCAGCCGGAGTACTGCTAGCAGTGTTTTTATATTGGGGTTGGGACACCACAGTTTCATTGAACGAAGAAACTGAAGAACCAGACAAAGTTCCTGGCCGCGCAGCACTGATAAGTACCTTGATTTTGTTGGTCACATATGCACTTGTTGCAGTCGCATGCTTGGCTTACTCAAGTGCCAAGCCACTTGAAAATAGTGACGATGTTCTGGCCCAAATTGGCGGACAAGTTCTTGGCACGCACTTGGATAAGTTCCTAATTTTTGCGGTACTTACTTCCGCAGCCGCCACAACCCAGACGACAATCATGCCCAATGCCCGCACTTTGCTTTCGATGGGCGCATACGACGCCATTCCGCGCAAGTTCGCCAATATTCATCGCACTTACATGACACCAGGTTTCGCGACACTTGTCACTGCAACAATTTCAATCCTGTTTTATGCTGGCTTAACTTTAGTGAGTGAAAATGTACTTGGCGATGCAACAGAAGTTGTTGGCCTTTTGGTTGCTTTTTACTACGGCTTAACTGGCTTCTCGGCAGCGTGGCACTTCCGTAAAGATGCAGGAACTTCACTTCGACAGATTTCCGCTCGGGTAATCATGCCGCTAATCGGTGGCATCACCTTGCTTGGCGTTTTTGTTAAAACCACACTTGATGACATGAACCCAGATAACAGCTACACAGTAGTTAACATTTTTGGCCTAAAACTTGGTGGAATTTTTGTAATCGCTATCGGATCACTTTTACTTGGAGTTGTCTTGATGGTGATCATGTCGCGAATTTCACCAGATTTCTTTGCCGGCAAAACACTTAACAGGCATACACCGATTGTGGTTGCCGACCATGTTTATGCATCTGCAGACCGATTCGGCGTACCAGATGCCACAATCGATGAAAATATGATTATTCCGCCAGACTTCGATACTTACAAGAAGGACATTCTCTAGCAACCAAAGCTGGGAAATGAAAATTTTCTTTAGGAATCAAAGCCCATACCTAATCGGTCAAGCAACTTGAGCCACCAATTACGTTTCCCTTGATGACGGTCAGCCTGATCTAATGACCAACGCGTGAAGTTAATCGTGGCAGATCGCAGTGGTTCAGGTGGAAAGGGCTTTGGTAATTTGCGCGTCATCTTGAAATCTAAATCTGGATTTCCGAGTTTGAACAATTTGTTGAGTGCTACTCGTGCGCCGAATCTGGAAGCTCCAACTCCAAGGCCCGTGTAACCGGCGACATAAGTAACCTTGTCACCCATAGCCATTCCCCAGAAAGCACTGAACCGAGTGCACGTATCAATTGCGCCGCTCCATCCATATTCAAATTTCAAGCCAGCTAGTTGTGGGAAGGTAGCGAAGAAATGGTTTGCCAGCTTGGGCCAAGATGCAGTTGATTGTTCGAACTCTTTTCCAAAGCCACTTCTGAAATGATAAGTAGCGTCGTAACCACCCCAAAGAATGCGCCCGTCGGCAGTTGGGCGATAGTAATGAAATTGATTTCCGGAATCGCTAATACCCTCGGCGCTATCCCATCCGATATCAGCTTTCTGCTGTTCAGTTAGCGGCTCAGTAACTAAAACCGAATCGTAGACCGGAACAACCAGATACTTGAGTCTCTTCAAAAGCGCTGGATAAGCATTGGTTGCTAACAAAACTTTTGGTGTTTGAATCTGACCAAATTCGCAAAGCACTTCGACAAAGTTCTCTTTGTCATTTAGCGCTGATACTGGCGTATGTTCATAAATTCGAACGCCAAGAGCTAAAGCTGCATCCCTAAGACCCCAAGCTAACCGGGCTGGGTCACAGATTGCCACGCTGTCTGGATCAAAGAGTCCGCCAATAAAAGTTGGCGAATTCAATTTGCTACGCATGTGCTCTTGGTCTAACCAAATTAAATGCTCGCCGTAATTAGCAGCTTTATCAATAAAGGATTGCAGCGCCTTAACTTGATATTCTTCAGTCGCTACATCAATTTCGCCAACCCGACGCCAATCACAATCAATGTTGTGTTCAATTACAAAGTCTTCAATAGCATTGAGGTTTTCGTGGCCGGCTTTAACCAAGCGTTCGAGTTCATCGGGCCAGCGCTTCAAGCCATTAACAAATCCGTGAGTAAGTGATGCGGCAACAAACCCACCATTTCGCCCGCTGGCTCCGTGCGCAATTGCATCTCCATCGACTAAAACAACGTCGAGATTTGGCTGAGTTTGCTTTGCTTCGATCGCAGCCCACAAACCGGTGAAGCCACCGCCGACAATTACTAAGTCGGCAGTTAATCGGCCGATGATTCGCGATTTATCTACTGGCGCATCAACATCATCTAGCCAGTAGCACTGATTTTTGATGTCAGCTAGCGAAGGCAACGCCGCTTCTGATCCATATTGCGAAAAACTCATAG
>CANBWF010000091.1 GCA_947373075.1 Actinomycetota bacterium | reverse complement strand
GCATTTGGTAAGTCGGGTAGTCGTCCGTCAAAGGGTCGTAAGTCAAAGCGCGCGAAGCGTCAAGAATTCGACAACATGATTGCACCTTCTATTGGTGGCGTAACGCTGCCAATGGGTCAGGGTCAGCAGTTACGAATGCCACGCGGATGTTCACTTACTGACTTTGCAGAAAAGATTGGCACCGAGCCAGCAGCGTTAGTTCAGTTGCTATTCAAGCTTGGTGCGATGATGACTGCGACTCAGTCAGTTGATGAAGACACCTTGGCGTTACTTGGTGCCGAACTTAACTATGACGTGCAGGTGATTTCCCCAGAGGATGAAGATCGCGAACTTCTTGAGTCATTCGATCTTGAATTCGGTCACGAAGGTGGCGACGAAACTCTAGAGATTCGTCCACCAGTTGTTACCGTTATGGGTCACGTTGATCATGGTAAAACCCGTTTGCTTGATGCAATCCGTCAGACAAATGTGATCGAGCGCGAAGCTGGTGGTATTACTCAGCACATTGGTGCTTACCAAATCCATCACATGCATGAAGGTATCGACCGAGCAATCACATTCATCGATACACCAGGTCACGAAGCCTTCACGGCTATGCGTGCTCGTGGTGCTCAGGTAACTGACATTGCAATCTTGGTTGTTGCAGCTGACGACGGTGTGAAGCCACAGACTGTTGAAGCGCTTAACCACGCTCAGGCCGCTGGTGTGCCAATCGTTGTAGCTGTGAACAAGATCGATAAAGAGGGCGCTGACTCTACTAAGGTTCGCGGTCAGTTAACTGAATACGGTTTAGTTCCAGAAGAGTACGGCGGCAACACGATTTTCGTTGACGTCTCTGCAAAGAGCCTGTTGAACATCGATGAACTTATCGATTCAGTGTTGCTTACGGCTGATGCTGGTCTTGATCTTCGTGCCAACCCAACTCAGGATGCGCAGGGTGTTGCTATCGAAGCGCATCTTGACCGCGGCCGTGGTCCGGTTGCCACAGTTCTTGTTCAGCGCGGAACACTAAAGCCAGGTGCATCAATCGTTGTTGGTGACGCTTATGGCCGTGTTCGTGCTTTGCTTGATGAAGATGGCAATGTTGTTGAATTCGCTGGTCCAGCTCGCGCTGTTCAGGTACTTGGTTTGACCGCTGTGCCACGCGCCGGTGACTCATTCCTAGTTGTTGACGAAGACCGTACTGCGCGTCAGATTGCGCAGTCGCGTCAGGCACGTGAGCGAAATGCTGAACTTGCTAAGCGTCGCAAGCGTCATACTTTGGACGATGTGCTTCGTAGCCTTGAAAAGGGTGAAATCGCTGAACTTAAGATCATCATCAAGGGTGACGTTTCTGGTTCGGTTGAAGCACTCGAAGATGCATTGTTAGCACTCGACATTGGCGACGAGAACGTATCACTTCGCGTTATTCACCGCGGTGTTGGTGCGATCACCGAAAACGATGTCACGCTCGCTGCTGCATCTGATGCATTAATTATCGGCTTCAACGTTCGTCCTGAAGGCAAGACTCGTGAACTGGCTGATCGTGAAGATGTTGAGATTCGTTTCTACAACGTTATTTACGCAGTGATCGACGACATTGAATCATCGCTTAAGGGCATGCGTAAGGCAGAGTACGAAGAAGTTGAATTGGGTAGTGCAGAAATCCGCGAGGTTTACCGCTCAAGCAAGTTCGGAAATATTGCCGGTTGCATGGTCAAGGACGGCTTAATCAAGCGCAAGGCTAAAGCGCGTTTGATGCGTGATGGAACTATCGTTCACCAGGATCTAACTGTTGAGACGTTGCGTCGCTTCAAGGATGATGCAACTGAAGTTAAAGAAGGCTTCGAGTGTGGTATCGGTCTTGGATCATTCAACGACATCAAAGTTGGCGATGTAATCGTTAGCTACGAAATGCGGGAAAAAGCTCTCGATTAATTCGAGAGTCTTTTTCAGCAACGAAGTTAAAGGAGAAAATCATGGTTGATGCAGCGCGTGCCCGCCGACTCGGCGAGCGCATTCAAGAAATTGTTGCCGAAACTTTGGAACTCAAAATCAAAGATCCTCGGCTTGGTTTCATTACGGTGACTGCCGCGCGTTTGTCACCTGATTTACGCGATGCAACAGTTTTCTACACGGTTTTTGGCACTGAAGAAGAAGCGATTGAAACCGCCGCTGCGCTTGAATCATCAAGAGGCTTAGTGCGTAGCGAAATTGGTAAGCGCACGGGAATCAAATTCACGCCAACTGTTGAATTTATTCGGGATGCGCTACCAGAAAATGTGCGAGCAATTGATGACTTACTTCGTGAGGCTAAGCAAGCTGACGCACAGATAAGCGCACAGGCTGCAACCGCAACATTTGCTGGCGATGCTGATCCTTATCGTTCAAATGAAGACGCGCAGGGATCTGAGTAGTAATGATTGAATTTGATCAAGACTGGACGGGCGCAGTTGAGCTAATTGAAAAAGCGGAGTCTGTGCTGTTGATTGCCCATGTTTCGCCTGATGCTGATGCATTGGGTTCGGCTTTGGCAATCGGTTTAGCTCTTGAATCATTGAACAAGAAAGTGCAAGTGTCGGTAGGCGAGCCTGGCTTTACAGTGCCGGCGTCTTTGCAGATTCTGCCAGGTAAGCACATGGTTGTTGCCCCTGAAGATTTGACGCCAGTCGACTTGGTTATTTCGTGCGACACTTCTTCGCACGAACGACTAGGTGTACTTGAAGAGACTCTTGTTTCTGCTGAAAACTCGATTGCAATTGATCACCATCCTTCGTTCACTGGATTTGGCAAACTACATTTGGTTGATCCTGATGCTGCTGCAACTGCAGAGCTCGCTTTAGAACTTATTGATCTACTCAAAGTTGAATTGAATCCAGAGATTGCATCAGCAATTTATGCGGGCTTAGCCACAGACACTGGATCTTTCCGATATAACTCAACAACTGCATACACAATGCAGATTGCTTCTAGATTGTTTGAAGCAGGGATTGATCACGCAAAACTTTCACTGGAACTATTCGATACTGAATCATTTTCGGCAATTCAGATGCTCGGTGATGCTATCGGTCGCGCCCAGCTGATACCGGATGCAATCGGTGGCAAAGGTTTAGTTTTCACCTCGATATCACTTAATCAACGCTATGGCTTAACTGAATTGGCGATGGAACGAGTGATCGATGTTCTTCGTCGAACAGCTGAGGCTGAAGTTTCGGCCATTTTCAAACAAGGTGATGACGGTATTTGGAAAGGTTCACTTCGCAGTAAGACGACGATTGATGTTGGCGCTGTTGCAACTGAACTTGGTGGCGGCGGACATAGCCATGCCGCTGGGTACACGGGCCATGCGGACCTTGAGCAAATGATTGTCGAACTTCAAGAAGCACTAGCGAAAGCTTAGGTGCGAGGTGGACGGCATCGTATTAGTCGACAAACCTGAGGGTCCAACATCACACGATGTTGTGCGCAAAATGCGTCGAATCTTTAACACTCGCAAAGTTGGGCATGCTGGCACGCTGGACCCAATGGCTACCGGAATGTTAGTAATTGGTGTTGGCAGAGCTACTCGTCTTCTTGGCTACCTAACTCAGAGCGACAAAGAGTATTTGGGAACGATCCGCTTAGGTTCGGCAACTACTACAGATGACGCACAAGGCGAAGTGATTTCACAGTCCACAACTCGGCAAATTACTCAAGCAGACATTTACGAAGCACTTCGAGAATTTCGTGGCCACATTCAACAGCGCCCGAGCGCAGTCAGTGCAATTCAGGTTGACGGAAAACGAGCGTATGCCCGAGTACGCGCAGGTGAGGAAGTTGAACTTCCAGCTCGCGAAGTAACAATTCACGACTGCGAAGTGCTTTCAATAACCGATCATCCAGATTTAGATGCCATAGATATTGAAGTTCGAGTTGTTTGCAGTGTTGGTACTTACATCCGAGCTATCGCTCGCGATCTTGGCGCAGCACTGGAAGTTGGCGGGCATTTAACTGCGCTTCGCCGAACTCGCAGTGGTGCGTTCTCATCAATGAAATCTTTGGAAGAGCTTGAAGATCAGCCACAGGTGATCGACATAACCAGCGCAATTCGCCAAGTTTTTGATTGCGTACAGATAGATGAAGAGCAAACCGTAAAGGCTCTGCATGGAGTTCGTGTCCCAGCTCCTACTTCTGCCAGCGGAACAGTTGGCGTATTAGGCGCTGATGGAAATGCGGTTTCGCTGTGTGAAGTGAAAAATGAAGAACTCGTGCCGCTAGTGGTGTTTGTTTAATGCCAACTAGTAAGAAGCCAGTCGTCGTAACTGTTGGTGTATTCGATGGAGTGCATCAAGGTCATTTAGCTTTACTGGGTGAAGCACGACGAATTGCTGATGACAGGGGAGCGCGATTGGTAGCCGCTTCCTTCGATCCACATCCAGCGTCAGTATTACGAGCTGCTGAATTTCTTGGATTACTTACCCTGCCGACTTACCGAGCAAAATTACTCAAGGCCGCTGGAGTGGACGCTGTTGAATTTTTGGAGTTCAACGACAATTTGCGTCGACTGACTCCGGATGAATTTGTGGATGAAATCTTGGTCACCCAACTCGAAGCTGATGTGATTGTTGTCGGCAGTAACTTTAGATTCGGCAACAAAGCATCAGGTGATGTTTCGGTTTTGGAGGCACTTGCCACCAAGTTTGGTTTCGAGGTTGAAGTGGTTTCACTCAAGGGTGATACTTCCGCTTGGTCGTCCACCCGAATTCGCAAGGAAATTTTGAGTGGCGATGTTGAATCTGCTCGCAAACTACTTGGACGTCCGCATCGTCTTAGCGGAGAAGTCATTTACGGCGATCAACGTGGCCGCGAACTTGGCTTCCCGACAGCCAACCTGTCCGTTGCGCCTGGGCTGGTAATTCCTGCCGATGGTGTTTATTCGGGCTTACTCACTACTGACGACGAAGTCTTACCGGCAGCCATAAGCATCGGCACAAACCCTACTTTTGCTGATGTGGTAACCCGTCGAGTTGAGGCTTATGTGCTAGATCGCACCGATTTAAAGCTATATGGCCAGCAAATTGA
>CANBWF010000090.1 GCA_947373075.1 Actinomycetota bacterium | reverse complement strand
TCAGGCTCGTCAGTACCTATCTCTAGACTGACTATGTGTCAGCCGAACTCTTAGACGATCTAAACGATCCACAGCGCAAAGCTGTTTCGCATGAAGGTTCGGCGCTTCTGGTCGTTGCTGGCGCAGGCTCGGGTAAAACTCGGGTACTCACAAGGCGCATCGCTTACTTACTTGCAAAACGCAATGTTTCACCCGGTGAAATTTTGGCAATCACATTCACCAACAAAGCCGCTGGAGAAATGCGCGAACGAGTGGCCCACATTGTCGGGCCAGCAGCGCGAGCCATGTGGGTTTCAACATTTCACTCTGCTTGCGTTCGCATTTTGCGCGCTGAAGGTCATCGACTAGGACTGCGCGCACAATTCACGATTTACGATACGCAAGACAGTTTGCGACTTATGTCTATTGTTATTAAAGATTTGAACCTAGATCCCAAAATGTTCACCCCTAGATTTATGCTCTCTCAAGTTAGCAACCTGAAAAACGAACTAATTGATTACGAAGATGCGGCGCGCAAAGCTACCGAACCGCAAGATGAAATGATCGCTCAGGTTTATCGCGAATATCAGCGCCGATTAATGCAGGCAAGCGCAGTTGATTTTGATGACTTAATTAATCACACAGTTGCTTTGCTTCAGTCGTTCCCAGATGTCGCTGAATATTTTCATCGAAAATTCCGCCACGTACTCGTGGACGAGTATCAGGACACTAACCACGCACAATATGTTTTAGTTCGTGAACTTGTCGGAGATGGCAAAGATGGAGTTCCGCCTGCCGAATTATGTGTTGTAGGCGATGCCGATCAAAGTATCTACGCTTTTCGCGGCGCAACAATTAGAAACATTGTTGAATTTGAGCGCGATTATCCAGATGCCAACACTGTCGTTTTAGAACAGAATTACCGCTCTACTCAGAATATTCTCTCGAGTGCCAATTCAATTATCGAAAAGAATTCAGGTCGTCCAGCTAAACGACTTTGGAGCGCCGCGGGCGAAGGAGAGAAGATTACGATCTTCTCAGCATCCGATGAGCATCACGAAGCTGATTTCATTGTGCGCACAATCGGCGAGCTGATTGATAATCATGGCGTGCAGTATCGGGATGTTGCTGTCTTCTACCGAACCAATAATCAATCTCGTAGTGTTGAAGAAGTTTTCATGCGCCGGGGCATTCCGTACAAAGTGGTTGGCGGCACACGGTTCTACGAACGTAAAGAAGTCCGTGATGCAATTGCTTACTTGAAAGCAGTTGCAAATCCATCGGATGATGTCGCAATGCGTCGAATATTAAATGTGCCGAGGCGAGGCATCGGCGATAAAGCCGAAGAAGCTGTAGACAATTTCGCTTATCGAAATCGCATTTCATTTAGCGATGCGGTTGGTCGAGTCGATGAGATTAATACTTTGGCTGCGCGTTCCGCTAATGCAATCCGTGGCTTCGATCATTTGATGAGCAACTTGCGCACACTTGATGAATCTGGTGCAGGGCCAGCCGATATTTTGGCGGCAGCGATGGAGTCTTCCGGTTATCTAACTGAACTTTCCGCAAGTCGCGACCCGCAGGATGAAGTTCGGGTAGAAAACATTTCTGAACTTGAATCCGTGGCTCGTGAGTTCGAAGAGCAGTTCCAAACTGAAGGCGAACCTGATCGTAAAGCTACTTTGGCTGATTTCCTTGAACAAATCTCGTTAGTAGCCGACGCTGATGAAATCCCAACAGATGGTCAGCATGGTGGGGTAGTCACCCTGATGACTCTGCACACCGCAAAAGGCCTTGAATTTCCGGTCGTATTTTTAACTGGCATGGAAGACGGAGTTTTCCCGCATATTCGGTCATTGAGTTCCGCACGCGAACTTGAAGAGGAACGGCGCTTGGCCTACGTCGGCATGACTCGGGCCATGCAGCGCCTGTACCTAACCCGGTCAATCACGCGATCAACTTGGGGCCAGCCACAATACAATCCAGAATCCAGATTCCTAGCTGACTTACCTGAAACTCTCGTTGTACGCATGGGCGATGAACAAAAACCGCTCGGGCTTTCAGGCTTTGATTCGGGACGTACAAGTCGTCGCGACGAACCAGTGATGGTGCTAAATGTTGGGGATCGAGTTTTGCACGACAAGTTTGGAATGGGGACAGTAGTAGCGGTTGCCGGCGAAAATGAAAAAGCGGAAGCGACTATCGATTTCAAGAGTGCTGGCGAAAAGCGTTTGCTATTGCGATATGCACCTGTTGAAAAAATCTAACAATATTGTGTAGAAGATTTAGCTACTAAAAAGTTAGTAACTAGTGGATTAGCGAGATCCGCCCCAAAGCCAAACTGCTGGATTCACAAACTGTCCGTTGTATAAAACTTCGAAGTGCATGTGCGGGCCAGTTATGTTTCCGGTTGCACCTGAGCGGCCTAGCTCTTGGCCAGCTGTGACGACTCCTGATGTGCGGTCAATTCGTGACATGTGGTTGTAAGTAACGATGTAGCCACCGCCACAGTCAATCTCAATCCGATTTCCGTATGCGCCAGCCCAGCCAGCGTTGATGATTGTTCCAGAGGCAGCTGCGCGAACTACGGTTCCCGTTGGTACAACGAAATCGAGACCGGTGTGCCAACCAGTTGACCAAATCCATCCGCGCTCACCAAAGCGAGCACTTAACTGGTATCCACCGGCAACTGGCGTTACGCGATCGGCAATCTGAGCTGCACTCGGCAACGGTGCGTTGTATGACCGAGTTGGCTGCCCAACTTTTTCTGGATATGTGAGATTTCCACTCGTGCTGTACTGACTTTCAAGTTTTTGCCGTGCTTGCTTTACCGCTGCTGCGTTAGCAGCAGCTTGTGCCGCATTTGCTGAAGCAATCTGATCATCAATTTCTTGCTGTGTGTCTGACACGATGGTGTCGAGCTGGCTACTGTCGGCAGCAAATGCGCGTAAAGTCTGTCGGTCTGTTGCGCTCAAAACTCCAGTGACGTTTGCTGTTTCGCTTGGTGCGCTAGCGGCAGCATTTAAAGCTGCTGCATCAGCGCTGCTGGTGCGCACTTCACTGCGGCTGGCAGCGCGGGCTCTACTTAAAACTGAAATGCGAACCGGGATTTGTTTTGCTGACGCGACTGTGCTGACCTCTTGATTACCTTCAGCCAAGTTGATTGCAACGGTGCTATGTGGTCCGGCGATTGTGCTACCAGCGGTAACAGCCGTTGTGCCTAATCCAGCCAAACCAAGAATTGCATTTATCCGGTTGCTGGTTCTGCGACGCGCAGCACGAGAAGACGCTTGGCGCGAATTAGCTCGGCGACCTCGTTTACCTGTGCTCAAAACAAAACCTTCCCTGATATTGCTATACCTATTCTGCCCGATGATTCTTGGCTCAGGAAATTTCGGTGGGATTTCGCTGCAAATAGTGAGGTATCACGCATTTTTGCCATTGGCTAGGGGCTGTTTCATCAATGTGTTGGGGTAGTGGGAAACTAGGGGGACATAAGTGATTTGTGGGAAGTGGCCAATTAAGTGGATCTTTACGAATATCAAGCAAAAGAATTATTTGCAAACCATAACGTTCCAGTAGTTCCAGGCTTTGTTTGCACGGACGTGGCCCAGGCAGTTGCTGCGGCCGAGTCCATTGGCGAGACAGTTGTGGTGAAAGCTCAGGTTAAAGCCGGTGGTCGCGGTAAGGCTGGTGGCGTGAAACTCGCTGCCGATCCAGCAGAAGCTGGCGAACGTGCCAACGACATCCTCGGCTTAGATATCAAAGGCCACATTGTCGAGCGAGTACTAGTTACAGCGGCTGCTGAAATCGTCGAAGAATATTACGTTTCGTTTTTGTTGGATCGCTCTAACCGCACTTACCTAGCAATGGCCAGCTTTGAAGGTGGGATGGACATTGAAGAGGTCGCTGCCACAAAGCCAGAGGCGTTAGCGAAGATCGCAGTAGATGCTCTTGAGGGATGCACACCGCAGAAAGCTGCAGAAATTGCTGATGCAGCAAAATTCCCTGCTGATGTGCGCGATCAAGTAATTGAAATTTTGCAAAACCTTTGGGATGTTCTTATCAAAGAAGATGCAACTTTGGTTGAAGTTAATCCGCTTGCAAAAATTGCCGATGGTCGTGTGCTTGCACTCGATGGCAAAGTCACGCTTGATGACAATGCGTCGTACCGCCATGAATCTCACGCTGCGTTCATTGATGAAGGTGCAACCGATCCGATTGAACTTCGGGCAAAAGCACTTGACCTTAATTATGTGAAACTTCAAGGAGAAGTCGGCATCATTGGCAATGGCGCTGGTTTGGTTATGTCCACTCTTGATGTTGTTGCTTATGCCGGTGAAGAATTCGGCGGAGTTAAGCCAGCAAACTTCTTGGACATCGGTGGCGGAGCGAGTGCTCAGGTTATGGCTAACGGTTTGGACATCGTTCTTGGCGATCCAGATGTGACTGCTGTCTTCGTAAACGTTTTCGGTGGTATCACTGCATGTGACGCTGTAGCTAACGGAATTGTTCAGGCTGTGCAGATGCTCGCTGATCGCGGTGAACCAGTCACCAAGCCAATCGTTTGTCGTATTGATGGCAATAACGCAATTGAAGGTCGCCGAATTCTTGATGAATCAGGCATCGCATTAATTGAACGCGTTGAAACTATGGATGAAGCCGCCCGTCGAGTAGCCCAACTGGCTGCAGGTAAGTAGGAGTATCGTGTCAATCTTTCTAAATAGCGATAGCAAAATTCTGGTTCAAGGTATGACTGGTGCTGAAGGTACCAAGCACACCCGCCGCATGGTAGCAAGTGGCACCCAGGTCGTTGCTGGTGTTACGCCAGGCAAAGGTGGGCAGGATGTTGATGGCATTCCTGTGTTCAATTCAGTTGGCGAAGCAATTGCCGCAACCGGCGCCAATGTCTCAGTAGTTTTTGTTCCACCAAAGTTCACTAAGGGCGCTGTTGTTGAAGCAGTAGACGCTGGCATTCCACTATGCGTAGTTATTACTGAAGGTGTTCCCGTAAAGGACACCGCTGAGTTTTTCCAGTACGCGCAAAATTCTGGAACCACTCG
>CANBWF010000089.1 GCA_947373075.1 Actinomycetota bacterium | reverse complement strand
ACACCTTTTGTTGTGATTTGCGCACGCAGCGTGCCCTGGCAGCCAGCTTCAATTTCGGCATTAGACGGCTCGAGCAGAACTGCGATATCGGCGCCAAGTAATTCGGGCGCAACTTTACTGACCAGAGTAAGCCCATTGCGAGAACTATCAACTTCTTCGCATTCATAAAAAATGTAGGTCACATCAACAATAGGTTCGCTAACTGTGACTGCTGTTTTTAGCGCAACCGCAACACCGGATTTCATGTCACAACTGCCAAGACCAAAGATAACTTCTTCGTCGACCACTTCACCCGTAGGCAGGGCGCTACCCGCAGGAACACGAATTGCCCTGGTGTTGTTAGCTGGTGGAACGGTATCTAGATGCCCGGCTAAGACAACGCGCTTTGGATGGCCAAAATTTGTACGGGCAATAACCGTATTTGAGATTCGAGTAACCGACAGCCACTCACAACGTTCTAGTTCGGCCTGAACGGCGTTGGCAAGAGCCGTCTCATCGCCCGAGACACTTGGCACATTGACTAGTTGCACAGTGATATCTGCGACATCAGCACCTAGGTTAAGTAACAAAGACTCCACACGACTACCGTAGTGGTGTAGAGGTTTTATTGGCTAATAGCGAACACATAAAGGAGTCTCATGTCACAGCATGAAAGCGCATCTGCCATAGGTTTAGCCACATATTCTGACGGCACTTTGCTGGATGTTTGGTATCCAGAACCTGCTCTGTCGGCAACTGCGAAACCTGTGACAGGCCTTGAACGTGGCATTGACACCGATGACATCCGCGCAGTGCGCGTTGAAGTCATCACAACAGTTATTGACGATCTTGCTGCTGCCCCAGTTGATGCCGCTGATGCATACTTGCGCCTTCACCTGCTATCGCACCGACTCAAGGCTCCACGCAGCATCAACTTAGATGGCATCTTTGGCTTGCTAACAAATGTCGCGTGGACATCACTTGGCCCTATTGCCGTTAACAACCTTTCAAACGCGCAACTTCATGCCCGCAGTAAGGGAACCCACGTCACGGTGTTCGGCGTAGATAAATTCCCACGAATGGTCGACTACGTCGTGCCAAGTGGAGTTCGTATTGCAGATGCTGATCGAGTCCGTCTTGGCGCACACTTGGCTGAAGGTACAACTGTGATGCACGAAGGATTCGTTAACTTCAATGCCGGCACACTTGGCGTCAGCATGGTTGAAGGCCGCATTTCAGCAGGTGTAGTTGTGGGCGATGGCTCAGACATCGGCGGCGGTGCGAGCATCATGGGTACGCTTTCGGGTGGCGGCAAAGAGATGATTACGATTGGCCAGAACTGTTTAGTTGGAGCGAATGCCGGTGTTGGTATTTCACTTGGTGATAACTGCTTGATTGAATCAGGTTGCTACATAACAGGTGGATCGAAAATAACCTTGCCTGATGGTCAAGTAGTGAAGGGTCGCGAACTCTCTGGAGCAACAGGGTTGTTGTACCGACGCAATTCACTAACTGGAGCT
This sequence comes from Actinomycetota bacterium, assembly GCA_947373075.1. Taxonomy (GTDB): domain Bacteria; phylum Actinomycetota; class Actinomycetes; order S36-B12; family UBA5976; genus UBA5976. The sequence goes on along the minus strand of CANBWF010000089.1, from coordinate 3,659 downwards.
TTAGAAGCTGTTGCCCGCGAGGGATCTTGGGGCGGCTTAAATGCAGCCCTGCACGCTAACTAACGGCTAGCGATGTCCGTGTAATTACGGGCATCTTGACCAACATAGACCTGACGCGGACGTCCAATTTTTGTAGCTGGGTCATTGATCATTTCATGCCACTGTGCGATCCAACCTGGTAAGCGACCAAGTGCAAACATCACAGTGAACATTGGAGTTGGGAAACCAACAGCGCGGTAAATCAAACCAGTGTAGAAATCGACATTTGGATAAAGTTTGCGACTAATGAAGAAGTCATCAGCCAAAGCGGCTTCTTCAAGTTCGCGAGCAATATCAAATAGTGGGTCTTGAACGCCAAGACGATTCAAGATGTCTTCGGCATGACGTTTAACGATGGCAGCGCGTGGATCGTAATTCTTGTAAACCCGATGCCCAAAGCCCATGAGGCGAATGCCTTCTTCTTTGTTCTTAACCTTGTTGATGAAGGTCTGAACGCTATCGCCAGAATCTTTAATTTCTTGGAGCATCTCAAGAACAGCCTGATTCGCTCCACCATGCAGCGGACCAAACAGCGCATTGATGCCCGCTGAAACTGAAGCGAATAGGTTGGCATGCGATGAACCCACCATACGAACTGTTGAAGTTGAACAGTTCTGCTCGTGATCAGCATGCAAAATGAAGAGCATGTCTAGCGCTTTAACTACAACATCGTCGACAATGTACTCTTCCGCAGGTACACCGAAAGTCATCTTCATTAAGTTCTGCACGTAGCTCAAGTTGTTATCTGGATAAACAAATGGTTGCCCCACAGTTTTCTTGTGCGCGTATGCGGCAAGTGTTGGCATCTTGGCCATCAAGCGAATTGTGGAAACTTCAACCTGGTACGGATCAAACGGATCTAGTGAATCCTGATAGAAAGTTGAAAGTGCGCTTACCGCGCTAGAAAGAACCGGCATCGGATGTGCATCGCGTGGGAAACCACCAAAGAAGCGACGCATGTCTTCATGGATCATGGTGTGGCGACTAATTTGAGATTCGAATTCTGTAAGTTGGCTCGGGGTTGGTAGCTCGCCGTAAATCAATAGATAAGAAACTTCAGTGAATGAACTTTTGTCAGCTAACTGCTCAATTGGGTATCCGCGGTAACGAAGTATGCCCTGATCGCCATCTAAGTAGGTGATGCTTGAGGCGCAGGCAGCGGTGTTCATAAAACCGTAGTCAAGTGCGACGTCACCAGTTTCTTTGAGCAGATTGTTGACATTCAATCCATTAGAACCAACAGTTGCTTTGACCTCTGGAAGGTCGATTCGGGCGTCCCCAAAATTTAAAATTGCATCAGGCATAAACCTAAACTTACTAGGACGTACCCACCTCTTACCAATGGCAGGTCAGGCAGGCAACGACGCCAATCTAGAGGCAACTTGGGCGATTCGCTCATCAGTTGCCGTCAGCGCCATCCGGACATGACTTGTGCCAGCCGGGCCGTAAAAATCGCCTGGAGCACACAAAATGCCAACACCTGCAAGCAAAGCTACGGTTTCTAAACACGGCTTTCCGGCACTGACCCAGAGATAGAGACCAGCTTGAGAGTGCTGAATCTTCATGCCGGAATCAAGAACCGCAGCTTTAAGAACTGTTCGCCGATTGTGATAGACATCACGCTGGCTGGCGACATGAGCTGGGTCGTCAAGGGCCGCCACAGTTGCTACCTGAATTGGGCTCGGCAAAAGCATTCCGGCATGTTTACGTAACGCCAAGATATCTGCAATCAACCGCTTGTCACCTAAAACTGCGCCCGAGCGATAGCCTGCCAAGTTTGAGCGTTTCGATAGTGAGTGCACGGCTAGTACTGATTCATTACTGGTACCAATTACATCGGGATGCAGAATTGATACAGGTGTTACATCCCAACCGAGTTCGATGTAGCACTCGTCACTTACAACTACTGCGCCAATTTCTCGAGCGCGAGCTACAACGGCCGTTAAGTGCGCGACGGTTTTAACTTCACCGGTTGGATTACTCGGACTGTTAACCCATACCAACGATGTGTCAGCTGGAATTTCTTCGGCACTGTTGTACGTTACAAACTTTGCCCGAGCCATCTGTGCGCCCACAGCATATGTTGGATAAGCCAACTCTGGAATTGCAACTGTGTGTGTAGCGCCAAGTCCCAAAATTGTGGGCAACCAGGCAACTATTTCTTTTGAACCAATTGTTGGTGAAATTTCTTCGAGGCCGACTTTCACCCCAAGCGCTCTTTGCGCCCAATCAGACCACGCTTGTCGCAGGGCAACTGTGCCTACGGCAGTTGGATAACCTGGCGCATTTGCTGCGGCTTTTAACGCTTCTGTGATTACGGTTGGCGTCGCATCAACGGGTGTACCAATTGATAAGTCGATAATTCCGTCAGGATGACTTCGGGCTAATTCAGCGGCTTGGGCAATACGGTCCCATGGAAAATCTGGTAACCCATGGGCAAGTGGCGTGAACAGAGGAGTTACCCCTGTGGCGGAAGGGCAGCAACAAATTCTGGATCGTTGCTGGTCTTGCCAGTTTTTGCCGCGCCACCAGGTGAACCGAGCACTTTGAAGAAATCAACATTTAACTGTTTGAACTGGTTCTGATCCTCAGGAACATCATCTTCGTAGTAAATAGCTTCTGTTGGACACACTGGTTCACAAGCGCCACAGTCAACGCATTCGTCTGCCTGGATGTACATCATGCGATCGCCTTCATAAATGCAATCGACAGGGCACTCTTCAATACAGGCCTTATCTTTCACATCGACACATGGCAGTGTGATGACATAGGTCATGATGATCCTCCAGAACTTAGGTTTAGTGAATTGCTCACTAGTTATAACTTACCGAAGCCTAAGCGATTCCGCTTGCGCATCCCCCCGTGTCAGGAATGACTTGCTGACGGGCTAGCCACTGGAGCAGCAGGTTTCCCACAAATTACCACCGGCTCTGGCGAGTAGTGCGTATTAAAAGGTTCCCTTTTGACTACTCGGCCGTCAACGGTAACCACGCGCGTAACTGTGATGTCGAAACCATTTTGGCCACCCTGATATTCGCAGCCATCGATAGTGCTGTGAATAGTCCCATATTGAGTGGTGTTGCGTCGAGGACTGAATTCCGCTTTAACTTGATCAAACTCTTTAGTTCCGTACAAAGTTACGGTGACTGAATTATCGGTAATGTAGGACTTGATCAAAACTCCGTGCTTGGATGTATTTCGCCACTTTAAGTCCAGGGAGCCCCAAGATACAGTCGCTTCTAACCCTGCGGTGTATCTAGGAATCCAAATCGAGTGTGCACGTTGTTCAACTCGCTGCATGTTTGCATAAAAGGCTGCTGACCAGACAGCGGTAGTTGCTGTTGAAACACCGCCGCCCAAATCTTTAAGTAATTGTCCACCAGGTCCAACTATGTAGCCAACTGTGTAGCCATTCGCGACTGTACGTTCATGCACAGTGTCATTCATGGAAAAAACTTCGCCAGGCTTAATTATTTTTCCATCAAGATAACGCGCTGCTGTGCCGATGTTTTGCACGCGATAAGCGGCGTAAGGAAAGTTCTGAGTAAAGCTGCTCAATTTTTCGGTAATACCTAATGCTTTTGCATCTGCATCCGTGAAGTCTGGTTTGGTCTGCGCTA
>CANBWF010000088.1 GCA_947373075.1 Actinomycetota bacterium | reverse complement strand
ATGAAATCTGTTTTAGCAAATGGAACTAGTTGCGGGTAACCGCGACCCCACCCAGTTCCGAATACTCCACCATTGGCAAATCCATAAAGTGATTGCACAATCTGATAACCGTTATCAGTTGCTTGGCTAAACGGATCAAGCCAAACACTAAATCGAATTCGAACGTGACCAAAAGCTTTGAACGCTAAGAAGCTACTTCCAGTCAATAAGAGACCACCAAGAATTACCCAACCGCGTCGGCCTGTTGCCACATAGAGCATGACGATGAATAGACCAAAGATAAGAAGTGAGGTTCCTAAGTCGCGTTCAAGAATTAGAACAAGTAGTGCTGCTGCCCAAACAATAATCAGTGGGCCAACATCTTTAGCTCGCGGAAAACCGATACCTAAAACTTTGCGGTTGATAAGGGCTAGCGAATGCCTTCGAGTAACGAGAAAACCGGCGAAGAAAATAGTCAAAAGAATTTTTGCAATTTCGCCAGGTTGAATCGTAAATCCTGCCAGATTAATCCAAAGCCTTGCCCCATTTATCTCAACGCCAAGCCCTGGAATTAACGGTAAGAACAGCATCAGAATTCCGGTCACGCCACAGGTGAAAGTTAGTCGTTGCAGTCTGCGATGATCTGTAATTATGAAAAGGACAGCGCAGAAAAGTAGTAAGCCAACAGCAAGCCAAGTTATCTGTAGATAGACATCCGGAGTCGGCGCAGCGACACCCCTTATGTCAGCTAACTTTTGGTTAGAAACATCTAGACGGTGAATCATTGCAAGGCCCAGAAAGTTGAGCATTGCTACCGCAGGCAAAATTACTGGGTCAGCGTATGGTGCTTGCCAGCGCACAACAATATGTGCGAGAAGTAAAAGTGCGCCTACACAACCTAGAGGAACCAATCCAGATTTCAAATCATTGCCAGTGGACAAATCAACTAATACCCAGGCAAACAAGCCAACTAGCCAAGCCAGCGCTAAAGCAGAACCTTCAGCGGAACGCCTCGTTGAAATTTTGCGTAGCCGAATTAAATCGGTCATTGGATTAAGGCCCCACAGCCTTGCGGTGCTGGAACTTGCTGGCACAAAGCAGCGCGCGTTTTCAATCTATTTAAGCTAGCCGTGGCTTCTTCATAGGTAACCGCGTCGATAGTGTTCCCAAGTTGCTGTTGTTCGAATGCTGGTAGTGAGCTGATTGGAATATCTGAAACGTCAATGAGTCTCGAGAATCCACCTGTTGGAATTCCTTGGTAGACCGCGACTACATGTGTTGGTTTGTATTCGGCTAAGTACCACTGATTTGCCAGCCACCATGTGCTGACCGAAATAGTAATCGCAATGCCTAGCAAAGTAGCAATGACTGGTTTGATCCAATTTCGTTTGCCTTTACCCGTTTGGATAAGTGGCAATTCGGCTACAAACTCAGTTGGCAATTCTTCTGGGAATTCAATATCGGGTAACCGCTCTTGGGTCTCATTTTCAATGGCAGCGCCAATTAATACTGGATCGACATACGTTCCAGTATTAATAACATCGGCAACAATTACCGTGACATTATCGGGGGCACCGGCTGAGAGAACCTGGTCGATTAATTCAGTAACGCTCTGGGTTGGATCACTGAGTTGCATTGCGTTTGCGATTGCTTCATCACTGATAACACCGCACAAACCATCGCTACACAATAGGAAGCGATCACCTAGATGTGCTTCGCGAACCGAAAGGTCAACTTCAACGGCGTGTATTCCATCGATAGCTCGCATTAACAAGTTGCGACGCGGGTGCACTGCAGCTTCAGCTGAGGTGATTTCGCCTGAATCAACCAAACTTTGTACGTAGGTATGGTCTTTCGTTATCTGTACTAACTCACCATCGCGCATTAGATACGCGCGTGAGTCGCCAACATGTGCCATCGCAATTCGATCTTCACGCATTGCAATTGCGGTAAGTGTGGTGCCCATGCCAGTTAGTTCGCGATTACCAGAAACAACATCTGCGATGTATTCGCCTGAAGTGATAACTGCATCGGATAGCAAAGGTAGTAACTCATCGACTTGCGTAGAGCTTTCACACGCAGCAACTACAGCAGCAACTGTTGCGGCACTTGCGAGTTCTCCAGCTGAATGACCGCCCATCCCGTCGGCCACTACAAGTAAATCAGTGGATGCGTAACCGCTATCTTCGTTGTTCTTTCGAACATGGCCAATTTCTGATCGCCCAACAAATCGCAGAGACAGCTCACTCATGAGCTAAGTTCCAAACTGGTTCGCCCTATCCGCAGTTTTGCCCCCGGTGCTAGAACAGTAGGAGTCGTAACTTTTTCCTTATCAATCCACGTCCCATTTGTTGAGCCAAGGTCTTCAACAATCCAGTGGCTATCTCGTGGAACTAAGCGCGTGTGCTGGTTACTAACAAAGTCATCGTCTAGCACGATAGTTGCATCCGCGGCTCGGCCAATCAAGATAGGGGAAGTTCCCAGCGGAACAACTGTCCCAGTAAGCGGGCCCTCGGTAATGATGATGCTTGTTGCAGTTTTGCGAGTACGCAATGCTGGACGCGGGTTAGGTAGCCGGATTGTGCGCGCTGGTGTGAGTGGCTTTGCATCGCGAGGAGCTTGCAAGTCGCTGCGCACAATAACTACTACCCGCCAAACAAACCACCAAAGCGTTAGCAAAAATGCAATGCGCAGGAAACTAACAACGAGTTCAGACATTATTTATCTGCTCGAGTAGGTCAGAGTTGTACTACCAATTTTTATAATTGAGCCATCAAGAATTACGGTTTCGCTTATTGTGCGACCGTCGACCATAGTTCCATTGGTCGAACCTAAGTCACGGATTGTGGTCTCTGCGCCCAGAATGATTGCGCAATGCAGTCGACTAATACCTGAATCCTCAATCTGAATTTCTGCTTGGTCTCCACGACCAATCTTGGTTACTGATTGAGTAATGAAGAATTTTTCGCCAGAAACACTTGTTAAGTGCGGTGGGTTTGAGTCAACGATCATTTCGACCGGCATGGCCGGCGCAGCAACCGCGACAGCTGGTTCGGCTACTACCCCGCTGGCACTGTTAATTCGGAAAATTCCAGTGCCCAGTTGTGGGTCGTGTTGAAATGCGACGCTCATGTATGAAGTAGCGGTGTAGCGCTGTTCGTCTGCGTAATCTTGCGCCAGCTTTGCAAGTTCTGCGCCAAGCGGTATCAGGTAAGACTGAAGTCGGGTGTAATCATCAGTACCAAGGTCAACAACAAAAATGTTTGGCACGAGTAACTTGCCATCTACATCTTTAGCTTTGGAATCTAGTTCTTGCTGAAGGACTGCGCCTAATTCAGTTGGCTCGATTCCAGCTTTGAATGCCTTAGAGAATGAGCCGTTGACTAGTTTGTCGAGGCGCGCTTCAAGTGAGTCAAGTAAACCCATTTCTTGCCCCCTAGTTGTCGACTATTTTGTACACTCCCATGTTACTTGTCGAGCGGACAGTTAGTCGGTTTCCAAACCAGACTTTTGGCTGAAATTAACTTGTAAGGCTAGTGTTTTATTGCTTCGCCAACACCGTCAATTGAATAATGGCGGATGTAGTCAATGGTGAATTGTGCTTGCGCAAGTTCTGGGTCTATTCCGCCAGGAACAAATACTCCGCCCATTGCCAGATTTATTAAAATAAAGTACGCCTGATCAAAAACCCATTCGCTGTTTACTGCGCTTGCATCGTCAGCAGTCTTCTTTGAAATTGATACGCCATCAAAGAACCATTCAACGGAACCAGGCAGCCAGTCAATGGCGTAGGTGTGAAAGTTGTCGTTTAGATCATCTTGAACTTCAACCCGATTAGTTAATGGATCAGCGCCGCAGTAGCCCGGACCATGCAAACTTGCAACCAGTTCATTCTTGATGTCGCCAACTTCAACTACGTCGATTTCACCGCAGTCAGGCCAGACAATCTCGCCAATTTTTTCGCCAAGCATCCAAAATGCTGGCCAGCTTCCCTGCCCTTTTGGCATTTTGATTCGAGCTTCAATCCGGCCGAATTTGAACCCAACTTTTTTGTTGGTATGCAGGCGCGAACTATAGAACTCGATACGTGAATCTGCCTGTGCAATTGGGTCGTCACTTAAAAGTCGCTTGGCAGTAATTACCAAATTGCTTGCACCATCACAGCGCGCATTGCTATCGGTGTAATACTCGTGCTCTTGATTGCCCCAACCGTCTGAGCCAGCACCTAGGTCGTAAGTCCAAGTGGACTCAGTATCTGGCGCTGCCCCTGCTGGGCCATCAAATTCTTGGCTCCACTGCAGTTGGTAACGAGTTTCATCAAGTACTGGCGAATTAAATGTTCCCAAATCTTTTCCCGAGATAGAAGTTATTGGTGCTACTTAATGACGGATGAGTTTTCCAACACCATTGATTGAGTAGTAGCGAATGTAATCAACCTTCATCTGAGTCGACCTAATTTTTGGATCAGGAGTTCCACCCACGTAATTGCCACCCATTGCCAAGTTAAGGATTAGGAAGAACTCGTGGTCGTAAACCCATTTATCGTTGTAAGAAGATCCGGTCGCCTCTGCTTTAGTGATTGTGTAGTAAGGCACGTTATCTAAGTAGAAAACGAATTTTGTTGGTAACCAGTCCACACGGAAAGTGTGGTAGCCACTGTAAAGCGGCTTAGCCGCCTGCTTACCACCATTGGTGATGCCCATGAATCCACTGACTGGCCCGTGAATTGTGCTGTTTGAGGTGTATGCATCGTTACCAACTTCAACAATGTCAATCTCACCACAAGTAGGCCATGGAACTGATGTGATATTTGAACCGAGCAACCAGAAAGCTGGCCAAGTGCCATCGCCCTTAGGCATTTGGATACGCGCTTCCATGCGTCCGTATTTAAAGCCCAACTTGCCTTGGGTATTTATTCGGGAACTAAAAAAGGTGCAACTTGCACAGCTAGCTGCTTCAATGCTGTCTTGTGGAATGCGATTAGCTGTGACAACAAGTGATCCATTTCCAGTACATACAGTCTTCTTCTTGCCGTTCACTACTTTTGACACTGCGCCACAATCGGTCTTGGCATTCGACATGGTGTAGTACTCGTTCTCGTTATTGCCCCAACCGCCATTGTTGCCAAGGTCATAACCCCAGTTGCTCTCATTTGGCCACTGTCGTGTTTTGCCATTGAATTCTTCACGCCACAACACCTTGTAAACCGG
>CANBWF010000087.1 GCA_947373075.1 Actinomycetota bacterium | reverse complement strand
CGAGTTGCTCCAAAGGCAACAAGCTTTGCATTCTTTAATTCAACTTCGCCGGCAGCCATTCGTGCAAAAAACTCTGTGTCTTTGGGTAGCGCGCCTGGCCAGCCACCTTCAATAAACCCAACTCCGAATTCATCAAGAAGTTTGGTAACAGCAAGTTTGTCTTCTACTGAATATGTGATGCCTTCACGTTGTGCGCCATCACGCAATGTGGTGTCGTACACATGGAAGTCGTCAGTTAATGCCATGTCAGATCACCCGATGCATCCAGTTATGCACGTCAGGTGCTGCGCCAGTTTGAATATCAACAAGAGCTTGGCGCATTTTCATCGTTATTTCACCAGGCTGACCATCAGCGATTGTCCATGAGCCAGAGTTTTTACTATCGACACGACCAACCGGCGTGATAACAGCTGCTGTGCCGCAGGCAAAAACTTCAGTGATTTTTCCCGATGCACAATCTTCACGCCACTGCGCAACAGAAATCGTTTCTTCAGTAGCAGGAATGCCAAGGTCGCCAGCAAGAGTGAGCAGTGAATCACGAGTTACACCTGGCAATAAAGTGCCAGTAAGTTTCGGGGTAATAACTCGAGCGTCGGTACCTTTGCCGTAGATGAAGAACAGGTTCATCCCGCCCATTTCTTCAATGTATTTACGTTCAATTGCATCAAGCCAGACCACTTGGTCGCAACCATTTTCAGCAGCTTCTGCTTGCGCAATCAAACTTGCCGCGTAGTTACCTGCGCATTTTGCTTCGCCAGTACCACCCGGTGCAGCGCGCACGAAGTCATCTGAAATCCAAACTGAAACTGGCTTAACCCCTTGTGGGAAGTATGCGCCAACAGGCGAGGCCATCAATGCAAAAGTCACATGCGTGGATGGGCGTACCCCGAGAGCATCTTCGGACCCAAATTCAAGTGGCCGCAGGTACAGAGATTTTTCTGGACCTTCAGGAACCCACTCGTGGTCTTGACGCAGTAACGCTTCAATCGCGCCGATAAATAAATCAGTAGGAACTGGCGGTAAAGCTAAGCGATAGGCAGAACGTTGAAAGCGAACTGCATTTGCCTCTGGGCGAAACAAATAGATAGCGCCATCAGCATGACGATAAGCCTTTAATCCTTCAAATATTGACTGTCCATAATGCAAAGCATTTAGTGCCATTCCGCCAGCTTGAGCAGCGCTGGGAACTAGCTCTGGTTGCTGCCAGCCGCCTTCATTTGTCCAAATAGCGCGCACGATGTTATCGGAGAAATATTTGCCAAAACCTGGTTCAGCCAAAATTTCTGCACGCTTTTCGGCAGAAAGCGGTGTTTTGTTCGCATTGATAATGACCTGGTCAACAGCGCTTTCGCGCTGACCCACAGGATATAACTGCGCACCAGAAGCGACCACTGCAGCAGCAGAGACATCTAGATTTGAGTGAACAGTTTCAGCCATATGTACACGCTACCTGTTTTTAGGCAGTAACGGCAGTGGCTAGTGCATCGCCAATTTGGCTGGTGCTACGAACTCCACTGCGGGTTGCAAGGTCAGCGGCCACTGCGGCTTCTACCTTTTGCGCCGCTTCAGTCTCGCCAATATGGTCAAGCAACATGGCAACACTCAATACTGTTGCAGTTGGATCTGCTTTTCCTTGGCCCGCGATATCGGGCGCACTGCCATGAACTGGCTCAAACATGCTTGGGTTAGTTCGACTTGGGTCGATGTTGCCACTAGCTGCCAAACCGATACCGCCAGCAATTGCAGCGCCAATGTCAGTAATGATGTCGCCGAACAAGTTATCAGTTACAACCACATCAAACCGTTCTGGCTGAGTCAGGAAGAACATACTTGCTGCATCAACGTGACAGTAATCCGTTTCGATGTTTGGAAATTCTTTAGCCACATCATTGAATGTGCGCTGCCACAAGTCGCCGCCATAAACCAAAACATTTGTTTTGTGAACCAGAGTTACTTTGCCGCGACGCTTGCCAGCACGAGCGAATGCATCACGAATAATGCGCTCGGCACCGAAACGAGTGTTAATACTCACTTCTGTAGCAACTTCGTGAGCAGTGTTCTTGCGAAGTGAGCCACCGGCACCTACATATGGGCCTTCAGTGCCTTCACGACAAACTACAAAGTCAATGTCTTGCGGGCCTTTGCCAGCTAGTGGCGATTCAACACCAGCGAATAATTTCACTGGTCGAAGGTTGACATGGTGATCTAGCAAGAATCGAAGCGGCAGAAGAACTCCACGCTCAAGGACACCAGGCGGCACTGAAGGATCGCCAATTGCGCCCAACAAGATTGCGTCGTGCGTCTTTAATTCAGCAACCACGCTATCGGGCAGGGTTTCACCGGTGGCGTTGTAGCGACGAGCACCTAGGTCATATTCGGTTGTACTGATCGACAATCCAGCCAAAGGTGCCACTGCTTCAAGGACTTTAAGCCCTTCAGCCACTACCTCGGTACCAATACCGTCGCCGGGAATTACTGCAAGTTTGATGTCTCGTGCCATGCGTTCAAGGTTATCGGTGTATCGCCAGAACTAAAAAACCGCACTATGCGCAAAAGATGGACACTTTTTGCAAACCTGAAAATGCTGATACCCTTAAATCAATGTACGTGAGCCTGCTCCTTCGCAGCCGCGACGAGGCCTAAGTCGGTCTACTCGTCGCGGAGTTTTTGTTGTGCCGAGCCCTTGTCCTTATAAAACTCACTACATTCTTCTGGAGAACCGCACATGACCTCACATGACGAGCGAAACCCACAGCAACCTTCTGGGATGCCTTTTCAGCGTTACACCCCGTTTACTCCAATTAATCTGACCGATCGCACCTGGCCAAACACCGAAATTAAGCAGGCACCTCGCTGGTGTGCTGTTGATTTGCGCGATGGTAACCAGGCACTAATCGATCCAATGACGCCAGATCGCAAACGTCGAATGTTCGAATTGCTAGTCAAAATGGGTTACAAAGAAATTGAAGTTGGCTTCCCATCGGCTAGCCAATTGGACTTCGACTTTGTACGCATGTTGATTGAAGAAAATCTAATTCCTGACGATGTCGTGATTCAAGTACTAACTCAAGCTCGCGAACATTTGATCGAGCGCACTTTCGAATCTATTGCTGGCGCTAAGCAAGCAGTCGTACACCTTTATAACTCAACCTCTACTTTGCAGCGTCGAGTTGTGTTCGGCCTAGATAAAGATGGCATCAAAGATATAGCAGTCAATGGTGCACGCCTTTGTCAGAAATATGCCGAACAAATTGATGACACCGAGATTTACTTCGAATACTCCCCCGAGTCATTCACCGGAACTGAACTTGATTATGCAATTGAAGTTTGTAATGCAGTGAACGATGTGTGGCAACCGACTCCAGAGCGCAAAGTAATTATCAACTTGCCAGCAACTGTTGAGATGGCAACACCAAATGTTTACGCCGACAGCATTGAATACATGAGTCGCAACCTTAAGTACCGTGATTCAATCGTGCTAAGCCTGCACCCACATAACGACCGTGGAACTGCAGTCGCTGCAGCCGAACTTGGTTACATGGCTGGCGCTGATCGAATTGAAGGATGCCTATTTGGAAACGGTGAGCGCACCGGCAATGTTTGTTTGGTTACTTTGGGCTTGAACCTATTCAGTCAGGGAATCGATCCACAGATTAATTTCAGCGACATCGACGACATTCGTCGCACCGTTGAATACTGCAATCAACTAAATGTTCCTGAACGTCACCCATACGGCGGCGATTTGGTTTACACAGCTTTCTCTGGTTCACATCAGGATGCCATCAATAAAGGCCTTGCCGTTATGCAAAGCGATGCTGACGCAGCTGGTACTTCAATAGATGAAACAACCTGGGCAGTGCCTTACTTGCCGATTGACCCTAAAGATGTTGGTCGCAGCTACGAAGCCGTGATTCGCGTTAACTCGCAATCTGGCAAAGGTGGCGTGGCTTACATCATGCGCACTGAACATAACTTGGAACTTCCTCGCCGACTACAGATTGAATTCAGTCAGGTTATTCAAAAGGTCACTGACTCCGAAGGTGGCGAAGTTTCACCACAGGCAATGTGGGATGTTTTCCTTGACGAATATTTGCCAAGCAAAGACACCCCTTGGGGCCGCTTCAAGCTAAAGACTGTTGCAGTTGATAGCGATGTTGATGGCGAAACTCGAGTGCGTGTTGGCATGAGCGATACGCAATCTGGACAAGAGATTGTGGATTCAGAAGGCACTGGCAACGGTCCAATCGCAGCCTTCTGTGCGGCACTTTCTGGACTCGGCGTTGATGTGAAAGTTCTTGACTATCACGAGCATGCAATGAGTGCCGGTGGTGATGCGCAGGCAGCTGCTTACTTGGAATGTTCAGTAGCAGGCCGCACACTTTGGGGCGTAGGAATCGACTCCTCTATCGTGACTGCTTCACTTAAAGCGGTAGTCTCAGCAGTTAACCGCGATTTACGAAATCAGGAAGGCTAAGCACATGGAAAAACATTTGCGTCTGACATTCCCACAGGATCAGGCAACACAGCCAGTGATCTATCACTTGGTAAAAGACTTTGATGTTGTTCCATGTATTCGGCGTGCTGCCATTGAAAACCACTTTGGTTGGATGATTCTTAGCTTGACTGGTGAAGCAGCCCAGATTGAATCTGCCATTTCCTACCTAGAAGGCATCGGTGTTGAAGTAGCCAGTCCTGAAGGCGACATCGTCGCGGGTTAACGCTCTGTACTGCCCAAATTGGCAGTAATTTATTGCAAGTCTTACGTGAGTATTCTGTGACTCATTGGTGAACTGTGCTTATTAACTTCAATTTATGACACAGTCCCAAACATTGACCAGAAGCCCAGCTAATCGAATCGCGCTCCTAGGGACTTATCCCCCAACTGAATGCGGAATCGCCACTTTTACCAAATCTCTGGCAAGTGCTTATCGCGCTAATGGTGTTGATGTGGACATTGTGAGGTTGATGAACGGTGATTCCACTGAGTCGCCAGTAGAAGTAGCCCACGAACACAATGGCGCAACAGATGTTGAAACGACTGCGCAGATCCTTAATGGTTACGAGCAGATTCTGATTCAGCACGAATTTGGCATCTTCGATGGCCAAGATGGCGATGAGATTATCGAGATTCTTGACCGGCTGGAAATTCCTGTAACAGTTGTTCTACATACTGTGCTAACTAATCCGAGCTTGCATCAACGCGAAGTGATGAATCACATCGTTTCCAAAGCACATGCGCTAAT
>CANBWF010000086.1 GCA_947373075.1 Actinomycetota bacterium | reverse complement strand
GACACTTACGAAATCAACCGTAACTTGGTGCTTAGCGATGGGGGACGCGCAGATTCTGTGCCGAACCTGGAAATTGAGACAGGCGAAATTACTGGCGCAGGTCACGCAAGTACCACTGGTCGTTTTGATGACGAGCAACTGTTCTACTTGGAATCACGCGGTATTCCGGCTGACGAAGCTCGTCGCCTAGTACTACGCGGTTTCTTTGAAGACTTGTTAAATCAGATTGCAGTTCCAGAAATCAACGACACAGTGCGCGAGCGTCTGGAGACCAAACTTGCAGGTGGCGCGTAATGGCACACACTGCAACTGTTGGTTTCAAATCAGATTTTGCTGATGGCAAACCACACAAAGTAACAGTTGATGATCATGATGTTTGCGTTGTGCAGGTTGACGGCGAACTTCATGCCATCGACGACTTGTGCTCACATGCAGAAGTTTCACTTAGTGAAGGCGAAGTTATTAATTGCACGATCGAATGCTGGATGCATGGCGCAACATTCGACCTTAAGACCGGCGAGCCGTTAGGTCCGCCAGCAACCGGCCCAGTGCAGGTGCACACCGTCACACTTTCCGAAGGTGACAATCCAGAAGTTCAAATTACCCTCAACGAAGCTAGGAGATAGCAATGTCAGTATTAGAAATCAAAAATCTTCAGGTACAGGTCAGTACAGATGATGGTCCGAAAGATATCCTTCGTGGTGTCGATTTAACAGTTCGTTCGGGCGAAACCCACGCACTTATGGGACCTAACGGTTCAGGTAAGTCAACACTTGCTTACGCAATTGCTGGGCATCCAAAGTACGACATCGTTGGCGGCACCGTAACTCTTGATGGCGCAGATGTTTTGGAAATGAGCGTTGACGAGCGCGCACGTGCCGGCATGTTCCTTGCCATGCAGTACCCAGTAGAAGTTCCAGGCGTGTCAATGTCTAACTTCCTACGTACCGCAGTAACCGCGATTCGTGGCGAAGCACCAAACCTACGTAACTGGATCAAAGAAGTTAAAGGCGCAATGGGCGACTTACAGATTGATGAAGTATTCGCAGAGCGTAGCGTTAATGAAGGTTTCTCTGGTGGCGAGCGTAAGCGTGCTGAGATTTTGCAGCTTGAACTATTGCAGCCAAAGCTTGCAATCTTGGACGAGACAGACTCTGGCCTAGATGTTGACGCACTTCGCGTTGTATCTGCCGGTATCAATCGCGTGATTGAAACTGGTAACACTGGCGTGCTTTTGATTACCCACTTCACTCGCATACTTAGCTACGTAAAGCCAGACTTCGTTCATGTGTTCTACGAAGGCCGCATTGTGCGCCAGGGTGGTCCTGAACTAGCTGCCGAAATTGAAGCGAATGGTTACGCGCAGTACGTAACTGCCTAAATATGTCGTTACTTGATGTTGCAACACTCCGCAAAGATTTCCCAATCTTGTCGCGGAGTGTTCGCGACGGCAAAAACCTTATTTATTTGGACAGCGGAGCAACTTCACAGAAACCAACTTCAGTTCTTGATGCTGAACGAAATTTCTATGAGACTCACAACGCCGCAGTTCACCGCGGTGCACATCAGTTAGCTGAAGAAGCAACCATTGCATTTGAAAATGCTCGGGCGAACATTGCTTCCTTCATCGGCGCGCAAACCAATGATGTTGTCTTCACCAAGAATGCAACTGAAGCACTGAACTTAGTTGCTTACAGTTTCTTGAATGCTACTTTGAAATCACTTACAGGAGCGCCGCTACCTGCGGGTGCGCAGCGCTTTGTTCTTGCCCAGGGCGACGAAGTCGTAGTTACCGAGATGGAACATCATTCAAACTTGGTGCCATGGCAGGAACTGTGTGCAAAGACTGGTGCTGTCCTTAAATGGCTCGGTCTAACCGACGATGGTCGGCTGAATTATGCCGATCTGGATACGGTAATAACAGCGCGAACAAAGGTTGTTAGTTTCACACATCAATCAAACTTGCTCGGCACTATTAACGATGTTGCCAAAGTAAGTGCTGCTGCTCGCGCAGTGGGTGCCATTGTTGTGCTCGATGCTTGTCAGAGTATTCCGCACATGCCCGTATCGGTTGAGAAACTCGATGTGGATTTCATCGCCTGGAGTGGTCACAAAATGCTTGGCCCGATGGGTATCGGTTGTTTGTGGGGTCGTAATGAGCTATTGGCCAGTATGCCGCCATTTATTTCAGGCGGTTCAATGATCGAGACCGTAACTATGGAAGCATCTACTTTTGCCGCACCACCTCAACGCTTTGAAGCTGGTGTGCCGATGGCTGCGCAAGCAGTCGCACTATCAGCCGCTGTTGATTACCTGCAGGCAATCGGCATGGACAAAGTGGCAGCGCACGAACATGAATTGACCACAGCCGCTATCGCAGCCTTGAGCGAGATCAAAGGCGTCCGAATTATCGGTCCGACTGATTCGCACGATCGTGGGTCAGCAGTGTCATTCGTGGTTGACGACATTCACCCACATGATGTTGGTCAGGTTTTGGATAGCCTCGGAATCGCGGTTCGAGTTGGGCATCATTGTGCGTGGCCGGTTTGTCGCCGCTACGACGTTCCTGCTACAACGCGAGCAACTTTCTATATCTATAACGATTTGAATGATGTCAAAGCCTTAGCTGCTGGTATCAAACAAGCACAAGAATTTTTCGGGAGTAACTGATGCAGTTAGAGCAGATGTACCAGGAAATCATCCTTGATCATTACAAGCGACCACACGGTAAAGGCTTAGCCGAGAGTTTCAATGCTGAAGTGCACCACGTGAATCCAACCTGTGGCGATGAAATCACGCTGCGGGTAACTCGTGACCCAGTCGATGATCAGAAACTGTTGGTTAGTTACGACAACCAAGGCTGTTCAATCAGTCAAGCTTCGGCATCAATTTTGTTTGACCAGCTAAACGATCAAACTCTTGCTACCGGCGAACAAGCAGTAGATCACTTAGTCGCGATGTTGCAGCGCGTAGAAGAACCAAACGAAGATGTTTTAGGTGATGGCATTGCGTTGGTAGGAGTTTCTCAATATCCCGCTAGGGTTAAATGTGCGCTACTCGCGTGGATGGCCTGGAAAGACGCAGCCATTCAGGCACTAGGCCAAGAAGTATCAACAGAAGGTGAAAAATGACGATGGAACCAATGCTTTCCGAAGACGTTATGGAATTAATGCGTGATGTTGTCGACCCTGAACTGGGTATCAACGTAGTCGATCTCGGTTTGGTTTACGATGTTGAAGTTGATGAAGCAAACGTTGCCACCATCAACATGACTTTAACTTCGGCCGCGTGCCCACTTACTGACGTGATTGAAGACCAGACTCGCGCAGCACTTGATGGCCACCTTTCTGATTTCAAATTGAACTGGGTATGGATGCCACCTTGGGGTCCAGACAAAATCACGGATGATGGCCGCGAAATGTTGCGCGCTCTTGGGTTCAACATCTAACTAGATGTACAAACTCTTCTTTCCTCTGTTGCGCTAATGCCTTTGCATTAGTTATTTTTCGTTTCCACCTACAGAGGCTTTTTCATGATTCAAGTTACAGATATCGAACTACGTGCGGGCGCTGAGCTATTGCTCGGTAACGCTACTTTCCGAATTGATTCCGGCGACAAAGTTGGTCTTGTTGGGCGCAACGGTGCTGGCAAAACCACGCTAACAAAAGTATTAGCCGGCCAGACTTTGCCAGCTGCGGGTCAGGTTGCATCTGGTGGCACGGTTGGTTACTTGCCTCAGGATCCGCGTACAGGGGATTTAGATGTGTTGGCACGCGATCGCATTTTGAGTGCCCGTGGATTGGACACAATCATCACCCGCATGCGTCAGCTTGAACTAGACATGGCCAGCGAAGATACGGCTGTTCGCGATAAAGCAATGCGTAAATACACTACGGCCGAAGCTGAGTTTCAAACTGCTGGTGGCTACGCCGCTGAGAGTGAAGCATCCTCACTTGCTGGAGCGCTTGGGTTGTCGACAACTGTTCTAGGGCAACCACTAAACACGCTTTCTGGTGGTCAGCGCCGCCGTATCGAACTGGCCCGCATTTTGTTCAGCGGCGCCGACACGCTGTTGCTTGATGAGCCAACTAACCACCTTGATGCAGACTCGATTGCTTGGCTAAGAACATTTCTAGCGAACCACTCGGGCGGACTGATTGTGATCAGCCACGATGTTGAATTGCTAGAAGCAACCGTAAACCGGGTGTTCCACTTGGATGCCAATCGCCAGGTAATCGACATTTATAACGTTGGCTGGAAAAAATATCTTGAAGCGCGCGAACTCGACGAGCGCCGTCGTAAGCGCGAACGTGCCAATGCGGAGCGCACAGCAAGTGCCTTGCAATTCCAGGCCGACAGAATGCGGGCCAAGGCTAGCAAAGCAAAAGCTGCCCAGAGTATGCAGAAGCGCGCAGCCAAATTGATGGATGGGCTAGAGGCTGAACGCGCTTCGGATCGGGTTGCCAAGCTGCGATTCCCAACACCGGCTGCTTGTGGCAAAACTCCGTTAATGGCTACTGGACTTAGCCGGTCGTACGGCTCACTCGAGATTTTTACCGATGTCGATTTAGCGATTGACCGTGGTTCCAAAGTCGTAATCTTGGGCCTTAACGGTGCGGGAAAGACAACTCTGCTTCGAATTTTGGCTGGCGTGGATGAACCCGATACTGGTCAGCTTGAACCGGGACATGGTTTGAAGATTGGTTACTACGCACAGGAACACGAAACTCTAGATGAAGAGCGCACAGTGTTGGAAAACATGGCATCTGCTTCGGGAAATCTCAATGACGCACAAATACGAAGCGTGCTGGGTTCATTCCTGTTCTCTGGTGATGCTGTCAGCAAGCCAGCTGGGGTACTTTCGGGTGGAGAAAAGACTCGACTGAGTTTGGCAATGCTTGTGGTTGGTTCGGCCAATGTGTTGCTGCTCGATGAGCCCACCAACAACCTTGATCCAGCAAGCCGCGCAGAAATTTTGGACGCGCTTAGAACTTTTGAAGGCGCTGTGGTGCTGGTAACTCACGATGAGGGCGCAGTTACCGCACTTGAACCAGAGCGTGTGCTTTTGTTGCCAGACGGCGTTGAAGATTTATGGAATCAGGATTACCTGGATCTGATTTCGTTGGCATAAAAAAATGCCCGAGAAATTAATCCCGGGCATTTTTTATTTCTTGTCACTTGTTATTTAAGTTCATCCGAATCACTAGTCGCTGTTTTGAATTAGTCGCGATTCAAAATTGCGAGCAGGCGAAGTAGTTCGGTGTAAAGCCACACAAGTGAAACAGTTAAGCCAAATGCCAAGCGCCAAGATTCGCGCTGTGGAATTCCTTGTGCCACTGCTTGAGTGATTACTTCAAAGTCCATCACTAGTGAGAACGCAGCCAGACCCACGCCTACTACGCAAAGCAGAAGACCGAGCTTACCTACGCCGTAGAAGCCCCAACCCTGACCAACCCCGAACATGCCAGCT
>CANBWF010000085.1 GCA_947373075.1 Actinomycetota bacterium | reverse complement strand
CGCTGTTCAGGCTGAACTAGAGAAGTGTGACTGGCTTACGGTAACGAGAATCTCGAATAATGTGATTGCTCGGACAAATTTTGGCCACGCTAAGCGTGTTGTCTTGGCTGGACATTTGGATACCGTGCCGCCAGCTAACAACACCAGGGCAATTCGTGTTCCTGCGGGTAGCGCCCTGCCTACGGGTGAAGTGGTCGACGAAGAAGTTATCTTTGGTCTTGGCAGTTGTGACATGAAATCCGGTGTTGCAGTTGCCCTAAAAACCGCAGTCACAGTTAGCGAACCTAATGTTGATGTGACCTACATTTTTTATGAATGTGAAGAAGTCGAAAGTTTCCGCAATGGACTTACCGTTGTTAGCAATGTTGCGCCCGAATTACTTGGCGCAGATATCGCAGTTCTGCTCGAGCCGTCTAATGCCGGAATTGAAGCTGGCTGCCAAGGAACTTTGCGCGCCGAAATTACAACAAAAGGTGTCCGAGCTCATAGCGCTCGATCGTGGCATGGAAAAAATGCAATTCACGCATTGGCGCCAGCGCTGACCATCTTGGCTAACTTTGAACCAGACCGAGTATTAGTTGATGGACTTGAATACCGAGAAGGATTAAACGCTGTTGGGATAAGCGGCGGCATTGCTGGCAATGTAATTCCTGACTCGGCCACGCTAACCGTAAATTATCGTTATGCGCCAAGTGTTAGCGCGGAGGATGCTGAAGCCAAGATTATTCAGATTTTTGCAGGATTTGATGTTGAGATAGTGGACAACGCACCGGGCGCATTGCCTGGCTTGAGTGAACCAGCATTAGCTAATCTGCTGGCACAAGTTGGCGGGGATGTCGTTCCCAAGTTTGGTTGGACCGATGTATCTCGTTTTGCAAGATTAGGAATTCCAGCAGTAAATCTTGGTCCAGGAAATCCAGGTTTGGCACACAGTGCTAGTGAACACGTTCCTGTTAGTCAGATCTATCGCACCGCTGAACTCATTAATCAGTGGCTAGCTAAATAACAGGTTCGGGTTGCCATTAGGCAGTAGCGTGGAACTATGAATTCACGCCAGCCACAAAATGAATCACAGCGCCAAGGCCCCGTTATCAGGCGTGGCCACGCAAAACGCAGGGGAACAACAGATCAGCGGCTGTTGGATAGCCATGGTCCGGCCGAATGGCTGCATCAGGACCCGTGGCGGGTCATGCGGATTCAGTCCGAGTTCGTCAACGGTTTCGGCGCACTTGCTGATCTTGGCCCGGCATTTAGCATTTTTGGTAGTGCTCGCACTCCTTCAGATCATCCTGAATATTTACAGGCGCAGGAGCTGGCTAACAAACTTTCGAATAAGGGTTACAGCGTCATCACAGGTGGCGGCCCTGGAATTATGGAAGCCGCAAATAAAGGCTGCATGGCCGGCCCTGGGATTTCTGTCGGACTTGGTATTGAGTTGCCATTTGAACAAAGCATGAATGAATACATTGAACTCGGCATTGATTTTCGCTACTTCTTTGCTCGCAAAACAATGTTTATTAAATACGCCCAAGGCTTTGTTGTATTCCCTGGTGGCTACGGAACTTTTGATGAACTTTTTGAAGCATTAACTTTGGTTCAGACTAAAAAAGTTACTTCGTTTCCAATTGTTTTAATGGGAACAAAATATTGGGGCGCAATGGTTGACTGGCTCAAGGCAACAGTTGCAGCCGACAATAAAATCTCACCTGAAGATGTAGATATGTTGCACATCACTGACGATGTAGACGAGGCGATCAAGATTTTGATGCAGGCAGAATCTCGCCGTAAAGCACTCGTTGACGAGTGGGGTGTCATCCGTGGTGTTGGCGATGATGCGCCTCCAGGTATCTTGTAATAATGACACACCTTGAATTGCGCGTTGATATCCAATCTCCAGCACAGGCGGTCTGGGATGCGATGACGTCCTGGACTGACCAGGGCAAATGGATGATGGCAACAAAAGTTGAATCACTCGATGGCGACGGCCGACACGTTGACGCGCGAATTCGGGCATTTACTGGAATCGGACGAGTTGGCATCCTAGACACCATGACCATAACCAAATGGAATCCGCCGATATCCTGCGAAGTGATACATACTGGCAACGTCGTGCGGGGAACTGGGGAATTTGTTGTTGAGCCTATTCACGAGCAGGCATCCAGATTTATTTGGGCCGAAGATTTAGAAATTCCCTTTGGAATCATTGGGAAATTGGGCTTTTTCTTGATAAAGCCAGCGTTTTTGTTCGGCATCAAACGGTCCTTGGCAAAGTTCGCACATTTAGTGGAAATTGGCCAAATTTAGGGATTTCTTTACGACCCGATTCTTTGAGATAATAGAAGTTCTGAATACTGTGCAAACTGAAAGAGGTCCTCTTATGGCAGCAATGAAGCCACGTACCGGTGACGGTCCGATGGAATGCCCAAAAGAGGGACGTAGTTACGTTTTGCGAGTCCCACTTGAAGGTGGCGGACGTTTAGTTGTTGAACTAAATGCACAAGAAGTAAAAGACTTAAGTGTTGTTTTGGCAGATACCGTTACTGGTATGCCAAAAGCTCCTGCTAAGAAAAAATAGTTTTAGCGTCGCACTGCGACTAACAAACCATCGCCCATCGGAATCAATGATCCGATTAGTTCATCATTTTTTGCCAGCGCATTAACGGCAGTTCGAACTGCAACTGTGTCAGCATCTCGCGCAGCTGGGTCAGCAACTCGATCTGACCAAAGTGCGCGATCAACAATTAGTAAGCCACCTTGGCGAAGCAAAGTCATGGCGCTTTCAATATTTGATTCAAGCTCTAGCGGTCGCCCAGAAATTAAAACAATGTCGTAGGCGTATTCAGTTAAGCGATCAAGCACTTCACTCGCACGTCCATTAATTAGGCGTACTCGTTTCGCTGGAATTCCAGACTCGGCTAATGCATCTTTAGCGATTACCTGATGCTCTGCTTCGCTATCAACACTGGTTAATACGCCATAAGGGTTCATGCCTTCAAGGAGCCACAGCGCAGAAATACCGGCGCCAGTGCCGATCTCAACCACATTGCGGGCATCGATTGCCGCAGCGAGTAATCGAAGTAAACTGCCAGCACCCGGACTAACGGCCGCGCAGCCGATCTCAGCGGCCCGTGCCCGCGCTCCAGTACGAGCATCGTCTTCCGGGGCCCAAGCTTGCGCAAAGTCCCATGAAGCCTTGTGTAGTGCCAAAATTCGTGGATCAGTTGGTGCCATGTAAGTAAGCGTACGACCCATGTTTGGATTCTGTGAAGATTGACCCACCACTGACCCATATCGTGTTGTTATAGGTAACAATTAGAGGTAGTAGCAAGTCACTTGCCATCAAAAGTTTGAAGTGAGGAAATTGTCACAATGACTGACAGTCATAACGAGCCCGGCGGCCTTCCTGAATCGTTGCCAGTTCCAGTTGATGCGGCGCCAAACGTTCCAGTTGATGCGCTCTCTAATGTGCCACAGGCATCAGACGTAGCGCCTGCAGTTCCTGCACCACCGGCAGAATCGCAGGCTGTAGCAGTTGCCCACACTGCTCAGGCTCCAGGCACTACTTGGGTTTATCAGCCAAAGGCGGTTGAGCCAGAAGCTAGATGGAGTCGCCCAATTCTTGCTGCGGTAATTGCAGGACTTATTGCAGGTTCTTTGGGCGGGGCAGCGGGTTACCACTTGGCAGCTACCGTTGCCAATAATTCTGGAACTTATACAAACCTCACATCGGTACACGGTGATACGTCACCGCGCCCAGATGGTTCGATTGCCAGCATCGCTAAAAATGTTTTGCCAGTTGTGGTTTCAATTGGTGTTTCATCCGCATCTGGTGAAGGCACAGGTTCTGGCTTTGTAATCAAAACAACGAACACTTGGTCATATGTTTTGACTAACAACCACGTCGTGATGGGCGCCGGATCGGCAGCTCGAATTACTGTTCACTTTCAAAATCAGAAATCAATCGGGGCCACCATCGTGGGTCGCGACCCTTCCTACGATCTAGCAGTCCTAAAAATTTCTGCAGGAAACTTGCCAGTTGCCACATTAGGTAATTCAGACGATGTAGTCGTCGGCGACACCGCAATTGCTTTTGGTTCACCATTGGGATTGAGCGGCACAGTTACAAGTGGAATCATTTCGGCACTCAATCGTCCAGTAACTGCTGGTTCTAGTACTGACTCGTCGTTCATTAACGCAATTCAGACAGATGCTGCAATTAACCCAGGTAATTCAGGAGGCCCGCTGGTTAATGCACGTGGGCAAGTAATTGGAATTAACTCAGCCATTGCCACATTGGGTTCATCTTCACTCGGTGGAGAATCTGGAAGTATCGGCCTTGGTTTTTCTATCCCGATTAACGAAGCCAAGCGAGTAGCAACAGAATTAATGCGAACCGGTTCATCGACTCATCCGATCATTGGAATCTCAGTCGACATGCGCTACACCGGTGTAGGCGCAAAAGTTAGTGAAATTACTCCGGGTGGACCCGCTGCCAATACTGATCTCAAGCCGGGCGATGTAATTACTGCAATTGATGGAGATCTCGTGAATGATGGAACCGAATTGATTGTAAAAATCCGGGCTCGTAATTCAGGCGATAAAGTGGTACTTACTCGACGAAATAACTCTGATGTCACAGTGGTACTAGGGTCTAAACCGTCTAATTAAGTAGGGAGGGGCAACTCGAATGCTCGGTGTTGGCTTTCCTGAACTTTTTACAATCGCTGTTATTGGGCTGGTAATTTTCGGACCAAATCGACTGCCGGAAATTGCGCGTAGTGCGGGCAGCGGCATCCGCCGAGCGCGAGCATTCCTGGCTAATGCTATGGACTCGCTCGATGAAGATGCTAAGGGCATAACAAATTTTGCTTCTGAGATTCAGAGTCTTACTCCAAGAGGCATTATGAACCAAGTGTTAGCGCCAGAAAATTCAGCGATACAAAATAGTGATATTCCCCAGGTTCGAATTAGTCGCAGTAATTTGCGAACTGACTTCGATCAGGATGCTACTTAAGAAATAACAGTTAGCCGCAGGTCACTTAGCGCACGTGGGCGATTGACCATCCGCTTTGCAAGTTCACCAAGTTGAACTGCTACTTCAGACTCAGGATGATCAACCACTAGTGGCAATCCATTGTCTCCACCTTCACGCAAGCGTGGATCGAAAACTATTTTCGCTAGAAGTGGAATTTCGTAACCTAGATTTTCTGTAAGAGTTTTAGCAACAGATTCGCCGCCGCCACTACCAAATAACTCCATGGCTTCACCACAATGTGGGCAAGTAAGTGCTGACATGTTTTCGATAACACCAAACACCTTTTGTTCAAAAGCTGGCGCCAACATGCCGGCGCGAATCGCTACATCTGCTGCAGCTAGTTGTGGGGTTGTCACGACGATGAGTTCAGCATGTGGCAAAAGCCTGGCAACACTCATGGGTACATCGCCGGTACCAGGTGGCATATCGAAAAGAAGGACATCTAAGTCGCCCCAGTACACATCAGTCAG
>CANBWF010000084.1 GCA_947373075.1 Actinomycetota bacterium | reverse complement strand
ACGCAAAGTGTGACAAGTGGACAGTTGGCACTACTTGGAGCTGGCACCACTTTGGGCGTAGTCGTGCAAGCAGGGATTCTATTTCCCGCGCTGCGCAAAAGTGGTTACTCATTCTCACCAAGATTTGATTTCCGAGATTCCGGGTTAGGAAAATTAGGCGACCTCGCCATTTGGACCATCGGGTTTGTATTTGTAAACCAGGTTTCTTTTTTGATCATCTCAAAGCTAACGACATACGCCAACGTAGTCGCAGCACAAAATGCCGAAGTTGCAATGGGTTTCACGTCGTACCAAAAAGGGCAGCTAATGATGATGCTGCCACATTCGATAATTACAGTTTCGATTATCACTGCCCTGCTGCCACGGCTAAGCGATCACTCACATTCTGAAAACCTTTCAGCCTTTGGGCAAGAGCTTGGCAGTGCACTTCGTAATGTGATCACTTACCTAATTCCGTGCGCTGCAGTGTTGTACTTCATGGGCAGCCAAATTGGAGTAATCCTTTACGGCCATGGCGCAGCAAGCCACGATCAAGGCGCAGCCGTTGGTTACATCTCAAGTATGTTTGCCATTGGCTTGCCAGCATTTTCCATCTTCTATGTTTTACTTCGTACCTACTACGCGCAAGAAAATACAAAAACCCCATTCATGTTTAATCTCGGGTTCAATGCATTGCACATGAGTATTGGCTTGGTCCTCTATTTCACAGTAAGCGATAAATACAAAGTGCCAAGTTTGGCTCTGGCATATTCCATTGCATACATTGTTATTTGCTTTGTTACTTGGAATCGAGTCACTCGAAGGTTGCCAGAGATTCCAACAAAAGCCCTGGTGCAATTGTTGGCCAGAGTTTTAGTAGCAGTGTTGCTTTCTGGACTTATTGCCTGGAGCGGCGCAACTCATATGTTCGCAAGCAACTCAACTGCGGATGCGCTAAAGCAAATTACGCTATTTACTGTGATTCTTGCGATAGGTTATGTGGCACTAGCCAAAATAATGCGGATTAACGAAGTTACTTCCGTGGTTAGCCAAATTGTGAGAAGAATTTCTAGCAAGGACTAAGGATGGCCACGCGTACTTTTACCGAACGCTACTCCTTAGATGTTCAAATAAATTCAAGTCATAACGCCGTGCTTTGGCGGGCTATAGATAACTCACTAAACCGAGTCGTCTGCATTGTGCTACTTCCACATCACGATCCACGAGCACAAAACTTATTGGCACATGCAAAAGCAGCAGCTGTAAATAGCAGTCGAAATGCTGTAGCGATCTTGGATATTGTCGAGCAGGATTTTGTGACTGGTGTGCGTGCCATAGATAGCACTGAACCGTATTTAGGAGTTGTTACTGAATGGGTTGATGGCCAAACCATTGACCATATTCTTGGCAAAAACCTAGAACCCTTATCAGTTAAAGAAGCTCTGCGGGTATTGGCGCAAGTAACTAGCGCGGTGGGTGCGATGCACGAACTCGGACTTGTGCACGGTCGCCTTAGGCCCAGAAATGTTTATCTAAACGATGCTGGTGAAGTTCGCGTCACTGGCTTTGGTATTGATGGCGCATTATTCACCGCCGATGGAAATACTAAATCCACCGACATCGCTGGAATTGGTGATCTACTTTTTGCGATGGTCACAGCTACTTGGCCTAACGGTTCTGTGGGTGCGTTGCCCGCGGCGGAAATTCTGGACAACAAAACTCTGACATTGCCTAGCCAACAACGTGTTGGTGTGGGCGTGGCAATTGACCAACTTTATGAAAAAACCCAAGATGGAACATTCACAACTGTTGATGAATTGCTTCAGGAAATTTCAATCACGAATGCTTCGATGATTGCCGACTTACAAGCTGCCGTAAATCGTTGGACTGCTCATGAAGTCACCTGGCATGGCAAAGATATTCCCAAATCAAGGCGCTTGCGTGCAATTACTCTGGCTTTGGCAATCACCTACCTATTCGGCTGGGCGGGCTGGCAGCTAATGACACATAATTTCCACAATGCACCTGCAAGTCTGCCTTCGAATCCTGTCGTGACAAGTACAGCGAGTGCATCAAGTAGCCCAAGCAATTCGATCTCAGCCTCACCGAGCACTTCTTCAGACTTTTGGCCAACGCGCTACGCCACACCGGTGTCAGCAACTGGTTACGATCCTTACGGCGACGGAGAAGAAAATTCTGACTTGGCAAAACTTGCAATTGATGGCTTGCCAAAGACTGCTTGGGTAACGACTAATTACTACTCAAATACCTTGGGTAAAAAAGCTGGTGTTGGTTTGCTGATTGATTTGGGCGAAACTACAAAAGTTGCCCACGTGGATGTTACTTTCACTTCCCCGGCTCACGGAGCAAGCGTCTTTATCAGTGACTCTGCTACCCCAGATTTGGCTAGCGCCTCAGTGCTCGGCACAGTCAGCAACTCCAACAAAACCGAAACCTTTAGCCCAGAAAGTCCACAAAATGGTCGATACCTTTTGATTTGGTTGGTTAAAGTACCCCGCAATGAAATTGGTAACTATGTGGGCGGAATAGCTGAAGTCAGAGTCGCGTTGTAACTCATACGCCACATGAATTGTGCAATAGGCATCTGCGTAAACTAAAGAACGCCGAATGTACCCGCAAGCAAAGGACGAATCATGACTACTGAAGTCGCTGAACTAATCATTATTGGATCAGGTCCATCTGGCTATACCGCGGCCATTTATGCTGCTCGCGCGCAATTGAATCCAATTGTGTTTGAGGGTGCAGTTACTGCTGGTGGCGCACTAATGAACACTACTGAAGTTGAGAACTTCCCAGGGTTTACCGAAGGCATCATGGGTCCAGCTCTTATGGAAAACATGCGCGCCCAGGCCGAGCGATTTGGCGCAAAATTTATTACTGACGATGTAACTATCGCTGAGTTAACTGGCGAGATCAAGACTGTTACCGATAGTTCAGGTAAGCAGTACCAAAGCCACTCAGTTGTTTTGGCAATGGGCTCGAGCTATCGCGAACTTGGTTTGCCAAACGAAAAAGAATTATCTGGTCATGGCGTTTCTTGGTGTGCTACTTGTGATGGTTTCTTTTTCCGCGGACAAGACATCGCAGTTGTGGGTGGTGGCGACTCAGCAATTGAAGAGGCTACTTTCCTTACGCGCTTTGCAGATAGTGTCACTTTGATTCACCGACGTGGGGAACTTCGCGCCAGCAAAATCATGGCTGAACGCGCACATAACGATCCCAAAATTAAGTTCGCTTGGAATAGCGAAGTTGCCGAAATCCATGGTGACGGAAAACTCACTGGCGTTACCTTGCGTGACACCAATACTGGAGAAACTTCAGAGCTGGCCATCACCGGACTTTTTGTCGCAATTGGTCATGATCCACGATCTGAACTAGTCAACGGACAGGTTGATCTGGACAACGAAGGTTATGTCTTAACCAAGCCTGGATCTACAGCAACCAACCTTGCGGGCGTATTTGCGGCTGGCGATTTGGTTGACCATACTTATCGTCAGGCTATTACTGCGGCTGGCTCTGGTTGCGCTGCAGCCCTTGATGCTGAACGCTTCTTGTCACATAAGAGCTAATAAAACTTACGACACTCTATGCTTGGAACAGCATGAGCAATCATTAAGGAGAAAATAATGGGTGCAACAGTAGAAGTAACCGACGCGACTTTCGCCGATACGGTTTTAACTAACAGCAAGCCTGTGCTTGTTGACTTTTGGGCGACTTGGTGTGGCCCTTGTAAGCAGGTTGCTCCCATCCTTGAAGAGCTTGCCGGCGAATTGGCCGACAAATTGGTGATTGCCAAAATTGACGTCGATGTGAATCCAGCGATTGCTGCAAACAGCGGAATCACATCAATTCCAACATTAAATCTTTACAAGGATGGCCAGTTAGTTAAGCAAATTATTGGCGCTAAGCCAAAAGCTACTTTGCTTGCTGAATTGGCTGAATATCTTTAAATAGTCCATGGTTGCCGTTTCACTGCGAAATGGCGATGTCGATCCTGTAGTTGTTGAGGTTCGACAACGCCTGTCTCGACTTGGGTTATTACCGGAACAGGGTGCACATGCATCACAAGTTTTCGATGATGAAGTATTGAATGCTGTTCGGCTATTCCAACAATCCAGGGGCCTGACTATCGATGGCATTGTTGGTCCGCAAACTTATCGCAGACTTGAAGAAGCTCACTGGGTTCTAGGCGATCGAATTCTTACTTACATGCCCGGCAAAATGATTCATGGCGAAGATGTTGCCGCCTTGCAACATAAATTGCAGGAACTTGGTTTCAATGTTGATCGCCTTGACGGCGTCTTTGGTCCGATAACAGATCATGCAGTTAGGGAATTCCAACGCAGCGTTGGGCTTTCTGACGACGGCACTTGCGGTCCGGCAGTGTTTGCAGCTTTTGTCCGTCTAACGCGCACCGTTTCGGGCGGAAACCAAGAACACCTGCGTGATCTGGCTGCTATCGATTTTGGTCATGGGGTTGAATCAGCAACTATCCTGTTGGACATCAGCGATGATGCAACGAAGCTTGTCGGCACTGACATCTCGATTGCAGATGTGTGTTGGGACATTGCTACCCGACTTGAAGGTCGCCTTTCAGCAGCTGGCAGTTTGGTTGTTTTTGCTCGCTCAGCGAAATCTGCTCGAACCGATGAACGTGAATGCGCCCGTCTAGCAAACGAACAAAAAGTTGATTTAGTTTTGTCGCTGCATTTAGATAAGTGCAGCAATCCACAAGCGAACGGTGTGGCCACTTCATACTTTGGGCACAGTCTTTCTAAATCTGTAATGGGTGAACGCCTTGCCGACACTGTGCAACAGGAAATCACCGCGCAGACCAAACTGCAAGACTGTCGGGCACATGCGCGAACTGGTGATCTACTGCGATTAACCCGGATGCCAGTGGTAAGAATTGATTTGGGTTACGCCACTAATCTGGCGGACAGCAAAGTTCTGGCTGAGGCAAGCCAACGAGATGTCATT
Organism: Actinomycetota bacterium; assembly: GCA_947373075.1. Taxonomy (GTDB): domain Bacteria; phylum Actinomycetota; class Actinomycetes; order S36-B12; family UBA5976; genus UBA5976. Next base: position 549 of record CANBWF010000084.1, on the reverse strand, counting down.
TCAAGTGCGTTGGCCTTGGCAGTTAGTCGCGTACTAGCTGTTCGGATCGGTTAAAACTTTTTTCGTCGTCATATCGACAAATTAGTGTCCGACTTGGCTCGACTACTAGGCCCTAAGTTCAGCACTAACTTGATTCGCTGTTGCACTTTGATTTGCGCAGCTTGGTCTGAATACTTAGGAAAGACAATAATTGTGACTTAGGTCACATAATGGTACTTCTCCACAGGTTGTTCACCTGTGTACAACCCTAAAGTAGAGGTTCACCGAACATGCCACGGGTTGGCGGATCTACGATTTCAACAATTCTGCGTAAATCTTCCAAAGTGGCGAATTCAATGATGACTTTGCCGCGTTTTTGCCCAACAGCCAGGGTCACTCGGGTATCTAATCGAGCTGACATGCGCTCACCTAATTCAGCCAAACCGGGTGCACTAATGACTCCTTTGGTCTTAGCCGGTTTGCCTGCCTTTGGCTTGTCGGCCAGGCCAACAGAAACGATCTCTTCAACGCTGCGAACTGATAATCCTTCGGCCACAATTCGAGCCGCTA
>CANBWF010000083.1 GCA_947373075.1 Actinomycetota bacterium | reverse complement strand
GCGCTCGTCGTCGGTTAGGTGCAGAAGGTTGCGGCGAGCCATACCCCTATTCTGTCGCACTAATCTGCAGTACTACTACTCACACCCACCTCAGTGCATCCGAATAAAGTGACCTAGCAAGGGCTCAGTAGGTCGCGATCAGGCAAGTTTGTGACTCGCGCACAAGCGATCACACAAGACCTGGGAATTTGGGCAGAAATAAGTAATGGTGGCCAGTTTCCTGACCACCATTACTAGAACTTGAACTTACTTGATAGCGACGGTTACAGCCTTAGTAACTGCCGATACGTTGGCACTTCCGGTATTGCTGCCAGAAACCTTGCAACTGCCCTTCTTTAGACCAGTTAGCTTGGTTACACCCTTTACAGTTGTAACTTTGCAGATTGCCTTGGTAGAAGTTGACCACTTGATAGCAAGATTCTTGCTGGTTTTAGCCGGCAGAACTAGAGTCTTGCCCTTGCCCAACGGTGACTTCACGCCGCCAATTGTTTGAGCAACCTTGGCTGCCTGCCAATTGATTGTCGCGAATCCATTAACTGCAGTCAACGCTGTGTCGGAGCCAGAAACTGAGTACTTAACCCGGATGTTCTGGGTTGAACTCTTAGTGGATTTAGCCACGATAGTAACCTTGCCCTGCGCATTTGCAGTAGCACTAACGCTGCTAAATCCGTTAATGTCCTGAACTGCGCCAGCAGAACTTGGGCTAACTAATGATCCACCATCATCGGTGATAACAGTTACTGCAGCATTTGGAATTGCGTTGCCAGCGGCATCACGAATTGTGTAAACGAGAGTCTTGTTAACGCCAGCAGTTCCAGTTACATCACCAGGCTGAACAACGTCACCGAGTCCATTAGTGAAGTGTGGCCACAAAACATCTACCGCTTCTTGGCTGTAAATATTTGCGCCACCGGCACCAATGTTGTGTCCATTGCCATCTGCGTGGAAATCAGAAAATGACGGACTGAACACACTCTGCGTTAGGTTGCTTCCAACCGGCAAACTAGAAAGGCTCTGCGGTTTGCCTTCAGTCGAAGTAGCGTTCAGGTTAGTTAGTTCAAAAGTAACCTGTCCCAATGCATCGGTCGGCTGAACAATTACGGTCTGGCCTTCTCCACAGAATTGACTTGCTGCACACTCCTCTGGAATTGGGTCAATACCAGTGATTGAATCAACGCCAGAATTTGGATCATGGTACACGTTAATGAACGCAGTCTTCGCGCGACTGTAGTTCGCATTAACCGCAAGATAAACCTTTGTTCCTTCTGCAACTGGATTACAGTTCAAATCAAGAGCTTGGTATTTCACAGCAACAGTGCCTCGAACCGGGAAGTTGTGCGAGTAAACAACAGTGCCTGGATCATTCCACTGCCAAACGCCATCGTAGCCAGATGGAGTTCCATTCAAATCTGAATTCGCTGGGGTTAGCAAACGGATAGTTGGTGTTCCCTTTGTGCAAGATACACCTGTCCCGCCAGTTGCGGTTGGGCTAGCAGATGGCGAAGCAGAAGAAGACGGTTGCGCGCCGACATCGCTGATGGTGCCGCCATTGATCGAAACGTTATCAATGTAGAAAACCTGATCATTCGCGGTAACGATTGACGAACTAAATGCCTTATCGTCACTGAAATCTGGGAAAATTGTGACCAAGTTGAATGCCACATTTTCTGACCAACCCGGAGCGGTTGACATATCGAAAGACAAAGAATTCCAGCCAACGCTAGCTGCCTTAGTCAATGCAACGGAGTCGCCACTTGCAGTCTCTAACTTAACTTGAACTGGAGAAGCCACCGGTGCGTAGTAGTCAAGAGTGATTAGTTTCTTTGACGCATTGGTATAACGGTATCCGTCGGCGCCAAAAATGAACTTGTAACCGCTCCACGGGTTGCCAGCCTTAGCTTTGATGAATTTCGCACCCTTGCCACTATGGCCACTTGTCGTAGGAACACTGGCAATACTTACTGTGCCACCTTCGAATGCGCCAAGGCCAGCATCAGTTGAAATTGAGTTTGCGCCGTTAACGTCATCTGTTTCGTAACTTAGGTAAACCGGAATCGCACTTGATGTCGGTGTTGGTGTTGGAGCTGGTCCACCAGTTTGCACATCAGACAAAGTTCCGCCGTTGATAGCAACATTATCGATGTAATAAATCTGCCCAGCCGGGTTTGCAGCTGACAGCCCTGGAACTGCTTGATCTCCACCGAAATCAGGAATAATGCTCAGGCGGTTATAGCCAGCAGTACCCGACCAGTTCTTTGCACCAGTTGACATATCAAATGTCAAAGTGTGCCAACCTGGCGCAGCCGCTAAAACTTTGTAGGCAGACTTCTGAGCAGATCCAACAACTTCAAGTTTGATTTCAACAGGTGTGTCTGTGCCGGATGGAGAGTAGTAATCGAATGAAATTACTGGATTAGCAGTGTTTGTGTATGAGGTCGCTGATCCGCCATCGAAAGCTGTGAAACCACTCCACGCAGCGGCAGCAGATGACTTAACGAAAGACAAAGCCTGACCTGGGTGGGTTGCGGGTGGGGTCGGCGCGATTGCGGTGACAGCGTCAGGGTACCAAGAACCCAGTGCGTGACCTGGTGCCGCTGCCTTGGCCACTTCTGCGCCAAGTGCATCATCGGTTTCGAAGCTTAGGAACAACGGAGTAGCCGTTGCAGCCGCCTGGGCTGGACTAACTACGGCGCCAACTACTAAGAGTGCAGAGAATGCGAATACTAATGAACGCAGTGGTTTTGAAAAACCCATTGTGCGGGTGTCCTTTCGGGGACGGCGAAAATGAATCGAGCCAAAATTGGTCGCCTTACCCAATGTGGCCTTTACTAAAGCACGCCGCACAACATGCCTAAGTACTAATGTAATACCCATTTTCTGGCTGCGAAACCGCTTTCACCGAATTATTTGAATAATGGGTCCATCCGGCGAAAATCGCCGAGTTCTAACCTGAGGAAAAGCCCACTGAAAAGCAGTTTGGGCTGACCCAGCGCCTTTCGGCGCCAGATCAGCCCAAATCTGGGATTTAGCAGTTAAAGGTTATCTAACTGCTGATGTGTTTGCCTTGGCTGTTGACGCAGCGCTTGCACCAACGGCGTTAACTGCACGCATTTTCACGCTTACAGTTGCACCCTTGGCAGCACTGATGTCGAAGCCAGCTGCAGCACCCGCGGTCAACCAGGTTGAACCGTTGTTGATTGAGTACTGGTAACCAGTGATTGCTGAGCCACCATTGTTTGCTGTTGCAACAGCGGTGTACTTAACAGTTACCTTGCCGGTTCCGGCAGTTACCGAAGTAATTGCTGGAGCAGCCTTAGGTGCTGATGCGGTTGTTGCAGCCTTAGCTGTAGCTGAAGCCACACCATTACCAGCTGCGTTAACTGCACGCATCTTCACGCTTACAGTCTCGCCATTACCAAGACCACTGATTACAAATGGGTTAGCCGAAGCGGTTGCCCAGGTTGAACCATTGTTGGTTGAGTACTGGTAAGCAGTGATAGCTGATCCACCAGTCTTGGTAGTAGCAACTGCACTGTAGGTAACAGTTACTGTTCCAATTCCACCAACAGCAGTCTTGATGACTGGCGCTGCTAGCGGAGCATTTGGTGTAGATGCAACCTTGTCGGTACCTGCCTTGTTGCCAACAATGTTGACAGCACGCATACGTACCTTGACAGTCGCGCCATTTGCCAAGCCCGTGATATCGAATGGGCTAGCAGGTGCGTTTGTCCAAGTTGCGCCTAGATCGGTTGAGTACTGGTACGCAGTAACAGTTGCACCACCGTTGCTTGCATCCTGGATTGGTGCGTAGGTAACAGTTGCTTTACGAACACCTGCAACAAGTGATGAAATCACTGGTGCTACAGCTGGAGCAGCTGCGGCCTTTGCAGACAATGCAGCAACACCACCATTTGTGCTCGCTGAACCAATGGTGCTAGCTGAGTATGCGTAACCGGATACCTTCACATTTAGCAGACCAACTGGCAAACCAGTTACGGTCGTTGATGAACCTGATGCAACAGTAACTGTCTTGGTGAACGCCTTTGTGCCATTCATGCCAGTTAGGGTCAACTTGTAGCTTGCGCCACTTACAGGTGTCCAACCAATTACCGCACTTGATGTGCTAGCGCTCTTAACGTAAAGACCGTTAAGTGCTGCAGATGAACTGAATGCCTTCACAGTGTGAGTCCAAACGTTGTCACCGCGAGCGATGCTTCCGTTTGCAGACAATGATGCAACGCTGAAATCGAGTTTGTACTCGGTTCCACCAACAACATCAACAGGGGTCCAAGCATCCTCGGTACCAGTTGGGCGTGCAAGTTCAGCGTCTGAACTTGAGTTTGTGCTGGTTAGTGAGAATGTTGCATCGCCACTGCTGTTTGTCACTGCTGACAATGAACCACTGACGGTTGCATTACCGCCGGTTGACAAAGTAACAGTCTTGCCAACTACAGCTGCATGTGTGGTGTGATCGGCAACGTGGTAAACCAAGTTGAAGCTCTGACCAGCAACAATGTACTTAACAATGTTGTCAGCTGGAGCATTTCCGTGCCACCATCCGTTACCAACAGATGCGCCTGGGCCAACCAATGTGCTTGACTTCAAAGTCACATCGCCTGAGTAGGCAGGAACAGCGGTAGTTACCACGTGGCCCCAAATGTTGTCTGAACGGGTTACAGCGTCTGCACCTGAAACACCAGTTACAGAGAATTCATACTTGTACTCTGTACCAATTGCATCCGACCAATTTGCCGAATCCGCACGGTAAGACTCACTTGTTGAATCTGTGTTGGTGTTGGTGATGGTGAATGTTGCATCACCATTGCTGTCGCTGGTTGCAGTTACTGCAGCAGTCGGACCAGTGTTACCAGTAGGTGAAGTTGGGGTCAAAGTCACAGTCTTGCCAGCCAGCGCAGCATGCGTTGAAGCATTTGCGATGTGGTAGGTGATTGTGAAAGTTGATCCCGCGTTTACGTACTTAACAAAGTTGTCAGCTGGAGCATTTCCGTGCCACCAATCGTTACCGATTGGAGCAGATGGGCCATTAAGGCTTGATGAAACAAGCGTAGCTTCAGCATTGAATGCATCAACTGGCGCAGTGTAAACATCTGCACTTGTGCCACCGTTAAATGAAACGTTGTCGATCTGATAAACCTGACCATCACGAGCGGTGTTGGCCATGCCGACATCGCCACCGAAACCTGGGAAGATCGCCAAGTTCTTGTAGGTAGCTGCGCCATCCCAACCATTTACTGTTGAGAAATCAACCGTGAAGTGGTTTAGGCCAGGAGCTGCGGTCAAACCAGTTAGTGCAGCTGGACCAGTTCCTTCAAGCTTTACCATTACTGACTCTGATGAGCTGTCTGGGTTTGTGTAATCAAACGTCAAAACAGAATTAGCAGAGTTAGTCAGGCGGCGGTTTGAAGAAGTGTTGATCACGTTCATGCCGCTCCAAGGCTGGCCTGTAGCTGTGAATTCATAATGCCCATCAACGATTGCGCCACTAGCACCTTCGAATGTATTGACAGCTTTAGCTAGATCATCGTTAGCACCGAAGCTCAAGAAAACGCCTGGAGCTGGTGATGCAGATGCAGAAGCAGAAGCTCCGCCAACATTTAGGTAAAGGTTGATGTTGTCTACCCAGAAATGGCCTTCGCCGCTTCCTTCGATGTCAAGACGCTTGTATGAGCCGCTTGCGTTGTAACCAGATACAGCAGAGAAATCTACAGTCTGAGTTGACCAACCAGCAGGAACGCTCAAAGTAGCTTCCGGAGCTGCAACACC
>CANBWF010000082.1 GCA_947373075.1 Actinomycetota bacterium | reverse complement strand
CTGCTGCGCCATAAAATCGCGCTCTACACCGCGCATACCAATGCTGATGCTGCTTGGCCAGGTGTTAGCGATGCCTTGGCAGAATCTATTGGTCTGAATGTACGCCCAGAGTTCGCGCTTGAGGTAGAAACCGGAATCGGCAGAGTTGGCGAACTGGCCAAACCACTGTCTGCACATGACTTTGCGCAACAGGTTTCCCAGAACCTACCCAAATCGCCAAGCGCAGTTCAACTTGCGGGCGATGTCCAAAAGGCCATTAAAACAGTTGCTGTTTGTGGTGGCGCAGGTGATTCATTACTTGAAGCAGTTTCTGTATTAAATGTGGATGCCTATGTGACATCCGACTTACGGCACCATGTGGCCAGTGAGTTTGTGGCAACTAACGACTGCGTTCTAATCAACATTGCGCACTGGGCAGGGGAATGGCCCTGGCTAAATCAACTTGCCCGACAAATGGAAGACACATTTGGCGATAAAGTAAAGGTCATAGTGTCGCAGATACCTACAGATCCGTGGGTTATCTCAATTGCAAGGAGCTAACCGTGGCAATTCAAGCTAGTGCCGAACAGCAGAGCGCTCTGCTGGACTTGCAAAAGCACGACACCGCACTGTTGCAACTAGCTCATCGACGCAGTTCATTGCCACAAATTTCCCAAGTTCAAGATTTAGAGGCGCAGCTTGGTAGTTTCCAGCTAAAGCTTGTGGCAATCAAGACTGAGATTTCGGACATCTCACTGGCACAAGCTAAAGCAGATAATGATGTTTCACAGGTGGTTCAGCGGGCCGAGCGCGATCAGCAGCGTCTTGATTCTGGCGCAGTTACTAGTTCCAAAGACTTAGAAGCACTGCAGCACGAAATAGTTTCACTGAAGAAGCGACAAACTGAACTCGAAGATGTTGAGCTTGAAATCATGGAGCAACTTGAAGAAGCTCGCGGCGTCCAAGTTGAAATTGAAGCACAAGTTGCTGCTACAACGTCAGAGCTAGAACTAGCAACGCAATCCCGCGATGCCGAGTTTGCTGACATTGATGCACTCATTGCAATCGAAATGTCTGGCCGTCAACAAATAGTGCAGAGCGTTGATGCAGAGTTGCTTGCGCTTTATGACAAAATCCGAATTGATTTAGGTGGCGTTGGCGCCGCACTTTTGCACCGTGGCGCTTGCCAGGGCTGTCACATTTCACTTGATGCAACTGAAGTAGATCGCATCCGAAATCAGCCAGCAGACACAGTTGTGCGATGTGAAGAATGTCGCCGAATCTTGGTGCGCACTTCGGAGTCTGGCCTGTGACCCACTTCATTGTTGAAGCAGATGGTGCTAGTCGGGGGAACCCAGGTCATGCTTCATTTGGGTCGGTAGTTCGAAATTCACAAACTGGTGAGTTAGTAGCCGAAATCGGTGGAGTCATCGGACATGCCACAAACAATGTGGCTGAATACCGAGGTCTAATTTCTGGGCTTGAAACTGTTGCATCTATTGATCCACAAGCAATCGTTGAAGTGCGCATGGATAGCAAACTTGTTGTTGAGCAAATGAGTGGACGATGGGCGATAAAAAATGCTGGCCTTCGCGAACTAGCGATGGCTGCGCGCGAGATTTTGCCATTTGCAAACGTCACCTACACCTGGATTCCACGTGAAGACAATAAAGCTGCTGACGCGTTAGCTAATGAGGCTCTGGACACCCATTTAGCCGGTGGATCGGGCGAAATCGACCGTCGCTTTTAGCGTTTTTGCCCATAGTTGGGGTTAATTCAAGTTTTTGGCAAATTCTTTGACATTTTTGTCAGAAAACCGATTGCAGACATTTGTTTGTGCGACTAAAAAAGTAGTTAGCCAAGTCTCGCCGGCACACTCGGGCTCGTAGTACTCGCTAGCGGAATCCCTTCCTCTGCTGAGAAGCTCGCCTGAGGTGCTGTAACAACTAGGCGCAAAAGAGGCCCTTGTGTATTCCACAAGGGCCTCACCCATATCGCACATAAAGTGCGGCACAAGTTGAGAGTACCCAATTTTTCGCATTTCAATTACGCTGTCATAAGGCGAGTCGGCCGGGTAATCGCGGCAGGTCAAACTGTCGAGGAAAGTCCGGACTCCATAGGGCAAGAGTGGTGGATAACATCCACCTGGGGTGACCCACGGGAAAGTGCAACAGAAAGTAAACCGCCGAGCAATCGGTAAGGGTGAAACGGTGAGGTAAGAGCTCACCAGCGCATGTGGTGACACAAGCGGCTAGGTAAACCCCACTCGGAGCAAGACCAAGAGTGACCTTCGGGTCCAGTGCAGGTGACGGCCCGTCATATACCTGCGGGTAGGTTGCAAGAGGTCGTTGGTAACAGCGATCGCAGATGGATGATTACCGTTAGTTTCGGCTAACACAGAATCCGGCTTATAGGCCGGCTCGCCACTTTTCATCAGGCTAAACTTCTGTCGACAACTACAGTTTTCATTCTGGTTTGAGACAAAGGGATAGCTATGCCGAAATACATCATTTACTTCAATCAACAATGGGTTGGCGATCACAGTGCCGAGTGGTTTAGCGAGCGTGGTCCACTTTCTCGAGCAGTTGTAGCCGAGATGGAGGAAGCAGGCGTGGTTGTATTTGCCGGTGGGCTGGAAGAAGAAATTGAATTAGCTTTCGGTGCTGATGACAGTGGTCTAGTAACTGGCCCGATAACAACTACTGGGGAGTTCCTTGGTGGGCTGACCATAATTAATGTTGCGACAGATGAAGAAGCAAAAATGTGGGGCGCCAAAGTGGGTCAAGCATGCGGCTGGCCACAAGAAATTCGCAGGTTCAAAGGAAACTGATTTTTCAGCTTCTGAAATTGGTACAGCAGGGCATTTCTTTGGCTCATTGGCCGGCTCGCCACTTTAGAAATAGGGTATTGACAAAATGTGGTACCACTGTGGTACCGTTTTAGCATGGCTATGAATTTACGGCTCTCAGAAGCACAATCCCAAGCATTACGGGATTTGGCAGCACAAGAGGGCATCTCAATGCAAGAGGCGGCTTTATCCGCCATTGATGAGTACCTTGCTAGACGAGACCAACGAATGAAATCAGCGATTGAGCGAGTGTTGAGTGAAGACAAAGACCTCCTCGATCGGTTGGGACAATGACAAAAGAGGTTGATTATTTAACGCTCAATGATTTGATCGAAATTGGGACAGCGATAGTTGCTGATTTCAGAATCAGAGATATCGGACTCCTTGAATCGGCAGCTAACCGGCCACAAACAAGCGTGTTTGGGGATGATGCCTACCCGGATTTTCCGACGAAAGTGGCGGCGCTAATTCATTCTGTTGCCAGAAATCATGCACTTATCGATGGCAATAAGCGTCTTGCTTGGGCGGGTGGTCGAATCTTTTGTTTGATGAACGACTTTGATATCCAGATGTCGCATGATGATGCTTACGACATGATTATTGCTGTTGCTTCGGGAGAATTGGACGTACTGGGCTTAAGTTCAGTTTTAGCTAGTCACATAATGGCTGTTGCAGATTAAGGTGAATCAAGTTAGTTGAAAATGTCGAGCAACAATCGGATTGACTTGTGTGATTCCGATGGATGGCGAAACTTCTTCTCGAGCTTGATTGTGTATTCATTGCGGCGACCGACGCGTTTCTTAGTCAGGTAGCCGGTAGCTTCAAGGTCGGCCAAGATGATTTGGGCTGAACGTTCTGTGATGCCAACCGCTGCAGCGATGTCGCGCACACGCGCCGCCGGATCATGTGCCAGGAAAATCAAAACATGCCCGTGGTTCGACAAAAAAGTCCATTGCTTTTGTTCGGGCGTGCTAGCTGCGGGCTTGTTTTTTGCTGCACTCGTTAGCTTGCGTTGAATCTTGCCACTGGATGTAGGTGCCATGATCTGACCTTACCACAAACACGCAGAAAACAACCTGTAATTTGACACCTGAAATAAATTACAGGTATTGTTTCCGAAGACTGAGCAGTATTCAGTGTGACTTACAAAGAGAGTTCAAATGTCATCTTGGTCCATAGTGCAGAGCAACTTAACATCTGTAACAGTTTTAGTTTTTATCGTTGGCTTTATCGGTTCAAGATTCAAGAGCGATCTTTTGCTTCCCGAGCAGGTTTATCAATTTGTCTCTTTGTACCTGCTGTTTGGTATCGGGCTCAAGGGTGGCGTTGAATTACGTGGATCGCAAGCTAGTTCGATAGTTCTGCCCGCATTGGCCACTTTGAGTCTTGGAGTTCTCATCCCAATTTTGGCGTTCATGGTGCTGCGCTTACTAACAAAAATTGGCGAGTTAGATAGGGGTGCTATCGCAGCACACTACGGTTCAACTTCCTTAGTGACTTTCTCGGCAGCTCTTACTTTCTTAGAAAGTAGCGGCATTAAGTATGAAGGTTTTGCGGCCACGTTACTTACCTTGATGGAAATTCCGGGCATAGTCGTGGGTATTTATCTAGGTAGCCGTCACCTAAACCGCGGCGTCTCGTGGGCCGAGTCGTTGAAAGAGATTGTTTTTGGCAAAACTATCTTGTTACTTGCCGGCGGTTTGGTTGTCGGGTTAATTTCTGGCAGCCCAGGATACGAAAAAGTTACGCCCTTCTTTGTTGCCTTGTTGCCAGGTTTTCTGGCCCTGTTTCTACTGCACTTGGGCTATTTGGCCGGAAGTCATGTTTGGCAGATTCGAGAAGCAGGCTGGAAGTACATAGTCTTTGCCATTGCGTTCCCCATTCTTGCTGGCACAATTGGCGTTTTAGCTGGAAACCTGGCCGGACTATCAGTAGGTGGGGCAACTATTCTCGGAGTTCTGTGTGCAAGTGCTTCATACATCGCCGCGCCAGCCGCAGTGGGAATTGCCTTACCCGAAGCTAGTAAGTCCTTACCGATTATGGCCAGCCTGGGTGTCACATTTCCGTTTAACTTGATCGTTGGAATTCCTTACCTTTACTGGCTAGCACTACAAATTGGTGGCTAAGTAGTAAAACCGTTGTGGAAAACGCCCAGTTAGTGGTGTATTTGTAACACAACCAACACATTTCATCAGTAGCATCAAGGGAAGCAATTGTTGAATCAGTTGGGCGATGACTTTGCCTAACGCTCACACAAGGAAAAGGTAATTCGCATGAAATTAACCCGAATGGCTGCAGTGGCAGGCGTTGTTGCAGTTCTAGCGTTGTCTGGTTGCTCAAAGAGTGACTCTGCAAGTGGAACGATCACATATGGCGTGGATGCAACCTACGCACCAAATGAATTTAAAGATGACAAAGGAAACCCAGTTGGTTGGGAAGTTGAGTTAGGCAATGCAATCGCCGAGAAGCTTGGCAAAACTGCGGTTTTCAAAATCGCAGTTTTTGATGCAATCATCCCTGGTGTAACCGGTGGAAAATACGATGCTGGGCTGTCGTCATTCACTGATAATGCTGAACGCGAAAAAGTAGTTGACTTTGTCAATTACTACCAAGCCGGCATTCAGTGGGCAACCAAAATTGGCAACACTGTTGATCCCAACAATGCATGTGGTTTAACTATTGCAGTGCAAAATGGCACATACGAGGTGGATGACCTTAAAGCTAAATCAAAAGCCTGCACCGATGTCGGCAAAGCAGCGATCCAGCAACTTGGCTTTGATGACCAGGCAATGGCTACTCAGGCAGCAGTTAGTGGTCGAGCAGACGCAGTTACTGCAGACTCACCAATCGTTCAGTACGCAGTAAAGCAGAACTCAAGCAAGCTTGAATTAATTGGCACTCCATACGAATCAGCTCCATACGGCATTGCAGTGGCTAAAGACAATTCAGATTTAGCCAAATCAATTCAGAAGGCATTGCAAGATCTACA
>CANBWF010000081.1 GCA_947373075.1 Actinomycetota bacterium | reverse complement strand
CAGGTAATTAGTCAAGCTGATGAAGATAGTCTGCCCGCACTACGTCTGCTGTTAGCGGCGTTGACCGATGAAACTAAATCGGATGAAGCACGCCTAAGTATTCTGCATGAACCAAAAGTTCAATCCGCACTTTCTAAAAACATTATTCGCGATTTTGTTTCAAGCTACGGACCGTTCCCGGTTTATGTTGAACGCAGTCGCGCCTTATTTGGTAACTGGTACGAGTTTTTCCCACGCTCTGAAGGAGCAACTCAGAAGAAAGATGGTACTTGGGTAAGTGGCACATTCAAAACAGCAAGCCAGCGCCTACCCGGAGTTGCTGCAATGGGTTTCAACGTGCTTTATTTGCCACCGATTCACCCAATCGGAAATGCGAACCGCAAAGGCCCAAACAACACACTTAACCCTGCACCAAATGACCCTGGTTCGCCTTGGGCAATCGGTAGTAAAGACGGCGGTCATGATTCGATACATCCAGATTTGGGCAACGAGCGTGATTTCAAAAAGTTTGTAAAGCAAGCGGGTGACCTTGGCATTGAAATTGCTCTGGACCTAGCGCTTCAAGCAAGTCCAGATCATCCATGGGTTAAGACGAATCCGCTTTGGTTCACTCAGCGTGCTGATGGCTCCATTGCTTACGCGGAAAACCCACCTAAGAAATATCAAGATATCTACCCCATCAACTTTGACCGAGATCCTGAAGGTATCTTCAACGAGGTCAAGCGTGTAGTTCATCACTGGATGGATCTAGGTGTTCGGATTTTCCGAGTTGATAACCCACACACCAAACCAGTGGCATTCTGGGAGCGCTTGATTGCCGACATAAATACAACTGATCCCGATGTAATTTTCTTAGCTGAAGCTTTCACTAATCCATCAATGATGCGAGCACTTGGCGAAGCAGGTTTCCAACAGTGCTACACCTACTTTACTTGGCGCAATTCCAAAGCCGAGATCACGGATTACCTGAACGAGTTATCGGGACACGCAAGTGCATATTTCCGCCCGAACTTCTTTGTGAATACGCCAGACATCTTGCCACTTAATGTGCAAACAGGTAGCAACCGCAGCTTCGATATTCGGGCCACGCTTGCGGCAACCCTGTCCCCTACATGGGGCGTTTATGCGGGCTTTGAACTTTATGAAAATGCCCCGACCAAACCAGGTGCAGAAGAATATTTGAATTCAGAGAAGTATGAATATCGCCCGCGTGACTGGGAATCAAAAACCCAACCAAGTTTGGCGCCGTACATAACCAAGCTCAACCAAATTCGTTCGGCAAACCCAGCTCTTCACTTTTTGCGCAATCTAACGTTCCATTGGATTGATTCTGAGGCAATGATCGCCTACTCAAAGCGCGAAGGCGACAACGTTGTCTTGGTTATTGTGAACCTCGACCCACACACTGCGCAGGAATCAACTGTGCACATCAACTTGCCAGAAATTGGCAAAAATTGGGGAGATCGTTTCACAGTGCGCGATGAACTAACTGGGCAAGAGTTCCAGTGGAGCGAACACAACAATGTCAGGCTCGATCCTTCAGTTGGTTGCGCTTTGATTTTGACGGTGCATGCCAGTGCCTAAATTTGGCCTTCCATTTAAATTCCGCCCAAAAACTCGGGTGCCAGAAACACCAAGTGAATTAGAACGCGTAATCGATGGTTGGCATCATGATCCGCATTCAGTTCTAGGTGCGCATTCAAATGAAACTTCCACCACTTTCACCATTCTGCGTCCTTGGGCTAACTCAGTCTCGCTAGTAATTGGCGATGAAGTAATTCCGATGGTCCATCAATTGCGCGGAGCTTGGGCAATCACAATCGATCAACCAGAGCTAACTGAATACACCCTGCAGGTTGATTATGGCCAAGGCGCAGTTGATACCGATGATCCGTACCGATTTTTGCCGACCATTGGCGAATTGGATTTGCACCTAATTTCAGCCGGTCGCCACGAAGACCTCTGGAAAGTAATGGGCGCACATTGCAAGAATGTGCAAGGTGTTGATGGCGTTGCATTCACAGTTTGGGCGCCAAGCGCTCAGGGTGTTCGAGTTGTTGGCGACTTCAACATGTGGGATGGCGCTGGCTACCCAATGCGCTCAATGGGCAACTCTGGTGTTTGGGAACTTTTCGTTCCAGGAATTCGCACTGGAACGAAATACAAGTTCAACATTTTGACGCAGGCTGGCAATTGGCTTACCAAGGCCGACCCGATGGCTTTCTATTCCGAAGTACCGCCGGCTAATGCCTCTGTCGTGTTCGAATCTGAATACCAGTGGAATGATGCACAGTGGCTTGAACAACGAGCAGCTCTTGTTCCACACAAAGCGCCTATGTCGGTTTATGAAGTTCATCTTGGTTCTTGGCAGCTCGGCAAAACTTATCGAGATTTAGCAGTTGACTTAGTTAGCTATGTTAAAGATCGTGGCTTCACACACGTTGAATTCATGCCCGTTGCCGAACATCCATATGCGCCATCTTGGGGCTATCAAGTTACGGGTTATTACGCCACAACTTCTCGCTTTGGCACACCCGATGATTTCCGTTATCTCGTAGATGCATTCCACCAAGCGGACATCGGCGTAATTGTCGACTGGGTTCCAGCGCACTTCCCCAAAGACGAATGGGCACTTGGCCGATTTGATGGCACAGCACTTTACGAACATGCAGATCCACAGTTGGGTGAACATCCAGACTGGGGCACCTACATTTTCGACTTCGGTCGTAATGAAGTTCGCAATTTCCTGGTTGCAAATGCAGTCTTCTTGCTTAAGGAATTTCACATTGATGGACTACGCGTAGACGCTGTCGCTTCAATGTTGTATTTGGACTACTCGCGTGAAGATGGCCAGTGGTCACCTAATCGTTTTGGTGGTCGCGAAAATCTTGAAGCCGTTGAATTCCTTAAGGAAATGAACGCCACTGCATACCGAGCAATGCCAGGAATCGTAACAATCGCTGAAGAGTCCACTGCTTGGCCAGGCGTTACTACCCCAACTGATGCAGGTGGCTTAGGTTTTGGTTTGAAGTGGAACATGGGCTGGATGCACGATTCGCTCGAGTATGTGAAGCACGAGCCAGTGCATCGCCAGTACCATCACAATGAAATGTCGTTCTCTTTGGTTTATGCCTGGAGCGAGAATTATGTACTACCGCTTAGCCACGATGAAGTCGTGCATGGAAAAGGTTCGATTTACCAGCGCATGCCTGGCGACGACTGGCAGCGACTAGCAAACCTTCGTGCGTACTACGGTTTCATGTGGGCACACCCTGGCAAGCAGCTTCTGTTCATGGGTTGCGAGTTTGGCCAAGTTGGCGAATGGTCGCAGGAAAATGGCCTCGAGTGGCATCTGCTAGATCATGCTCGCCATGTTGGTGTGAGCAAGTCAATAGAGCGCATGAACAAGGTTTATCGCGAGCGCCCTGCACTTTGGGAGCGCGACGATGACCCAGCTGGTTTCCAGTGGTTGATTAGTGATGATTCCGAGGGAAATGTTTTCGCTTGGGTTCGTTGGGATCATGCGGGCAATCCACTTATCTCGATCACGAACTTTGCTCCGGTTGCCCGAAACAATTACCGCCTTCCCCTGCCGATTGCGGGCACTTGGGATGAAGTTTTCAACAGTGATGACTTAGCCTTTGGTGGCAGCGATGTTGGCAATAAATTAACGATTGATGGACATGGCCCCGCGCACTTTGGTCAACCAGCATCAGCAGACATTACCTTGCCACCGCTTGCTACGGTTTGGTTAGCATTGCGATAACTTTCGCAATGGTTAACTCTTGCGCTAGAACAACTCGCGAATAAGACTGCGCTTTAGAACAGAGCGCTGGTTAAATCAACTCGAGCTTTAATTACAGCCGCATCGTGTGGTCCAGCAATTTCGAAAAGTTCGAGTAACCGTGCTTTTGCCAAATCCCGATCAGCGCCGCTTGAGTCACGCACAACTGAAATCAAGCGACTAAAGGCGTTTGCCCATTCATTCAACATGAATTCGCAATCGGCAGCGAGCAACTGTGCTTCAACTGAAGATTGTGCGTTTGCTAATGCTGCATCGAAATCAACTTCATCAAGGCGCTTAAATAATTCGACATTGAGCAACCCAATACGGGCTAGTGAATCTGTTGGACGTTCTTGCAAAAGTTCTTTGTACGCGGAAATGGCTTCGTCCCAGTTGCCTTCGTCAATAGCTGATTGCGCTTTCATCAAACCTGGATCAAGTGGCTCTTCAACTTCTTCAACGACTGCATCGGCCTGCGAAATAGTTTGCCCGCGTCCTGGTAAACCAACTTCTTTTGCCTTAGCTAACACCGCATCAATGATTGAACGCATCTGATGTTCGGGATGCGCGCCAGGTGGGAGCGGAACTGGCTGGCCACCAATCATGGCGAACAGACTTGGAATTGATTGAATCTGAAATGCTGCAGCAATGTCTTGTTCAACATCAACATTGACCTTTGCAAGGACCCACTGTCCTGCATCTTCACGAGCAAGCTTTTCCAAAATTGGCGAAAGCTGTTTACAAGGCTCGCACCAATCGGCCCAGAAATCCAAAATAACGGGAACAATCTGTGACTGCATTAATACATCTTGTTCAAAGTTATCTGCAGTGACGTCAATGCTTACCGCAGAAGTAGGATTTTCGGCTTGGGCCGCCAGTGCTGCTTCTTGGGCTTTACGTTGTGCATTGAGTGCACCAAGATCTACCGCGCCTTGAAGATTGAGGTTATTGTTCACCCCTCTATTGTGCCGTAATAAATAAGGCGCCTGTCATAGACTGACGATTATGGATTGGTCTTTACGCTCTTGTGCCCGCAATGGACACATCACCTACCGCCCAGATGAAACCGAATTAGCTCAGCAGCTAGTTGTTGAGACCGCAGTTGGGCAAGCTTGGAAATGCTTACGTTGTGGTGCATTCATCCCAGAAAATCCATTTGCATTCGGCCCGGCCGACAATGCGCCGGAAGTACCCCATGCTGGACAGATTCGCGATCGTTTTATCATTCGATTTCTGGGACTTGAACGTGGGATACGTGGCTTAATCGTTTTCATTGTTGGTCTTGCCGTATGGCGGTTACAGATTTCGCAGGAAACTCTTGTTGACCATTTGAATTCGGCATTGCCGTTACTAAAACCTTTTGCTGATCAAATCGGTTGGAACATGAACGATTCTGGAATCATTAATTTCTTGTCCAGCTTGCTATCAACATCGCCGCACACTTTGTACTTAATCACCATCGCACTACTCGCATACGGTTTACTGCAAATCGTTGAAGGTACCGGACTTTGGTACCAAAAGCGCTGGGCTGAATATCTAGCCGTCGTGGCAACTAGCGCTTTCATTCCGTTAGAGATTTTTGAACTAACTCACAAGATCACATTCTTGCGAGCCGGTGCACTTGTAGTGAACATCGCTGCGGTTATTTGGTTGCTTTGGACTAAGCACTTGTTCGGACTAAATGGCGGAGCAGCGGCTGCGCATGATGAAAGTGTTAAAGGTCGCGCTGCAATTAATTATGCAATCAATATGCATAGTCGGTTAGAAATGGCCACCACAGAAAGTCATTAATTTCTGCGCGGAGATTTACAAAGCGCTCTAATTGCTTACTAGCCAAGAAGTTATTACTTCAGCACTAGCCTTCGGGTCTTCAACTGGTGGCAAGTGTCCGCACTTTTCTACTTCAATAAATGTTGGATTCTGAGCCAGGTCTAGCATGATTTGGAAGTCTTCGGGCTTACTAACGACATCTTCGGCGCCGCGAATTAGCAAGGTTGGACCAGCAAAACTTTCCAATGCAGAACTGCTATCTGGGCGAGCTGACATTGCCCGCTGCAGCCA
>CANBWF010000080.1 GCA_947373075.1 Actinomycetota bacterium | reverse complement strand
TCGCGCATCCATCTTTGCTGTGGAGTTTTCGTGACTGACTTAATTACCAACATTCATTCAACAAACAACGAGTTTTCTGATCGCCATATCGGTCCAGATACAGAGCAACTCACGCACATACTAAAAACTCTTGGTTACGAATCTTTAACCGAGTTGACGACAGCAGCCGTTCCAGCAGGCATCGTGCTTACTGAGCCTCTTAATCTTGATCAAGGTAAATCTGAAGCAGAAGTGTTAGCTGAACTTCGTGAACTAGCCGATCAGAATGCAGTTTTGACTCCCATGATTGGTCTGGGTTATTACGGCACCCATACACCGGGAGTCATTGCTCGTAACATCTTCGAAAACCCAGCTTGGTACACGGCCTACACGCCTTATCAGCCGGAAATTTCGCAAGGCCGATTAGAAGCATTATTGAACTTTCAAACGATGGTTACAGATCTGACCGGCCTAGACATCGCCAGCGCCTCTTTACTAGACGAATCAACAGCTGCCGCAGAAGCGATGACGCTAATTCGGCGTATGAGTAAATCTCAGTCAAATACTTTCTTAGTCGATAGCGATACGCATCCACAGACTTTAGCTGTGCTTCAGACCAGGGCAGAGCCTCTTGGCATCAACATTCACCTAATTGACGTCGAAAACGAGAACGAACTTCCTGAGTCCTGTTTTGGATTGTTAGTAAGTTATCCAGCAAGCAGCGGAGCTGTGCGCAACTTGGCTGACTTGGTGCAGGCAGCGCATGCATCCGAAGCTCTAGTTGTCGCGGTCACAGATCTGCTAGCACTAACACTTATCGCTTCACCGGGTAGCTGGGGCGCGGACATTGCAGTTGGTTCTACTCAGCGATTTGGTGTGCCAATTGGTTTCGGTGGTCCACACGCTGGGTTCATGGCAGTTCGCAATGGACTAGAACGATCGTTGCCTGGTCGATTGGTAGGCGTCACAAAGGACGCAGCCGGCAACATGGCATACCGCCTGGCGCTACAGACCCGCGAACAACACATTCGTCGTGACAAAGCCACCAGCAACATCTGTACCGCTCAAGTTTTGCTTGCAGTGCTGGCTTCGATGTATGCGGTGTATCACGGACCTCGCGGACTCCAGAAAATCGCAAAACGCACTCACCAGCTCGCGGTGGCTTTTGCTAGGGGAGTAGCGGGATCAGGAATCACCACCTCAACGAACTTTTTCGACACTGTACAAATCAAAGTCCCTGGCAAAGCAACAGCTGTTGTTAGCGCCGCTCGCGCTCTGGGTATTGCTATCTACGACGGCGGACATGACACGCTAAGTATTAGCTTCGATGAAACATCTACCTTCGAAACAGTTACCACATTGTGGCAAGCGATTGGTGATGCAACGGGAGTCAACCTCACATCTAACGTCGCCGATTTCATAACTGATTCAGACATTGCATCTGACCTGCTTCGCACTGACAGTTTCCTAACTCATGAGGTCTTCAACTCGTACCACAGCGAAACGGAAATGCTGCGTTACATTCGCAAACTAAGCGATAAAGACATCGCACTTGATCGCTCGATGATTCCACTTGGCTCGTGCACGATGAAACTTAATGCCACGACTGAGATGGCTGCGGTAACTTGGCCAGAGTTTGGTGCTATCCACCCATTTGCCCCGCTAGATACTGTTACCGGCTACTTGAAAATGATTCATCAACTTGAAAGTTGGTTAGCCGAAGTAACTGGTTACGACAGCGTTAACTTGCAACCTAATGCGGGATCACAGGGTGAGTTTGCCGGACTTCTAGCTATTCGTGCTTATCACCAAGCACAGGGCCAGTCACAACGTGACTTGTGTTTAATCCCGAGTAGCGCACACGGCACAAATGCTGCGTCTGCTGTGATGGCCGGAATGCGAGTTGTGGTTGTTGCTTGTGACGATCAAGGCAATGTCGATGTAGAAGACCTAAAGGAAAAGATTGCGCAAAATGCCGACTCGCTATCGGCCCTGATGATTACTTATCCATCAACGCACGGGGTTTACGAATCGTCGGTGCAAGAAATCTGTGAATTGATTCATGATGCAGGTGGTCAGGTTTATGTTGACGGAGCTAACCTAAACGCTTTAGTGGGATTGGCTAAGCCAGGTAAATTTGGCGCTGATGTTTCGCATCTGAATCTGCATAAAACTTTCGCTATCCCACATGGTGGTGGCGGACCAGGAGTAGGCCCGGTAGCGGTGCGTGCTCACTTAGCTCCATACTTGCCATCACACCCACTGCGTCCTGAAGCAGGACCAATCGGGCAAGGTTACGCCGATGGTGGGGTAGGACCTGTAAGTGCAGCTCCGTGGGGAAGCGCCAGCATCTTGCCGATTGCCTGGGCTTATATTCGCTTGATGGGATCCGCGGGTCTTAAGGATGCAACTTCAGTTGCCGTCGCAAGCGCTAACTATTTGGCACACGAACTCGAAGATGATTTTCCGGTTCTGTACCGAGGTAACAGGGGACTAGTTGCCCACGAATGCATTCTCGATTTACGCGAAATCACCAAGCAAAGTGGCATCACGGTAGACGACGTGGCTAAGCGCTTGATGGATTATGGTTTCCACGCTCCAACCATGTCTTTCCCAGTTCCGGGAACCTTGATGATTGAGCCGACTGAGAGCGAAGGACTCGTAGAACTCGATCGCTTCATTGCAGCTATGAAAGCCATCCGTCAGGAAATTGCCAAGGTTGAGCAGGGGATTTGGACACTAGAGGACAACCCGCTGGTTAATGCCCCACATACTGCCGAATTCTTGCTCTCTGGCTGGAATCAGGCATACGACCAACTTGTGGGTGCTTATCCGAGCGCTAGTCCTCGGGACAGTAAATACTGGCCACCAGTGCGTCGCATTGACGGCGCGTACGGCGACCGAAATTTGGTTTGCTCATGTCCGAGCCCAGAAGCTTTCCAAGACGCTTAGAAATCGTTTTACCGCGTTAGGTCAGATTTGGCCTACCTGGTTGCTGACTGTGAGCGTTCTCGGGTTAGTCGCCTGAAGTTCATCGGAAGCACATTGCCTGATTTTGTGGGGCAGTGCCTGCTAATCAAAGGCTTTAGTCTCGGGTAGTCGTTATTTGCTGCGATATCTTTAGATTGACATAATGTATCTTATCGGCTATTTATACAGGCAGTTGGCCGAAGCAACAGGGACCCAAATAACGCCCTGGGGTTATGAAACTGCGCCCTGTTTCACACACTCACGCGGATTAACCGAGATGACGCCTGAGAACCAATTTCCGCCAGCTCAGGGACTGCTGGAGATCTCCACAGGCAAAAAGAGCCAACACTTATCGAAACAAAGTTTCTCATAATTTGTGTTTGAGGCAATTTAGCGTGGGTAGATAAGCGATAACAGATTGAAACAATCAATCACACTCAGGAGGTCATCATGTCAGATGAATCAATGCGAGGCAGTTCAATGAGTCACGTCAGCTACGAATTAGACCGAGGCGACCACGTGGCAATTCAGCTCGTTACCTACACCTGTGTGGAAGAGCACAAAACTACCCTGCCGTTTGCCGCAGACGCCGAAGACATTCCGACGACTTGGGAATGTGCCTGTGGTGAAACTGCTGGATTGCCCGGTGTCGAACTTCCTGAGCGTCCACCAATCAGAACTCGTCGGTCACATTACGAGATCGTGCGTGAGCGTCGTTCCGAGGATGAACTAGCGGAAATCTTTGTTTTGAAGCTTCACGAATTGCATCACTACGATTCGATACGAAGTGCATAACTATTTTTTGAACAGGTGTTTAATCTGATTCTTGCGCCTTTCAATACCCCAAATGGTAACCCGCTTTAAGGCTTCCTTAACGATATCTGAATCCATTTTGCTGGTACCAAGTTCACGCTCTACAAATGTGATTGGGACTTCAACAATTCGCAAATGATTCTGCACCGCACGCCAGGCCAGATCAACTTGGAAACAATATCCTTCGCTCTGGACAGACTGAGCATCCATTACATCTAATGCTGAGATGCGATATGCCCGAAATCCCCCGGTTGCATCGCGTAGCGGAATGCTGAGCATCAGCCGCGTGTACAAGTTGCCACCTTGTGACAGTATTTTGCGACGCAGTGGCCAGTTAACCACTGCCCCACCGTTAATCCACCGCGAACCCAGAACCGCGTCAGCATCAACCAGAGCATTTAGCAAAAGCGGCAAATCTACTGCGCGGTGCGAACCATCAGCATCCATTTCAACGACAACATCAAATCCATTTGTTTTAGCCCAAGCAAAGCCAGCTAAGTAGGCAGCGCCCAACCCATTCTTTGCTGTGCGATGCAGTACCTGAATTTGAGAATCGGCTAAAGCAAGATCGTCAGCTAATTTTCCAGTGCCGTCCGGGGAGTTATCATCAGCAACCAAAACGTGAACTGTTGGTGCATTTTTGCGAACGGCAGCAACAATAACTGGCAGGCTTTCAATCTCGTTATAAGTCGGAATAATTACCAGAATTTTGCCGAGAGATTCGTATAGCAGTTCGCTCACTGTCTAACCATACCTGTCAGATTCAACATCACTGGGTTGGACTATCGACACTTGATTTAGCGGAATTTATTCGCACCCTGCGTAACCCGAGCATCAGGATTAATCCAGCGATAAAAAGATACGTAGCTAGAGGATGTTTATCTGTAAATGACCGATTTTGGCTCAAGCCAACTTTGGCCACAAATACCTGTCCGTTATCTTCAAGGACACGATTAGAAACCTCACCGTTAGCCGAAATCACCCCAGATATTCCAGTGGTAGTTGCAACAACCATCGTGCGTTGATGTGCAATTGCGCTGAAACGGGAAATCTCAAATTGTTGGATCGGCTGCGCAGTACCCAAGTATGTTGCATTATTCGATGCAGCAAAGAAAAGTTCTGCGCCACCTTGTACCAAATTTGTCAGGTGAAGTTGATCTGAAACTTCGAAGCAGATCGCGACACCAACTTTTGCGCCAGCCACATCTATGACCCCTCCCCCTTGTCCGGGTACAAAGTCAGATGGGATTTGGTCCAAACGACCGAAATGTGATGCCAACAGGTTTCGTAATGGAATGTATTCACCAAACGGAACTAAGTGATTTTTTACATAACTAGTTTTTTCGCCGGATTGCGGTAGCCAGAGAGTAACAACATTCTCTGGATGACCGTCTGCCCCATCGCGAACTGCCCCTATTAGAAATGGCTTACCAACTTCATCCACAGCCGCTTGAATCCGCGCTTCGGTGCCTAGTGGATCTAATTGCAGATTCACCGCATTTTCTGGCCACATCACCACATCTGCATTACGCAACTCGTTCGCATGTTGCACTGTCTGCTGCAGGTGGTGAAACAATACCTGGTCTGCTCGTGCGAATTCTGGAACTTGTGCTGAAACAACGCCACCTTGAACAACGCCAACATTGAGTACACCGGATTGACTAGCTGTTGGAAAGAAAAGTCCGGCAAGTACCAACACAAGTGCAACAAAGTGCGCTCGTAAATTTCTAAAAAGCTTCAGATCTGAGATGAGTGTTGCAACAAGAACAACTACGAAGGCAACAAGGGCAAAGTTTCCGATTCTGGCGTACTGAACAAGCGGACCAGAGGTCTGTGAATAGCCGAGTAAACCCCAACTGAAGCCACCCCATGGATATTGCGATCGAATTAGTTCAATCAATGCCCAAGCTGTGGCGAATTCCAATTTGCTAGAAAAACTTCCTGATTTAATGGGAATAAGCGCTATCAAAATAAAACTAGCGGTACACAAAGCGCAGAGCAGTAACGCTGCATCCACACCAAGCACTGACACCCACCATAAATGCGGAATAAAGAATCCCATGGCAAAGGCGAAGGTAATAATAAGACGATTCTTGATTGGGTTATCGATTAGCCTGCGATAGAAAAGTGCAATCGCCAATAGCGCCAGTAACCAGTAGTTGTAGCGAAATGACTCAAAAAGCAGCAACCCAATAATTGCCGGCATAACGAAATTTCTGATCCACTTAAACACTAAATAAACCCTCAGGGTCGTAGATG
>CANBWF010000079.1 GCA_947373075.1 Actinomycetota bacterium | reverse complement strand
GTTAATGATGGGCGGGCAAACAGTTTTAGTGCTCGCCAAAACCTGATCCGTGGTCAAAACATTCAAAAAATCACTTTGGAGATTATTCGCTGATAATTCTCTAGTTAAAAGTTTTAAGACTGGTAGTTTACTTGGTACAGGTAACAGATTTAGCTGGCAAATGACTATTAATGAAATAGTCAACAAAAATATCGTTAAGACATGTTTTGTCGAAATATGCCAACGGCGAATGAGCTGTTCCATTAAAAGTCACTAAAGGCGATTTCAAATCTCGAGCAGTTTTAATCGCAAACGCATAAGGCGTAGTTGATTCATATCGTGCACCGACAACAAGAACTGGTTTTCCAGATGTATTCTTTCGAGCCGGCATCTTCTTTGGCGGGTCTGGAATCTTCGGATCGGCTTTGGCCAGGCTATCCCAGCTAATTGGCTCTCGCCTTCCTTGATACCAATAGTTGGTACCGCCAGAATATAATTCAGTCCAAATTGGTGACGCTTTTTGTAATTGTCTTGCAAGCTTTGCATCATGCGCGTACGTAGTAGTAACAAAATAGTCAACATCCAAAGAGTCAACAATGTCCATGACTTCGAAAGAATTCTTTCGCTTAATCTTGTTGGGCTGATACTTAGATCCAACCAATGAATCGGTGTCGAACTGATTGAGCTCAAGTGCGAAATATTCAAAGATGGCGTTTCTCTTTTTTGGACCACTTACCGCATCTAGTGCTTCATTGAAATATTCTTGAATAATTGCGACATCATAATATGTCATCGCAAACATTCCATATGTAAACATGTATTCACTGCTCTGGTGTATCTGTTTACTTGAATTAAGAATTTTCATGCCTGCCCACCCTGTGAGCTTGTTGTCATCCCCATCTCGCCGCGCCTGCAGAATTAATTTCTTAACGGCAGCCACACTCATTTTTCTAGCCTTTGCATATCCCTTGATTAGGCGCATCAAGTTTGCTTCGCGACTTTTTGCATCTGTAATTTGGGCGGAGTCCGAAGTTGGCTCATTTGAAGTTGGGCTATCCAAAGCAATATGACCTACATGCTCTGGAAAACGGGTGATGTATGTGGAGGCAATTGTCGTCCCGTACGAAGATCCCAGAAAGTTCAACGGCGCCGAGCCCGTGAGTATTGACCGCATCAAATCAAGATCGTCAACAACATTGCTCGTGGTCAGAGTCCACCAGCTTGGATTGTCCTTTGCACACTTAAGGTAATAGGCATCCATGATGTCAAGATTTCTTAGGTACTCTTTATCGTTTGCAGGCGTAGCCTCGGTGCGCCAAAAAGTTTCGAAATAACTTCTGTTGTTGCATTGAATTTGATGGCCACGAGCAGGAGCAGAGTGATTTACTCCACGAGGGTCAAATCCGATGATGTCATACTTTGCCCGAATCTCTGCCGGAAAATCAAGGAACTGCACCTCTTCGACACCCGATTCGCCAGGGCCACCAGGGTTGATAAATAACGTGCCTAATTTCTCGGGATCGGTTGCCGACTCACGCATCATGGCAATTTTGAAATCAGGGAATGCAGAGTGTGTTGAATATAGTGCCGGAACATTTAATGTTCCACATTCCACGGCATCTTTGTTGAAATCTTTGCTTTGCTCGTCTGCTGGTCGGAAATAATTCGAAGGACACTTACCCCATGACACATCTTGAGCTTGGTAACTAGTTAAGTCCACACCGCCACTTGCTTTGACTGGCTGAACACAACAAGCAAGTGCAACCACTGCGATGATTAACGTGACTCGCAGTTTAAACACCTAATTACATCCTCTAGTTGAGCACTTCGCACCTGATTAAGCGTATCGGGATGGCAGGACATACATCAAAAATGCATACCAGTCGGGATGTGAAGCATACGTTAGATTTCAACTTTTACGGCGAAGTGAAAAATCTTTAACTACAATCGAAACGCTTAATTGATATTTAGGGAGATTGTTCGTGAAACACTCTTCCTTCACCGCATTAAAAGAACCCGCCTTTCGCGCCTACTTTATAGGACGCACCATTTCTCGAATCGGTGGATCACTTAGCACACTTGCTCTCACCTTTGGCATCTTGGAAGCAGGCGGCTCTGCTGCTGATCTGGGTTTAGTAATCGGCGCATCTATGGTGCCGCAACTTATATTGCTATTAGTCGGCGGAGTTATCGGTGATCGATTTGAACGACGTCGAATACTTGTGATTTCCGATGCCGTGATGGGCATAGCTCAACTAATTACAGCGGCCCTACTTCTGAATCACTCTGCTCACCTCTGGCAACTAATCGTTTTACAATTCATCAGCGGTTGTGCCAGTGCTTTCTTTAATCCAGCATCAAATGGTGCAGTACGAGATTTTGTTGGGCCAGATAACGTTCAACAGGCCCAATCACTACTTAGCATTAGTGGCAGCCTTAATCGAATAATCGGTCCAGCGTTGGCTGCCGGGTTAATTGCTGCCACCAGTTCAGGCGTTGCGCTAGCTGTTGATGCAGTTACATTCTTCATCAGTGCCGCCTTCTTAATGAAAGTACCTAAAGCAGTAAAAACTATTGCAATTGGTACATCTATCTGGGAAGAACTTCGGACTGGGTGGAATGAAGTAAAAAGCCGCAGCTGGGTTGTTGCATACATTGGCGCTGCCTGTATTTATCAAGCAACTTCACTGCCAGCTTTAATGGTGCTCGGTCCCCTACTAGCAGTTTCAAAATTAGGTGGAGCTAGCGCTTGGGCCACAGTTTTAACAGCTGAAGCAATTGGCGCCCTAATGGCAGGGGTTGTATTAACAAGATGGCATCCTGAATTTCCAATGAAACAGGCAATGCGATTACTGATTTTGGGAAGCCCACTTTTCTTTGTTATGGCACTGCCGAATGTGCGGCTTAGTTGGCTGATACTGCCTGCATTCTTATCCGGCGTTGCAATTCCAATGGCGGATACTCTTTGGCTTGCTGCTCTGGCTGAAAATATTCCAGACTCAGCGCAAGCTCGCGTAAGTTCATACGACTGGCTCGGCTCACTTGCTTTTGCTCCGATTGGATATGCGTTAATTGGGCATCTAGGCGACAGGTTCAGTTCAACTTCGATTTTTGCCGGAGTCGGCGCGATAGATGTTGCAGTTTCGTGTTTATTGCTCGCTGTACCAGGCGTCAGGCTGCTAAGGCGCACTGAGCCCGAACGGAAAATATCTGCCGATTCTGTTACAGATATTTAAGTCTTTTCACTCAATGCCTTTATGTCTGATCGAGCCGTCAGGGCCATGTGTGGAACTGTTAATGCCCAAGTAACAACTAATAAGTACCACAAGAAATTGCCTGAAACTGATGCGTTGCTGAAAACAGTCAGCCACAGTGTGAAGCCTAAGACAATTACTACTGCGGGCAACCCGGCACGCACAGCCAACCACAAACTCTGCCAAGTCTTTCCAAGCTCGTGCTGGCGTATTGAAGGCCCATACTCCAAAGTCAGTCTGGCTGTGTGCCGAACCGCATGCCACAAGCCAAAATAAATAGCGAATGCAACTAGTGGCGGTGCGAGCAAGGCCAAGGCAAGCAACGCGAGTAAATCAATCGCTGGCCAAAATATCTTTCTAAATAGCAAAACTGTTACCGTGATTAAATTCAGCACAAGGCAACCTATGAAAGCCTGATGTGTGAATGTTCCTGCCCAACCAACTAAATCCGGATTAACTGTTTCAAGAGCCTGCTTAGTTTTGTCGCTTACTAGCGGTATCAGCACAGGAGTAAAACCGGAGGCTAAAACATAGAGTGCTTTCGGAAAATGTACCTGAACTGAACGGCGATAAATCTCTTGATAAAAGGATGCGTCGCCAACACCAAAATGAAGTGCGCTACAAAAAACTATTAACTGAAAACCAAGCATTGGGAATTGCAGGAGAAACCACACAGCAACACCAGTTACTAATAAATATTTAAAGAGGAAGGTTGCCATTTTCAAGCTAAATAGCTTTGGCACCGAAATTAGATGATCTACTGCCCCGTGCGGAATGCCAATTGTTAAAGCAACTAAAGCCAGAGCGATCTGCCAACTAACTCGATTTGAAGAAATCTGCACCAAAATGAGAGTTAATCCCAAACTGAAAAGCATAGAAGAAAGTGAGATTTTCCTGATTTTTATCAGCAAATCGTACGAAGACTCCTGCATGGTGCGATTCTAGCCAAACATTGGTTGCTCAACCGCTTTATCAACCAAGGGAATCAACATCAAACGGCTAGCATTTTGATATGACATTTACCGGCCTAAATTTCGTTGGCGTGATTATTGGATTCTTATTTTCTTTCATTAGTGGTGGAATTTGGTTTGGCCCTAAAACTTTTTATCCCATTTGGATGAAAGCCCGAGGAATTGAATCGGGTGAAATGGTTGAAAATAGAAATAAGCCAGGGTTAATGTTTGGCAGTACAGCTCTTGGTGTACTCATCCAAACTCTCACACTTGGAATCATCATCACCTCGCTTCAGCACTTTCAACCGGAATTCGGAATTCTTGATGGTGCTTGTGTAGGTTTTGCACTCGGTGTTGGCATCGCGATGTTTTCATCTTTAAGTCATCGCCTATTTGGTGGCGAAAGTTACAAGGTCTGGATTATTGAAACTGCTAATGATGCCATCAATTTAACGGTCGCGGGCGCAATAATCGCCTACTTCAACTAGTAGTAAAAATGGCTGAAAAAATTTTAGTAATCGGCGCAACTGACATTGGTCGGCGTGCTTGCTCTGCGCTACAGGATCGAAATGTGGAAGTCCTTCACCTTGCAACACCTCAGGACTCCGAACTTCACGAGTTACTTACCGACTCAATAACAGGCGTCGCAATTATGTTGCACAATGATATTGAGGCTTTGCGTTACTCGTTAACGATTGAGCACATTCGCCCTGGCATCCGAATGTTCGTAGCAATTTTTGATCGAAGTGTCCGCCATGAAATGGAACGCACTATTCCAAATTGTTCTATTGCATCTCCTGCATATATTGCCGGATCTTCAATAATTGCTTCCGCAATTCTGTCTGAAGACGCAATTAAGCGCACCGGTCCTGCTGCAAATTTGAGTTGGGAAATTTTAGATATTGAAAATGACAAGGTTTCCAAAACGCCTTTTAAAGTGCCATCAAAGTGGAAAATACAACGCCTTTCTGCCTTCTTAACTGGGCAGTTGCGCTCATACGATTTAGCTTCAAAAGCAATGCTTACTGGCTTGCTAGCCCTACTAACCATGTTGATTACAGATGCAGTAATTCTGCAAAGGCATATGTCCGTGTTTCAGGCGTTCTATTCTGCCGCTGCGATTATTGCCGGAGTAACAGCACCTGAATTGCCTCATGAGAGCTGGCAATTTTTGCAGTCCGGCTCGTTCATGCTGCTAACCATAATTTTCGTGGCAATGTTCGGCGCCGGCGTAGTTAATCACATCCTCAACGGACGCCGGGTTGGCATCATTGGTCGGCGCGTTATCCCCCGCAAGAATCACGTAGTGATAGTTGGACTCGGCCAAGTTGGAATTCGACTTTGCAAAGAACTGACATTGCTTCAGATACCTGTTGTTGCAATTGAACAGGATGAAAAAGCTCGTGGCGTATTGCTGGCCCGAGACCTAAATGTTCCAGTGATAATCGGAAATGCAAGTGATGTCCGCACACTTCAGCGCGCACAGGTAGGTAATTCAAGAGCATTACTTGCAATGGCGTCAGTCGAGCAGGACAACATCTCTGTAGCGGTTGCCGCAAGAACCAAATTCCCGTCTGCTCTAATCATCATGCGCGCTGGAACTAACGACGCTATTGAAGAAACTCGATCTCTGTTCTCCATCGGTGAGGTTTCCGATGTCAATGGACTAACAGCTGCATATGTTGCCCAGTCTCTGCTCGTAAGCGAACCGCGAGTGATTGTGACCAAAGGAAATTCACTCGCGCTAATTGGGAACAACTACGAAGTGACACACTTTAAGACTCCGGGCAGATGCGCCTGCAGTTCGTGATAACGCTTAAGAAATATTGCTTCTAGGCATTTCCAGAGCCGAAATTTAAGTCTGAATCACGCCAAGAATCTACAGACATCTCATAAATGTCTTC
>CANBWF010000078.1 GCA_947373075.1 Actinomycetota bacterium | reverse complement strand
ATATTCACATTCATATTGTCTCGCTTTTGCTAGCGCAGCCGTATCAAGTCGGCCGCCAACTCAGTTGCCCGATAGACTTAACTACGTGGCAGGCGATGGCAAACTCGGACATGAATTGCTTCCTGGCGAAAAAGGCCCCCAAGATGCCTGTGGCGTATTCGGGGTCTGGGCGCCGGGTGAAGAGGTAGCCAAACTCACCTTCTTTGGTCTTTACGCACTCCAACATCGCGGACAAGAATCTGCTGGCATCGCAGTAAGCGATGGACACAACACAACAGTTTTCAAAGACATGGGATTAGTTTCCCAAGTATTCACCGAAGCAGCGCTTGAATCTTTGCAGGGCTACTTGGCTATTGGTCACACTCGATACAGCACAACTGGATCAAGCTGTTGGGATAACGCACAGCCAACTTTTCGGGCAACAGCAACAGGACACCTCGCACTTTCACACAACGGCAACTTAACTAACACACACGAACTCGCTGAACGCCTAAAGGCGATTCAATCTGATACCTCAGAATTTTTTGCAGATCTTGGTCGCGGTGCTACTAGTGATACAGATATTTTGACCGGCCTTCTCGCAGCGCATCCGGACAACACCATGGAAGCAGCAGCACTAGACGAACTTCCTAAAGTTCGTGGTGCATTCAGTTTGGTGTTTATGGACGACCAAACGCTTTACGGTGCACGTGATCCACAAGGTATCCGCCCACTTGTACTTGGTCGGTTAGAACGTGGCTGGGTAATTGCCTCTGAAACTGCAGCACTAGACATCGTTGGTGCTTCATTTGTTCGTGAAATTGAACCAGGCGAATTAATTGCGATCGACGAGCATGGACTGCGCTCTTCACGTTTTGCACCAGCAGAGCCAAAAGGTTGCTTATTTGAGTATGTTTACCTAGCTCGACCAGACACCACAATTGCGGGCCAGCCTGTGCACGCAGTTCGTGTTGAAGTTGGACGTCGACTTGCGGCTAAAGATCCAGTTGAAGCAGACATTGTTATTCCAGTTCCAGAATCCGGCACGCCAGCGGCCGTCGGTTACGCGCAAGCAAGTGGAATTCCATTCGCCCAAGGTCTCGTTAAAAATGCCTACGTTGGACGAACTTTCATTCAACCAAGTCAAACAATTCGCCAGCTTGGTATTCGCCTAAAACTCAACCCATTGCGCGAAGTCATTGAAGGTAAGCGCATTGTTGTGGTTGATGACTCCATCGTTCGTGGCAACACTCAACGCGCGATCGTAAAGATGTTGCGTGAATCCGGAGCAGCTGAAGTTCATGTTCGTATTTCAAGTCCGCCAGTGCAATGGCCGTGCTTCTACGGAATTGATTTCGCCAGCAAAGCCGAACTAATTGCAAATGGGCTAACAGTTGACGAAATCCGCCGCTCTATTGGTGCGGACAGTTTGGCCTATGTTGAACTAGATGAGCTAATTAGCGCAACCAATATTGCTAAGGACCGACTTTGCCGTGCATGTTTCGATGGAGAATACCCAGTGGAATTGCCGCCAGAGTCAATACTTGGCAAGCATTC
This sequence comes from Actinomycetota bacterium, assembly GCA_947373075.1. Taxonomy (GTDB): domain Bacteria; phylum Actinomycetota; class Actinomycetes; order S36-B12; family UBA5976; genus UBA5976. Next base: position 4,571 of record CANBWF010000078.1, on the reverse strand, counting down.
ACTCGAGGGCTTGGAAATTGTAGACGCACAAATAAGCGCAATTGACGAAGCGGTCCGACGCCCGTGACCGAACCATTGTCTTACGCCAGTGCTGGGGTAGATGTTGAAGCAGGAGAGCGCGCAGTTGAATTAATGCGCGCTGCCATCGGCAAAACTCAGCGCCCAGAAGTATTCGGTGATTTTGGTGGCTTCGCTGGTTTGTTTGATGCCAGTGCGATGAAAACCATGACGCAGCCACTGTTGGCAACTTCGACTGATGGCGTGGGGACAAAAATTGATGTGGCGCAGCGCATGGACATTCATGACACTGTGGGCATCGACTTAGTTGCCATGGTGGTTGACGATCTCGTGGTGTGTGGCGCTGAGCCGCTGTTCATGACTGACTACATCGCGGTGGGCAAAGTTCATCCAGAGCGCGTAGCGGCAATTGTTACAGGTATTGCACGTGGTTGTGAATTAGCTGGGTGCGCATTAGTCGGCGGTGAAACAGCTGAACACCCAGGTTTACTAGGTGAACACGAATACGACATTGCTGGTGCTGGCACCGGAGTAGTCGATGCGCCGAAACTATTGGGTGCACAAAAAGTAGTGGCTGGAGATGTCGCAATTGCAATCGGCTCTAGTGGTTTACACTCCAACGGATACTCGCTGGCCCGACACATTGCCTTTAACATTGCCAAACTTGATGTACACGACACTGTGGCGGAGTTTGGCCGCACACTCGGTGAAGAACTACTGGAACCCACACGGATCTACAGCAAAGAATTGCTTGCCTTAATTAATGCTGTAGAAGTCCACTCAATCAGTCACATCACCGGCGGTGGCATAGCAGCCAATGTTGCCCGAGTAATGCCAGATCACTTGGCACTGGATCTTGATCGCAGCACATGGAATCCACTACCGATTTTCCAATTCATGCAACAACGAGGAAACTTGGCGCAGCTTGAAGCTGAAAAAACTTTCAACATGGGAATTGGAATGTTGGCATTTGTTTCACCTGTACATGCTGACCAAGCAATCTCGCTATTACAAGATCGTGGCCTTTCGGCATGGAGTGTGGGAGTTGCTCGCGAACGCACAGCAACCGACATTTCAGATGCGCCAGCTAAAGGCGGAAATGGTGGGGTAGTGCAACTAGTTGGAAATTACCAAAACTAGTCTTTGTCAGAATCCTGCTCGTTAACAGACTCTTCAGACTCAACAGATTCCTCATCAGAATCCTGGTCATAATATTTTGCATAAGGGTCATCAACTAACTCCTCTGATTCAACAAAAGAGTCGTCATCACCAACTGGGATAAACCCAGACCCACCCGAGAGCTCAGCCTGCAAAGCACTGAGGTCAGTGTTGGGTGTGTTGTATTTCAAATCGCGAGCAACTTTTGTCTGCTTCGCCTTGGCTCGGCCGCGCCCCATGGCTCAGCCCCCTTTATCACCGTGAGAACTACCTGATTAACCAACAAACCCAGAATCACCCAAGTTTGCTGTGCCTTAATTCTACCCGACACCCTGACAATGGGGTAACTGTGGGTCAAGCACGGGCACAGACCCCCACCCCGCTTTTGCTCAAATACCCATAGTTCGCGTATGCTTTCACTTCGTGCCAGTTGTAAAACCGGCACCCTAGCCCCCATCGTCTAGTGGCCTAGGACGCTGCCCTTTCACGGCGGTAACACGGGTTCGAATCCCGTTGGGGGTACGCAAGACCAGTAAGTAGCAAGAATTAACGAGCCGAAAGTCATCTGCCACAATAGGTAGGTGCACTAAGGCCCCGTAGCGCAGTTGGTTAGCGCGTCGCCCTGTCACGGCGAAGGTCGCGGGTTCGAGTCCCGTCGGGGTCGCTTGGTATCACCTCGGTGATACCGGTAGGCCAGGTAGCTCAGTTGGTACGAGCGTCCGACTGAAAATCGGAAGGTCGACGGTTCGATCCCGTCCCTGGCCACAGTAAGTTTTATTGGATTGAATTCCAGATACCCCAATTCGAAATGATTAGTCGGGGAACCCGACTAATCACAGGGACGGGATCGACAATCAATATTGTTCCGGTTGAGAAGCGAAAACGCTTCTCAACTTTCGTCCCTGGCCACAGTTGTTCTACGTCCCTGGCCACACGTAAGAATTTATTTGGGATTGTTTCCTTGTTATCGCCATCCAATAACTGATGGGGGAACCCATTTTTTATTTTGTGTTTGGAACTAACTTGGCGGTTACCACAATGCGCAGCTCGAAGGTACTGATTGGTGTGCAGGTGATTAACACGATTCGTGATTCGTCTTTTGGGCCATTTAATACATCGGTATCGGTGGGGGCAACGATTGTGTTTGAAATTACTCGGTAGGTGAAAGTCTTGCCGTTAGCGTCAACGCTCAGGCGATCGCCAACGTTTACTTGGTCAAGGTATCGAAATGGACCGCCGGCACCGACGCGATGCGCAGCAAGTGCAAAAACACCACTAAGGCCAGGTCCTGACCATGGATAGGCGCCAGCCATGCCGGTATTTAAAGTTTCTTTGTCTACCCCGCGCGTTATAGGCAGGGCCAATACTTGTGCTGATGGAATTGTTAACGTACCGATGGTCTCGGGTGCTGCGCTTGGTGAATGCGACGGCGCGGGAGTCGGCGATGAAACAAATTCCGGTAATTGGGATGCATGAGTTGAATTATGCATCGGCGATGTCTGACTCTCGGAGATGCCAAATATGATTAGCGCAGTCCAAACAAGCCCAAAGGAAAGTGTCAGTGCTCCTGCAACTCCACGCTTACCAATTGACATGAATTAATTTTGGCATCAGTGTTGCAGTGAGTCTTTAACTGTCCGCCAAAACTTTGCCCATGTCGAGATATGGGCCATTGCGCCACCAGTGTCAGGTAGCGTTCCACCCGTTGTGTAGGCAATCTCTGGGTCGTATACGCCACCTGAATCTTGCGACGCGCGTGGATCAGGAGAGTCAGTTGGATCTGGCGAATCACTTGGGTCAGGAGTTGGCTCTGGTGTCGGGTCTAACGTGAACGTGTTTGTCGCCGTGCAAGTCACATTCAAATCAGTTGAAGTAACTTGATTCGCACCGTCAATCGCAATCGCATTGCCAGCCGAATCTATGCATTCCCAAGTTGGGTCGCCACTGGTGTCAGCATTCCATTGACCGTCGCTAGCAACTGGCATGTCGCTTTCTCCGAGAGTCACTGCGGTGCCTTCTGGGAGTGTGAGCAAAGTCAATGCTTCGACAGCTACTCCAGTACTTGTGGTGGTTGCAGTGCCGGCGTTAATGTCTCCAGCAACTTCTGCGGTGAGTGTGAATGTTCCAGTATCACCAATGCTGATCTTGTTGACGGTGATGTCAGCCAAATTGGTTAGCTTCCAAATGTAGGTGCAGGTAATTTCTGCAGCGGCATCTGATGAAGAATCGAGTTCAAGTGAAACATTTGCATCTTGAATTAGGTAACTAGCTCCACCATCGCAAGATAAGGAATCCAATTCCCAAGTGGATGTTGCGGTATTTGTCGGGGCTATGCCGGTGATGTCGTAAGTACCAAAAGGCAGTCCACTCTGCTGCGCAGTTTTCGCCTCTTCAGCACCCCAACCAGTGTTAGTTAATGTATCTGTGTTTTCGCTTCTCGAGAGCGCATTGGTTGTTAGAAAACTTGCATCGGCGCTAATCGCTCCACTGCCACCAGTGATTCTATTTACGATATTTACTTTTGCGTTTGGCGTGAACGTATTAACCACGGTGCATTCGGTGTCAGTGCCATTAAGAGTTACAGTCGCTCCTGTTGCTACCGATCCGCTTGTTGAAACTGCAGCGCCGGCACTGTTCACGCAGCTGATGGTTGGCGCGCCCCAACTTCCACCTGGTGTAGTTGGCAATGAAGTTTCAGTGATCGTGTAGTCCCCTGGAGCTAATGAAGCTTCATTAGTTACCAGAGTTGCTGTGCCTTGTTCGGTAACAGTGGTATCACCTGAGTATTGACTGGTCGCGCCACTGCTCAAATCAAAACCGAAGGTTCCAACTGCACCGTTAGCAACCTTATAAACAGTTAGCTTCGCTTTTGGCTTTGCCTCATTGGTGTAGGTACATGTGACAGTGTCCGCGATGCCAAGCGTGATAGACGCGGTTCGCGTAGCCAAGTTGGTGTCAATTGTTGAAAGTGCATTGCCAGATGTGCAGGCAAGCCCAGTTAGTTCAAATGGTGCTACTGGGCTGTTTTCATTTACGGTCCAAGTTTCACCAGCGGCGCGGATGAATGATTGGGACCCACCGGCTGAAAGGTTAAATGCGCCACCAGGCGTGAAACTTAAGTTGCCACCAAAACCAAATGAAACTCCAGCAGCACCTTGAGACACAACTTTGCGCACCACAATGGTTCCACTCTTTTCTGCGGTGTCAACGTAATAGGCGTAGCAGTACATGTGCCGAGCACCGTTTGTTGCGCCTAACCATTCAATGTTGTCTGCGTTGGCGTTATCGATTGCGCAACGCAAAGTGCCAAAGGCGATATTTGCATTTCCGTTTAGCGGTGCACCGGGTACGCCACCTTGTACCCACGTCGTTTTATTTGATAGTCCAGCAATCTG
>CANBWF010000077.1 GCA_947373075.1 Actinomycetota bacterium | reverse complement strand
CGGACACTCACACTAGTTTCCAAAAATAGAAATGGCCCTGAGATTTTCTCAGGGCCATTTCTCTAGGTTACGAAATAGAAAACTTTTAACTTACTTGTGCGCCGCGATCAAGGCGACGATGCAGAACATCGCGCTCTTCTTCGCTAAGTCCGCCCCATACTCCGTATGGTTCACGAACTGACAGCGCATGTTCTAGGCATTGTGTGACCACAGGGCATGCAGCGCAGACAGCTTTAGCATTTGCAACTCGACGTTCACGCGCTTGTCCACGTTCGCCATCTGGGTGGTAGAAGACTGCTGAATCAAGGCCGCGGCATAACGCATCCATTTGCCAGTCCCAAAAATCCGCATTCGGGCCAGGGAGTCGAGTTAGATCCGCCATAGGGTGGTCCTATTCATTTAAAGTGTTTCCGAGAACATCTCTGCCCTTAATCTACAAATCGGTTCATAGGTTGGTCAAGTATTTTGGCTAAGTTGGGCACGCGAGTCGGGCAAAAACCCATTAAAACCGCTAAATAATGCGCTTTTGTGTGTTCGGACTCACAATAGACAGATGGAAACCCCGCAAAATTCAAGCCTCGAAGCTGGCCTAACTGTGGCAGCTGTGGCAAGGCGTATTGGGGTTGCACCAGATACATTGCGCACTTGGGATCGCCGCTACGGAATGGGGCCAAGCCAACACATGCCAGGAAAACATCGACGCTATAACTCAGACGATATGGCTCGCTTAGAAATAATGCGCCGGCTAGTTATGGATGGCGTTATGCCAGCTGAAGCAGCTCGCGTTGCCAAGAGTTCAGATTTAGCTAATGCAGTTAAACCCCGAACTAGTTTGCATTTGGTTACTGACGCAGATACTAACGAGGACGTTGTTGACTTCGACAGTCCAAAGAATGCCTGTCGTGGTTTAACTCGCGCAGCGGGCATGTTAGACACAGTTGCCAGTCAGGCACTCGTGTCTCGGTTACTTGAAACCAAAGGCGTGCTTTGGACTTGGGACAAAGTTCTTGTTCCAGTGCTTGTTGCATTTGGGGAAAAGTGGGCAAACACCGGCGAAGGTATTGAGATTGAACACATGCTTTCCGAAGTTATCGTTGGTGAACTTAAAGCGGTTACGTTATCAATTGATCAGCCGGTTAATGCCCGACCAGTTGTGCTGGCCGCCGCCCCACACGAGTTACACACTTTGCCGCTTTACGCAGTTGGCGCAGCACTAGCTGAACACCAGATTTCTAGTCGCATTCTTGGCGCTCGTATGCCGGCCGATGCTTTGGCTGCTGCTTGTCGCAAACTTGGGCCAAGTGCTGTAGTGATTTGGTCTCAGTCCCTAGGCACTGCAGATTTGGAAACTTGGCGCGCAATTGAGCCACAGCGACCAGCTCCATTAAAACTTGCCGTCGGCCCGGGCTGGGGAACAGATCTGCCTGGCGACGTCATAAACACACCAAGTTTGGCCGAAACACTCATTGCGTTAGCCCAAGCCTCAGGTCACTAATTTTTACCCAAGGCACGCTTGGCGGTAACCTTGAGTGACTTGCCACGACAGTCACGAGGTACACATGACACCGGAACTACCTGAAAAATTCGCAATGCTAGGCCTGACATTCGACGATGTCTTACTTTTGCCTGATGCCAGCGATGTAGTTCCTAGCGAAGTAAACACTGCTACTCGGTTAACTCGCGAAATCACATTGCAAATCCCGTTGCTCTCATCCGCTATGGACACAGTGACCGAAGGCCGGATGGCTATTGCGATGGCACGCCAAGGTGGACTTGGAATCTTGCACCGCAATCTTTCGGTTGATGATCAAGCACTCCAAGTAGACATGGTTAAGCGCAGTGAAGCTGGCATGGTCAACAACCCGATCACGTGCAGCGCAGATGACACACTGCAACATGTTGATCAGTTGTGTGGACGCTACCGCATAAGCGGAGTCCCAGTTGTAGATGCTGATGGCGTTTTAGTCGGCATCGTAACTAATCGCGATATGCGCTTTGAAGACGACATGAATCGCAAGGTTCACGATGTCATGACCAAAATGCCACTTATTACTGGTAGCCCAGACATTAAGGGTGAAGATGCTCTTGAATTATTGCGCCAGAACAAAATTGAAAAACTTCCACTAGTTGATGCCGCTGGTCGCCTAACTGGTTTGATAACTGTCAAGGATTATGTAAAGAGCGATCGCTACCCACTAGCAACTAAAGATGCCACTGGTCGTTTGATGGTTGGCGCAGCGGTTGGAGTTGGCGAAGATGCTTACGCGCGCGCGATGGCATTAGTTGAAGCGGGTGTCGATGTACTTATTGTTGACACTGCGCATGGACATCAGCGCGCCGTTCTTGAAATGGTTACTCGCTTAAAGAAAGAAACCGCTATCCAAATTATTGGCGGAAATATTGCAACTCGCGCGGGTGCGCAGGCACTAGTTGATGCTGGCGCTGACGGCATCAAAGTTGGTGTAGGTCCAGGCAGCATTTGCACAACTCGCGTTGTTGCCGGCGTTGGTGTGCCACAAGTTACTGCTATCTACGAAGCATCACTTGCGGCAGGTCCTGCTGGCGTGCCAGTAATTGGCGATGGTGGCGTTCAGTATTCAGGCGACATCGCTAAAGCTCTGGTTTCTGGCGCTGATGCAGTGATGATCGGTTCACTGCTTGCAGGTTGTGAAGAAGCTCCTGGCCAGTTGGTTTTCGTTAACGGCAAGCAGTACAAGTTGTACCGTGGCATGGGCTCACTCGGCGCTATGCAATCACGTGGTGAAGCAAAGTCCTACAGTAAAGACCGCTACTTCCAGGACGATGTGCTTTCTGAAGACAAACTTGTGCCAGAAGGCATCGAAGGTCAAGTTCCATTCCGTGGCCCGCTTGCTGCAGTGTCACATCAACTTATTGGTGGCCTACGTGCATCAATGGGATACGCTGGCGCTGCAACAGTTCAAGAACTTAAAGATAAAGGTCGCTTAGTTCGCATCACGGCTGCTGGCTTGAAAGAAAGTCATCCGCATGATGTGCAGCTAACTGCCGAAGCCCCGAATTACCACGTGCGATAGGAGATCCGATGACTGACGTGGAGATTGGTGGGCAAAAGCGTGCCCATGTTTCTTATTCATTTGATGATGTTTCACTTGTGCCGAGCCGACGCACGCGCGACACCTCGCTCGTTTCACTAGCTTGGAAAATTGATGCTTATTCCTTCGACCATCCAGTTATTGCCGCGCCAATGGACTCTGTGGTTTCACCAGAGTCGGCAACTGTGTTCGGCGCTGCAGGTGGTCTTGCTGTTCTGAACCTCGAAGGTCTTTGGACTCGGTACGAAGATCCAAGTAAACCGCTTGAGCAGATTGCAAAACTTGATCCTAAAGGTGCGATTGCAAAGTTGCAGGATATTTATTCTGCGCCAATTCAGCCAGAACTTATTGCCGCGCGCATTAAGCAAATGCGTGATGCAGGCATCACAGTTGCGGGTGCACTAAGCCCACAGCGCACTGCAAAGTTTGCAAAATCGGTTGTTGAAGCTGGTGTAGATATTTTCGTTATTCGTGGCACAACTGTAAGTGCCGAGCATGTTTCTGAAACCGGCGATGCACTGAACCTTAAAGAATTTATTTATGAACTTGATGTACCAGTAATTGTTGGTGGCTGCGCTACTTACACAACTGCGTTGCACTTGATGCGCACAGGCGCAGCGGGCGTGCTTGTCGGTTTCGGCGGCGGAGCAGCGCACACCACAGCTGACGTATTGGGTGTCAAAGTTTCAATGGCAAGCGCAGTTGCTGATGTGGCCGCTGCTCGTCGTGATTACTTGGACGAATCCGGTGGACGCTATGTTTCAGTAATCGCTGATGGTTCAATGGGACGCAGTGGTGATTTCGCTAAAGCGATCGCGCTTGGCGCGGATGCAGTTATGTGTGGTTCGGCATTTGCTCGAGCAACTGATGCACCCGGCAATGGCCGTCATTGGGGGCTAGAAGCAACTCATGGCGATTTACCTCGTGGCGAACTCGTTGAACTTGGCACAGTTGGCACGCTTGCTGAAATCCTTAATGGGCCATCACATGTTGCGGATGGCACGATGAACATCTTGGGTGCATTGCGTAAAGCGATGGCTACTTGTGGGTATTCAGACCTCAAAGAACTTCAGCGCTGCGAAATTGCGCTCACTGCTGGCCGCTAAGCACATACCAAAAAGTGTGCAGGGCAGACCTGCAATAGGCTAGAGCAGTGACAGATGTTCGCCCAGTCCTAGTTGTTGATTTTGGGGCGCAATATGCCCAGTTGATTGCCCGCCGAGTGCGCGAAGCTCACATCTACTCTGAAGTAGTTCCTAGCACAATGTCAGTTGCTGACATGTTGGCTAAAAACCCACAGGCAGTAATTCTCTCCGGCGGCCCATCAAGTGTTTACGAACCAAATGCGCCGCAAGTTGATCCCAAACTTTTCGAAACAGGTTTACCAGTGTTTGGCATTTGCTATGGATTCCAAGCCATGGCGAATGCACTTGGTGGAACAGTGGCAAAAACAGGCTTATCAGAATTTGGTGCTACCGAATTAAGTGTTACCGATAGCAATTGTTTGTTCGCTTCATTGCCTGATACTCAGAGTGTTTGGATGAGTCATGGCGACGCAGTCCATGAAGCACCGGCTGGTTTTAGTGTCACGGCAACTACTGCCGGCGCACCAGTTGCCGCATTTGAAGATTTAGATCGCAAATTCGCTGGCGTGCAGTTCCATCCAGAAGTTGGACACACTCAGTTTGGTCAAGATATTCTGACCCATTTCTTGTACGACATTGCAGGGCTTGCAGCAGACTGGACCACAGCTGGAATCGTGGACGAGCAAGTTGAACTCATCAAGGCGCAGGTCGGCGATGCGCAAGTTATATGCGGACTTTCTGGTGGCGTCGATTCAGCAGTTGCTGCCGCTCTAGTTCATAAGGCTGTTGGCGATAACTTAACCTGTGTATTTGTTGACCATGGGTTATTACGTGCAGGCGAGCGTAAACAGGTTGAACGCGATTATGTTGCAGCAACAGGTATCAAGCTAGTTGTTGTTGATGCATCCGAACGGTTCTTGAGTGAACTTGCTGGGGTAGTTGACCCGGAAGAAAAACGTAAAACAATTGGCCGACTATTTATTCGGGTATTTGAAGATGCACAGCGCGACCTTGTAAACCAAGCTGGCACAGATGGTAAGCCGATTGAATTCTTAGTACAGGGCACTTTGTACCCAGATGTGGTCGAAAGTGGTGGCGGAACTGGCGCTGCAACTATCAAGAGCCATCACAATGTGGGCGGTCTTCCGGATGATCTCAATTTCAAATTAGTTGAACCACTTCGTGAACTATTTAAAGATGAAGTTCGAGCAGTTGGTGCTGAACTTGGTTTACCTACCGAAATGGTTATGCGTCATCCATTCCCTGGACCAGGTCTTGGTATCCGAATTGTTGGCGCAGTTGATTTCGAACGTTTGGAAATCCTACGAGCTGCCGATGCAATCGTGCGCGAAGAAGTAACTGCTGCCGGTTTGGATTCTACAATTTGGCAGTTCCCCGTTGTGCTTCTTGCAGATGTGCGAAGCGTGGGTGTGCAAGGCGATGGTCGCACGTATGGTCATCCAATTGTTTTGCGCCCAGTCTCTAGCGAAGATGCAATGACTGCTGACTGGAGCCGCTTGCCTTACGAGTTACTTGCAAAAATCTCTACTCGCATCACAAATGAAGTGCGGGAAGTAAACCGGGTTGTGCTAGACATAACAAGTAAGCCACCGGGCACCATCGAATGGGAGTAATGAAATGGACGCAGTCTACAAAGTAGCTTTTATCCTGCACATGATTGGCGTCTTGGGGATTATTGTCGGCTATTTCATTGAGTTACGTAAAGGTACTCGCGGTATTCATCCAGCTATGTTGCACGGCGCAAGCCTGCAAGTTGCAACCGGTTTAATCATGGTGGATTTGCGTGCGATGAATTACATCAAAGATGAGCACACGCTTAATTACTCAATCGTTTTTGTTAAGTTCGCCATTGCTGTTGGCATTTTGGCTCTTTGCGTTATGGGTCGCAAAGTTGAAGGCGATAAAACAAAGTGGTGGGCTGGCGTCGGTGTTTTGACT
>CANBWF010000076.1 GCA_947373075.1 Actinomycetota bacterium | reverse complement strand
TTATTCAAGGACCATATAGAAACCACTGCACGCAACTTGTGGATCGTCGCGGTTGCTTTGATTGTGATGGGTATTGTGTTGGGCTTGGCTGACCGCATCGCAAAGCACACTAAGAACCTGGACGACTTGAACCCTAAGAACGCTGTTGCCTTTGGCATCGGGCAAGCTTTGGCGCTCATCCCCGGAGTATCCCGCTCAGGTGCAACAATTTCGTTTGGTTTGTTCATGGGATTCAAACGTGAAGTAGCCGCCCGTTATTCGTTCTTGCTGGCAATCCCGGCTGTTCTAGCTAGTGGTTTGCTTGAATTAGTAAAAGTTGTGAATGACCCAGCTGTCCAGTGGCCAGTTACTTTGGTGGCAACCCTTGTGGCGTTCGTAGTGGGCTATTGGGTAATTGCAACTTTGATGAAGTACTTGGTGTCAGGATCGTTTATGCCATTTGTGGTTTACCGAATTGCTCTGGGTCTGGCGCTTATGGCCTGGCTCTACTTTGGTAATCATCCAGGAACCCTTCCAGTCGGATAACCGCTTACAGTTAACTTATGGGAACTGTCTTACTGATCAGGCATGGACAATCCGTCGCTAATGCGCAGGGGATTCTGGCTGGTCGGGCGCCAGGCGTTCACTTAGACGAACATGGCGAGAAATCGGCTAGCGAATTGGGTGTGCACCTAAGTTCACTACCTATCGTCAAAGTTTTAGTAAGTCCACTAGAGCGAACCCAGCAAACTGCTGAATTAATTTTCGCAAACAAGTTTCCATTAGAAATTGAAACTCGTATTACTGAATGCGATTACGGCGATTGGCAAGGCCGTTTACTAAGTGAACTCTCTTTGGAAGATACCTGGAAGACCGTGCAAGAAACGCCTGATCAGATGATTTTCCCGAATGGGGAATCAATGCAACAGATGTCAGATCGCGCAGTTACCGCAATACGAGAATGGGATGCACTTCTCTCGGCTGAACACGGACCAGACGTAATTTGGGTTGCCATCAGTCATGGGGACGTAATTAAAGCAATCTGCGCCGATGCGCTGAGTATGCCGCTTCGTAACTTTCAGCGAATTTCCATTGAACCAACTTCAGTGTCCGTTGTGCAATATCGAAGTGAGAATGCGCAAGTTCACAAATTGAACGACACTGGTATTCAATGGGTGCAGGCGCTGGCCAAAATTGCCCAATCAAAAGAAGCAACTGTAGGCGGGGAGGTAACTGCAAAATGAATCGAATGTTTTATGTGTTCGATGAACCCGAGCGGTTTGTCGCCGGCACGGTAGGTATGCCAGGCGAACGGGCTTTCTTCTTGCAAGCTCGTCAGGGAAACCGCATCGTTACAGTTTCATTGGAGAAAACTCAGGTCTATGTTTTAGCCGATCGCTTGACCGATCTATTGGATCAGATTGAGCAAGACGAAGATGTTGATACAAACCACTATGGACTGGCTGACTTAGAGCCATTGGACAATCCAATTCAGGATGAGTTCACGGTTGGGGCTTTATCGCTGGGTTGGAATCCAGATAAGTTGCAGGTCATTATCGAAGCACATGCAATGACCGAAGATGATGCCGATGTGCCCGAGATTGAAGACGACACTTCAATCGGACCAGATGTACTGCGAATTAGATTGGCGCCACATCAGGCGCGCGCTTTCGCTACTCGTGCGTTAGCTGTTGTGGCTGCGGGTCGGCCACCATGTCCGCTTTGTGAGCAGCCACTAGATTCCAGAGGACATATTTGCCCACGAGCAAATGGCTTTCGCCGTCGCGGCTAAAACTTTAGAACAACGGCCACGGAAGACTTGGCCATTCGTCGTTGGGAACACAGAAAACTCCAGACTCAGTAATCTCGTTCAGTCGTTCCAGGGTCGCTAAGAGTTCGTGTTCGGTTAACAAATCCTTTAATTCGCTCGCCAAAATCTTTTCTGCAACTCGCGCCAAATCAGCGAGTAGGTGCGCAGGAATCTCTTGCCCGGCCCAACCCCACAAAACCGTTCGAAGTTTTGGTTCGTCATGAAATGTCACGCCGTGATCAATCGCATAAGTTGCGCCATCATCTGAGGTAAGTATGTGCCCACCTTTGCGATCAGCGTTGTTCACAATCGCATCCAACAGAGCAATCTTCATCAGAACTTCTAGGTCTTGATGGGCAAGCGTTAGCGGTTCACCGCTTGATCCTTGTCCATCCAGCACTTCGAGCCACCCATCTGGCACCTCCGAAGACGGAAAGATTTCTACAAGTGATGGAGCGGATTCAACCCAGTGCTGCACACTTGCAAATCCTTGTTCTGTCTCAACCAGGTCTGTAGTTGGAACTAGATCCCAACCGAGTAACTGATCCATCACATAGGTTGCTCGCTCGCGAAGCGCAAGTGTTCCAGTGGGAAAATCCCAGAGTTCTTTCTCAAGGTGGTTTGGTTTGAATACAACTTTCACACCATCGAGTTCGGCTAGAAAGGCACCGTTAGAAGCCTGCGGTAACCGCTCGATTATTCGAAGCTGACTCACTTAATGCCTAACAATGCATCGATAGTGAGCGCCATCTGTTGTGTGTTGTTGGCATTAGCAGAGTCGCTGGGTTCGTCGGCCAGCATTTCTGTTGCCCACTCATCAACAAGCTTCAGGGCAGATGGGGTGTCAAGGTCGTTGGCTAGAGCAACAGCAACGCGCTTCGCATAATCGTTAGAGGCACCGCCTTTGGCAAATGCAGTTCGCCAAAGTTCGAGACGCTTAGTGGCTTCTTCTAGACCAGCGTCGGTCCATTCCCATTCCTCGCAGTAACTATGTGCAAGTATCGCTAAGCGAATAGCCATTGGGTCAACGCCCGATGCCGTTAGCTTGGAGACGAAAACTAGATTGCCAAGCGATTTGCTCATCTTGTGGCCATCAAGCCAAACCATTCCGGTGTGCATGAAAGTACGGGCAAATGGAGTTACGCCCGTTGCGCTCTGTGCGTGCGCCGCACTCATTTCATGATGCGGGAACTTAAGGTCGCTGCCACCACCTTGAACGTCAATCGTTTCGCCCAGATAGTGCACTGCAATGGCCGCACACTCTATGTGCCAGCCAGGGCGACCAGAACCAAGTTCGGTATCCCAAGCTGGATCGTTCGGCCGTTCATGGCGCCAAAGTAATGGATCTAGCGGATCGTGTTTGCCTTCTTTGTGTGGGTCACCGCCGCGTTGACTGAACAAATCAATCATGTCGTGCCGACTTAGGTGAGAAATGGCGCCAAGCATGTCGGTCTTGGCAATCTTGTAGTACAAATCACCATCAAGGTCATATACATAATCTGTAGTTCGAAGTTGCTCGACTTGCTGCACCACTAGTGGAATTGACTCAACCGCACCAATGTAATGCTGTGGTGGAATAACGCGTAGCGCAATCATGTCCTGTTTGAAAAGCTCAGTCTGTTCAAGTGCAATGTCTTGCCACTCGCGTCCAGTTTGTTGTGCTCGCTCTATCAGTGGATCATCAACGTCGGTGACGTTTTGGGCGTAGACAACATTTGCGCCGGCAGCGCGCCATAGCCGAATCAAAGTGTCAAACGCTACGTAGGTTGCAGCGTGACCCATGTGGGTTGCGTCATATGGTGTTATGCCACATACATAAATTTTTACTTCACGGTCAACCGCAAGAGTGTGATTCGTTTCGGAAGCAGAGTCGTACACATTAGGCGCAGGCGCGGCAAAGTCTAAGTTTGGTACCTCAAGATTTGGCCATGGTTGCACACCACAAGTTTAGACGTAATAAGACCAAAGTGATTTGGGAAGGAGGTTAATCCTTCTTTTCGTGATGTCCACCAAATTGCTTACGCATTGCCGAGAGCACTTTGTTGGCAAATAATGAGCGGTTGCGTGATTCGAATCGGCTATTCACCGCTGCGGTAAGAACTGGAGCAGGTACGCCTTCTTCGATTGCAGCAATTGCCGTCCAACGACCTTCACCAGAATCAGATACTCGACCATTGAATTCATCTAGTTCTGGGGATTCATGCAAAGCAATTGAAGTTAGATCGAGTAGCCAGGAAGCGACAACGCTTCCTCGACGCCAGAGCTCAGTGATGGCACCGATGTCGAACTGATACTGGTAATGCTCTGGATGAGCCAGGGGTGCAGTTTCGGCATCTGCAGTGCGTGGTTTCAAACCTTCGTCTGCAGATTTCAAAATGTTCAGACCTTCGGCGTATGCGGCCATTAGTCCGTACTCAATGCCATTGTGAATCATTTTTACAAAGTGACCCGCTCCGCTTGGACCGCAATGTAACCATCCGCGCTCTTCTGGAGCAATTTCGCCAGTGCGACCAGGTGAACGTTCAGCGGCTTCAACGCCAGGGGCAACAGCATTCCAAACATCGGTAAGTGCAGTGACCACGTCAGTCTGTCCACCAATCATCAGACAGTAACCGCGTTCAAGACCCCAAACGCCTCCGCTGGTACCGACATCAACAAACTGGATGCCTTTGGTGGCAGCTTGTGCGCTGTGCGCTAAGTCGTCACGATAGTACGAGTTTCCGCCATCAATGATGATGTCGTCAGTTGAAAGTACTGAAATTAATTCGTCGACAACTGTTTCTGTGATCGAACCAGCTGGAACCATTACCCATACGGCTCTCGGTCCGGAAAGTGCTGTGGCGAATTCCGAAATCGCTGAAATAGCAGTGATCTGCTCTGGATTTTCTGCGGCTAAATTTTGAGCGACAGCACTATCGGTGTCGTAGACCACACAATGTAAACCGGCGCGAGTAATGCGACGGACCAGGTTGGCTCCCATGCGGCCAAGGCCGATCATGCCGATGTGAGTGATGTTTTCGTAGGTTGCCACAGTGTCTCCATAACTAGTGCGCGTATTCTTAGCGTACAGAACATCTCACCCAGATAGTCGGAGCCCAACAGATGCAAAGTACGCCAGGATTTAAATGTAGCGAATGGACACACCTAACTTCACTTGCGCAACAGCGTAAATCACAACACATTCGTGAACTATTTGATGTTGATAGTGACCGAGTTGCTGGTCTAACATTTCAGGCTGGTCCGCTGACTCTTGATTTCAGCCGCCAGCGGGTAGATTCCCAAGTTATTGAGTCATTGCTGAATTTAGCTCGGCAAGTGGGTGTTGAGGCTGCTCGCGATGCAATGTTCGCGGGTGCGCACATCAATAACACCGAAGATCGCGCAGTACTTCACACAGCTCTGCGTCTGCCCAAATCTGCCGAATTGATGGTTGATGGCCAGGACATCGTGGCCGATGTTCATGCTGTTTTGGATTCGATGTCAGTTCTGGCTAACCAAGTGCGATCAGGTCAGTGGCTTGGCGCAACAGGACTACCAATTCGCAATATCGTCAACATCGGAATTGGTGGCTCAGACCTAGGGCCAGTAATGGCATACGAAGCTCTACGTAACTACAGCGATCGTAATCTGAGCTTCTATTTTGTTAGCAACGTCGATGGAACTGATGTTTCTGAAGTGCTTAAACAAGTTAATCCACTTGAGACGCTGTTCGTTGTGGCCAGCAAGACATTTAGCACTATCGAAACCATGATGAACGCAGCAACTGCACGCGAAGCTTTACTTGTGGCAGTGCCCGCAGATGTAACAGACGCAGTTTCCAAACATTTTGTCGCTGTATCAACTCATCGCCAACGTGTAATTGATTTTGGCATTGATCCGAACAACATGTTTGGATTCTGGGATTGGGTTGGTGGCCGTTATTCGATGGACTCAAGTATTGGTCTTTCGACGATGCTTGCAATTGGACCAGAGAATTTTGAGAAACTTCTTGCCGGCTTCCATGCAATTGATGAACATTTCAAAACTTCGCCGCCAGAACAGAACGTTCCAATGTTGATGGCCTTAATTGGTTTGTGGAACCGATCATTTCTAGATATTGAAACAGTTGCGGTTTTGCCTTACGACCAATACTTAAAGCGTTTCCCTGCCTACTTACAGCAACTCATCATGGAAAGTAATGGCAAGTCTGTAACAAACGCTGGCGAAGCAGTTCCAACTCAAACTAGCGCTGTTTATTGGGGCGAGCCTGGCACAAATGGTCAGCATTCGTTCTACCAAATGTTGCATCAAGGAACATCAATAGTTGCTTGCGATGTTTTGGTTCCAGCTAAATCGCATAATCCAGCCGGTGATCACCACGATGTGCTGGTAAGTAATGCCCTCGCGCAGGCGACAGTGTTGGCTTTTGGTCGCACTAAAGAGCAGGTTCAGCAAGCGGGTACCGCCGAAAACTTAGTTACCCACAAGGTGATGCCTGGCAACCGCCCAACCACATTGATTACATTGGATGAAATTGATCCGTTTGCTTTGGGCTCTTTGATTGCCCTTTACGAACACATGGTTTTTGTCCAAGGCATCGTTTGGGGAATTAATTCCTTCGATCAATGGGGAGTTGAATTGGGTAAAGAGATGGCAACAACGATTTCGCCGTATCTAACTAATTCTGAAGATCT
>CANBWF010000075.1 GCA_947373075.1 Actinomycetota bacterium | reverse complement strand
AAAGTGCAGTTAATGCAGTCAAGCCAAAAATCAAGCTAGCGTTACGAATTAGCGATTGTGATTTATTAGATGCCTTGGCAACCCAGGTATCACCTAAAACTGCGGTTGATGCTTGCGCACTCATTTATCCTCCAACGATTTGCCCCGTTTTGGGCTTTAGAAAATTCTAGCGTTAGCAGGACATGTCACGACTCTTTGACACTAAAACTCAGACAACAATCGCTTGCAGTGCTAAGTTGCCAGTTATGGATCAAAGGCGAACTCCATATGCTGATGCAATCGAGAACTATGCAAACCAGCATTACCTAAGGCTTGGTGTACCAGGCCACCAAGTTAGTGATTTGTCACACCCGAAACTTTCCGAATTTTTTGGCAAACATATTTTGGGCCTCGACGTGCAAACACTGATTGACGGAATCGATGTTGGCTCGTACCCAACTGCACTAGATGAATCTTTACTCCTAGCCGCTGATGCCTGGGGCGCTAAGCGCACTTGGTTTTTAACTAATGGCGCATCCATGGGCAATCTAATGGCCTGCTTAGCCTTGCGGGCATTGGGCGACCGTATTGTGTTGCAACGCAGCGTTCACTCATCAGTAATCGATGGACTGGCATTTAGTGGTCTAGCAGCCTCATTTGTTATTCCATCTATTGATAAACACTTAGGTATTGCAAACGGAATTACCCCAGAACAACTTCGCGAATCATTAGCGCAAACGCCAGATGCGGTTGCTGCTTATGTTGTCACCCCTAGTTATTTTGGTGCGGTTGCAGATGTCGCAGGCTTAGCGCAGGTTGCACACGAGGCGGGCATCCCACTTGTAGTTGATGAAGCCTGGGGTTCTCATTTGGGATTCCACCCGGATATTCCAGCAAATGCACTTTCGCAGGGCGCCGATGTAGTCATTAGTAGTACACACAAATTAGCCGGAAGTTTAAGTCAATCAGCAATGCTGCATTTAGGTGCTGGAGAGTTTGCCCAAAAACTTGAACCGCTTTTAGATCGTGTTTATAAATCTTTGCAATCAACTAGTGTCAGCTCGTTACTCATTGCCTCACTAGACATCGCACGAATGACTATGGCGGCGCACGGAAAAGAATACATCGGACGAAGCTTGAACTCCATGGATTCTTTGCGCCAGGAAATTTCGTCCGCCAATCGCTTCGTAGATATTGCACCGCAACTCATGGCCTACGAAGATGTCGTGGCCCTCGAACCTTTGCGCATCGCGATTAACACAGCAGTCGGTGGCATCAGTGGTTATTCAGCTCGGGCTCACCTATTTGATGAATTCAAAATCCATTGTGAACTTGCTACAGGTTCAGTACTTCTGATGCTTTGTGGTGCGGGAGTAACACCTAATGTTGAAGCGATCGCTAGCGCTTTAAATTCACTGCCGCACGAAGACCAAACCGATTCAGTAGCACTTGATTTACCTGCACCAGGAAAGACTCACATGACAGTAAGAGATGCCTACGTTGGTTTAACTGAAGTTGTTTCAGCCAAGGACGCAGTGGGAAGAGTTTCTGCCGAAAGTGTTGCCGCTTATCCGCCGGGAATTCCTAACTTGCTGCCAGGTGAGGAAATTTCTGCCGAAGTTATCGACTTCTTGCAAGCAACAGTCCAGGCGCCCTACGGCCATGTACGCGGTGGAGCAGCGCCGGACATGAGTGCATTTAGAGTTGTGCTCGATTAACGCCTATTAAAGAACTGGCAAGTAACGATCTAGCTCAAAAGCAGTAACCTGCGACTGATATTCATCCCACTCTGCGCGTTTGTTGCGCAAGAAAAATTCAAATACGTGTTCGCCAAGTGTTTCTGCAACCAGTTCGCTCTTTTCCATGGCAGCGATAGCTTCGCCAAGCGAGCGTGGAAGGTGCGCGATGCCCATGTCTTCACGTTCTGCATCAGTTAACGACCAAACGTTATCTTCAGCCTCCGGTGGCAATTCATATTTTTCTTCAATGCCTTTAAGTCCGGCAGCTAACACAACCGAGAATGCAAGGTACGGATTGCAGGCAGAGTCAAGTGAACGGAATTCAATTCGAGTCGAATTTCCTTTAGACGGCTTGTACATAGGGATTCGCACGAGCGCTGACCGATTGTTATGACCCCAGCACACATACGATGGGGCTTCGTCTCCCCCAGACAAGCGCTTGTAAGAGTTAACCCACTGAT
The DNA here is from genome assembly GCA_947373075.1 of Actinomycetota bacterium. Lineage (GTDB taxonomy): Bacteria > Actinomycetota > Actinomycetes > S36-B12 > UBA5976 > UBA5976. Next base: position 4,350 of record CANBWF010000075.1, on the reverse strand, counting down.
TTGTGATGGCAGTCATCTCTGGAGCGTGCTTAAGAATGCCAGCTATGAAGTGTCGACCAACCGCACTTAACTGATACGGAGCGCCTTCTTCATAAAACGCATTGGTGTCGCCTTCGAAAAGTGACATGTGAGTATGCATACCCGAGCCTGGGAATTGGGCAAACGGTTTTGGCATGAAAGATGCGTAGACGCCTTGCGAAAGTGCTACATCTTTCATAACAACACGGAATGTCATGATGTTGTCAGCAGTTGTGAGTGCATCGGCATAACGCAAATCAATTTCTTGCTGGCCAGGCGCACCTTCATGGTGACTGTATTCAACTGAGATGCCCATCGCTTCAAGCATCGTGATTGCCTGACGACGGAAGTCATAACCAGTTGCACTAGGTGAATGATCAAAATAGCCAACGTCATCAACTGGAACCGGCTGCTGACCAGCTACTGGAGCATCTTTGAATAAGAAGAATTCGATTTCCGGGTGGGTGTAACACTGGTACCCCATCTTCGCGGCTTTAGTAAGTACTTGCTTCAACACATTGCGCGGATCTGCATCTGCAGGTTCACCGTCTGGCATGACAATGTCACAGAGCATGCGAGCAACACCATTGTGTTCACCACGCCACGGCAAAATAGCGAAAGTTTCTGGATCTGGTTTGGCCAACATGTCAGATTCGGAGATACGGGCAAAACCTTGAATCGCTGAGCCATCAAAACCGATGCCTTCTTCGAAAGCACCTTCAAGTTCAGCTGGCGCAATAGCCACAGATTTGAGCATGCCTAAAACGTCAGTAAACCAAAGGCGCACGAATCTGATGTCGCGCTCTTCAATAGTGCGCAATACGAAATCAGTCTGCTTATTCATAGTTACATTATGGTTAGCCCGTGTTACCACTGTGTTAATAATTCAGAGATAGTTTTCCCAAGTAGGCTAAGGATATGCCTAATATTCGCCTAGCTTTAGCCCAGGTAAACCCTGTGGTGGGCGATTTAGTGGGAAACGCAGAACTAGCCTTTTCTGCCGTGCAATCAGCTGCCGCAAGTGGTGCTCAAATTGTGGCTTTGCCCGAGATGCTAATCACCAGCTACCCAATTGAAGATTTAGCACTTCGCCCGTCTTTTCAAGAAGCAAGCGAGGCACAAACGCAGCAACTTGCACGGCGACTTGCTGAAGCAGGTCTTGGCGATGTCTTGGTGTTGGTTGGATATCTAAAAGGCACCTCGTCAACCGATGCAATAACACTTGGCGTTCCACGCGGTGCTCCCCTTAATTGCGCCGCTGTTATTTATCGCGGACAAATTGTTACTCATTACGCGAAACACCACTTGCCCAACTACGGGGTGTTTGATGAATACCGCTACTTCGTGCCTGGCACTGAAACTGTTGTGGTGCGCGCTTTCGGAATAGACATCGCAATCGCTATTTGCGAAGACTTATGGCAAGACGGCGAACACATGGAGAATATCGCCAAAACAAATGCCAGCCTTCTCGTGGTGCTTAATGGCTCGCCATACGAACGAGACAAGGATGATGTTCGCCTAGAACTAGTTAGTTCCCGAGCCAAGCAATGCAAAATGCCAGTGGCTTACGTAAACATGGTGGGCGGCCAAGACGAACTAGTTTTTGAGGGCGACTCCATCATCGTTGACGCCCGCGGGGAAATCGTTGCTCGCGCAGCCCAGTTTGAAACTCAAATACTTATTAGCGATCTAGATTTAACGCCAGCTGGCGAACATACAGTTCTGCCTTCTGGCGAGAGCGTAGTTCAACTGGAAACTGGCAACTCTGCAGACATAAAGCCGCTTGAAAGTTTGGCCACCGAAAGATTGTCACGCAACGCTGAAACCTACACGGCGTTAGTGGTTGGACTTAAAGACTATGTAAATAAGAACGGTTTTAATTCAGTATTGCTCGGGCTATCTGGTGGCATCGATTCAGCAGTTGTAGCAGCGATTGCCGTAGACGCACTTGGTCCGCAGCGAGTTTTTGGTGTCGCCATGCCATCTGAATTTTCTTCGGAGCACTCGATCAGCGATGCACAAGCATTAGCTAACGCAACTGGACTTAATTTTCGAATCACGCCAATCAAACCAATGGTTGCCGCATATTTGGAAGAACTTGGCTTTACTGGAGTTGCGCAAGAAAATCTGCAAGCTCGTGTGCGTGGCACCACTCTTATGGGAATCTCAAATCAAGAGGGTCATTTAGTTTTAGCAACCGGCAATAAGAGTGAACTTGCTGTGGGCTACTCAACTATTTACGGCGACGCTGTTGGTGGCTACGCCCCAATTAAAGATTTATTTAAAACTGATGTTTGGGAAATTGCGCGTTGGCGAAACGAACATGCGTTGGCTCTTGGCCAAACTCCCCCTATTCCGCAAAACAGTATTGAGAAACCACCGAGTGCTGAGCTTCGGCCAGGACAGTTAGACACCGATTCTTTACCTGACTACAACGAACTTGATGCGATCTTGCGTGCTTATGTTGAGCACGACACGAGCGCCCAAGACATTATTGCCATGGGTTTTGCCCCCGAAACTGTTGAGCGAATTTTACGTATGACTGATCATGCTGAATACAAGCGCCGTCAGTATCCGCCAGGTGCCAAAGTATCTAGACGCGCGTTCGGTCGCGATCGGCGCCTACCAATGACAAATCGCTGGCAAGAATCCCGCTAATTAGATAGTTGCCACACTCTGCCATAGGCTTTAAGTGTCCGGAGACTGGTATCCAGCTTCGAGATTGGAGTAGCAAAAAAATGTCTAACTCAGACACGTCAGCAGATCTATCACTGTATGGCGGTAACCAAAATCGACGCGTCACAACGTCTGACTTTATATCTGCAAAAGCACGTGGCGAAAAATGGCCAATGATTACTTGTTACGACGCCATGACCGCTCAGATTTTTGATAACGCAGGATTTCCCGCACTTTTAGTTGGTGACTCTGCAGCAATGGTGGTTTATGGCTACTCCTCTACTTTGCCAATTACTACGGCAATGCTGCTACCACTTGTTGCTGCGGTAGAACGCGGCAGCAAACGTGCGATGGTCATCGCTGATTTACCATTTGGCTCTTATCAAGAATCTCCAGCGCAAGCGTTGGCAACTGCAACTCGATTCATGAAGGAAGGCAACGCACACGCAGTCAAGATTGAAGGCGGAGTGCGTATGGCCGAAACAGTTCGAACCCTGACTGATGCAGGAATTCCAGTTGTCGGACACATCGGCTTAACTCCACAATCTGTGCATCAACTAGGGGGTTACCGGGTGCAAGGACGAGGCGAAGCTGCTGAACAACTAATGCAAGATGCAATTGCTCTTGAACAAGCTGGGGCATGCGCAATTGTCTTGGAAGTAGTGCCACAAGAATTGGCGAAACAGATAACTGATGCGATTCAAATCCCAACCGTTGGAATCGGCGCTGGCGCAGCCACTGACGCTCAAGTTATTGTTTGGCAGGATCTATTAGGACTTACCGGGGGTCCGTTACCCAAGTTTGTGAAACCGTATGCAAATCTGCGCGAAATTGTCGGCTCAGCTAGCGATCAATGGGCAAAAGATGTTGCCAGTGGTGCATACCCAACATCCGAACAGTCTTATAACTAACTAAGAGGAATGCAACAGTCGCAACAGGTGACCACTGTCCGAATTCCTGCCGAGAATAATTACAAAGAGTCAGGCAGAATGTCTCTATGACTTCTGAGCCTCAGGAAAAACAGAAATCCAGTTGGCGTGTTGACCTAAGTCCACTAAAAATCAATCCGCAATACCGATTACTTTGGACTAGCTCAACCATTAGTGGCTTTGGTTCATTCTTTACCTACGTTGCGCTTCCCTTTCAGGTTAAACAACTAACCGGCTCATACGTTGCAGTCGGACTCTTAGGTGCGCTCGAAATTATTCCGCTCATTATCTTTGGACTTTATGGTGGCGTATTAGCAGATGCTCGCGACCGGCGATCGATTGCCATCTTTACTGAACTCTCGTTTTTTATAAGCGTCCTATTTCTCGCTATCAACGCGCACCTGCACAAACCGATGCTTTGGCCAATTTATGTACTGGCCTTAGTCATGGCATCGCTCGATGGAATTCAACGCCCATCACTTGATGCGATTATTCCTAGAGTTGTGCCGCGAGATCAGATGGCAGCTGCAAGTGCACTAAGCGGCTTGACCAGGAATGCGACATTCATCTTTGGTACTTCACTTGGTGGAATAGTTGTCACGAGCATGAGTCCGACAAGTTCATATGCCATTGACTCGTTAACGTTCTTAATCTCTGCCGCAATCATTTTCCGACTGCCAAAAGTTCCACCGACAAACGAAAATCAAAAGCCGACTATCAAGGCAAT
>CANBWF010000074.1 GCA_947373075.1 Actinomycetota bacterium | reverse complement strand
CGGACCCTGTTTATCTCGCGTCAAATTTTCAGGCACTGACTCATTCTACCGAGCGTCGGGCCCTAAGGCGTTCATAGCGCGTGTGTTAGGGTTGGGAAGCAAATTCATTCGGCGAAATTACCGACTATCGGGAGACAAATCCATGGATTACAAAGACGTTATCGTCTGTTCATTCTTCACTGATGATGATTATTACCGCGCCCACGCGGATAATTTACGCAAGAATCTGGAAAATTTGGGCTTAGCCTATGAGCTTCGAGAGATTCAAAAGCAAGAAGGCGAAGAGTGGCCGGATATTTGCCGTAAGAAAATCGGATTCATTGCTGATGTATGCGCGCAGCATCCAGATAAAAAAGTTTTCTGGATCGATGTTGACTGCAACTTGCTATCGATTCCAGATTATGTAGTGAACACCACAGCAGATTTGATCGGATTCACCCGCGGTTTTGGCCCAGCGCTGAAGATTGGCTACGAGGGCCGCGCCCGATTCTGGGAACCATGTTTTTGGGGCTTAAACACGACTTCACAGGCACGCAAGCTGATCGTTGATGCGCACAATCTTGAAAAGGCCTCGACACTGCGGGCAACTGACGACTACTTTTTGGAAGAAGCCTGGCGCGCCAATGCCGCAAACCTAACCTTCCAAATCATTCCATCTGGTTGTGTAGTTGGCCGTGGCAATTCCACACAAAATGCATTCTTCACCTTTGGCTCAAGTGGCAATGTTGCAGAGTTCAAGGGCAAAGTTGAACAACATACACGCGCTGGTGGCGGTAAAAAGAAAAAGAGTCTGCGGGCTCGAGGCCTTTCGGTCGCCAAAAAAATTGAGGACTTGTTACCTTCAGGTACAGCTAGAAAACTTCGCCGCATGGTTGATGGCTCCGGGATTACCGGACTTTTAGTCGCTGGTAAAGCGCCGAAAGGTGATCCAGCCCGAACTGCATCCCTAAACAGCATCTTGGCTGAAGGAAAAAATGGAACCACCGAATCTTTAGAGGCAGTGGTAGCAAAATTCCAGGCGTCTTACATTCCGACAAAAGTTGAAGCCAACACGATTGACGCAGCAAAAACTTTTTCGCTGTATGCGACTAAGCCCGCAACAGAAGAAGTTCTCTTAGCTTGGTGGCCACGGCCGTTCCCAGGTAACTTTGGCGATTGGTTAAGCCCGCTCATAGTAAGCAATTACACAGATGCCAAAATTTTCCATCAGTCGGTATCTCGAGTGGCCAAGAAAGACCACATCATCGGTCTTGGGTCTATCGGCCGGTTTATCAAATCTAATTCAATCGTTTGTGGAACAGGTATTAGTACTGACGACCTAGAACTTAATAACAGCGCCGAATATGTTTCTGTGCGAGGTCCGATCACTGCTGAAGTAGTTAAGAAATCCGGTGGGCCAGACGTTGATAGCTTCGGTGACCCAGGAATTTTGCTTTCACGCATCATCCCAATTACTCGTGGTGCCACAAATGGCCGCCTTGCCCTTGTTCGTCACTTTACCCACTTAGCAATCCCATTAGTCAAGCCAGCAAACATGGACGAACTCGATGTTCTGGTTGGCCATCCAACTGATATCCGCGCTTTGCTTGAAGAACTAAATAAATACGACGCAGTTGTAACTAGTGCGATGCATATTTATATTTCATGTCAAAGTTACGGAATTCCATGTGCGCTAATTACATTCGATGGCTTTGAAGATGCTGTGCACGGCAACGGTATCAAGTATCGCGATTACTCAATGGGTGTTGGCTTGCCAGCAATAAATCCGACTGCCGTGGCACTTGATTTAACTTCAGTGAACTTCGATGACATCATCAAGGATCTTGTGGTTAGTCAAGAGAAGATGGACGAAGTTGAAGACGCTATTCGCAGATCACTAACAATTCTGGCAAACAAGTCGTAGTTTCTGTTTGCCAGAGATTTGATTGGTTGACGAAGTGAATTCAGGCGAGAGTGGAGCGACGTTCACTCGGTTAACTATTGCCTATTCAACATTGGCTAGTCGGACTGCAAACATTAAATTACCGTTGCAACGTGACGATCAAGAGATCCTAATAGTTGTGCAGAACCCAGATCGGATCGAGTTTCCTGCGCCACCTTCCCGCTCTGATGTGAGAGTCGTCGAACTTGATTCCAAAGGCGTAGCCAAAAGCCGAAATACTGCAATTGATGTTGCTCAAGGTAAATATTTGGTTTTTGCTGATGATGACATCGAATTCAAATTAGAAAATCTTGATCAAGTAGTAGCTCACCTAGAAAGTTGCCAGTGTTCACTGGTCTTAGGCCAAGCAACTGATCAGACCGGAAACCTGCGGAAAACCTATCCAGCAAATACCACTTGGCTAACACGATTCAACAGCGCAAAAGCAGCAACCTACGAAATGTTAATTAATGTTGCAGCAGTGCGGGCCGACGACATCAGATTCGATGAAGAGTTTGGCGCGGGCGCAGTTAATTACTTAGGCGATGAATACATTTTTATTTGTGACCTGCTTAAGAGTCACCAGAAAGCACATTTCTTGCCGGTGACAATGGCCGTTCATCCAACAGATAGTTCAGGTAGTGGATGGGGTACTAGCGCAGATTTACAGGCTAGAGCCAAAATATTCACTCGAGTCTTTGGGCCGCTAGCTTTCGCAGTAAGGGCACTTTTCATTCTGCGAAATCGCGACAAAGTCTCTGGGATTAGCAATTACGTTCGATTCATATTTGCCAGATTCAAGATTTAAAGGAACCTGGGCGCCATCTGCCCAGTCTGACTCCGTAGACCTGGAACATCTGGCGCTTGCCCCAAATTTATTTTTTACAGTGGGACGCCCGAAGCCCAAGAAAAGAGTCATCAAGTAGACTGAAGGCTAACCCACTTACTAGCGCTGGAGTGCTCATGGTGCGCATTGTCGTTGATGTTAAATTAAAGCCAGAAATCCTTGACCCGCAAGGTCGGGCCGTACTTGGCGCACTTGGCCGTTTAGGGCTGTCAGGCGTTAGTGATGTACGTCAGGGCAAACAGTTTGTGCTCACGATTGATGGCGAAGTAACTGATGAGAAGCTTGCGCAGATCAATCACATCGCCGAGACTCTGCTTAGTAACCCGGTAATTGAAGATTTCACTGTGCAGGTTCAAAAATGACCGCAAGGGTAGGCGTTGTAACCTTCCCCGGTTCGTTAGATGATCAAGACGCGGTACGTGCAGTATCAATTGCTGGTGGCGACGCTGTTTCACTTTGGCACGGAGACGCCAACTTACATGGCGTAGATGCGGTCGTGCTTCCCGGTGGATTTTCTTACGGTGACTATTTGCGCTGCGGTGCCATTGCCCGCTTTGCGCCAGTGATGGAAAAAATTATCGAAGCAGCTCGTGAAGGTATGCCAGTACTAGGCATCTGTAATGGTTTCCAGATTTTGTGTGAGTCACATCTATTGCCAGGCGCATTGACTCGTAACGATCACTTGCATTTCATTTGCCGTGACCAAAAACTAAAAATCGAAAATAATTCTTCAGCTTGGACTCGCGATTATGCAGTCGGCCAAGAAATTGTGGCTCCGCTAAAAAATGGTGAAGGTGGTTTCGTAGCCGACGACTACACCCTCGATCAACTTGAAGCTGAAGGGCGCGTGATTGCGCGCTATCTAGACCTAAATCCAAATGGTAGTCGCCGCGACATCGCTGGGATTTGCAATGAAGCAGGCAACGTTGTGGGTCTAATGCCTCATCCAGAACATGCAGTTGAGGAACTTACTGGTCCTACAACAGATGGATTGGGCTTCTTCACTTCAGTATTAACTAGTTTGCTTTCTGGACAGGCGGTCAACGCATGACTGTAGATACCGTTGGCCAGGCGAAAGAATCGCCAGTTCAAGAACAGCCATTTAAAGAACTTGGCCTCAAGGCTGATGAGTACGAACGCATCAAGGAGATTTTGGGCCGCCGCCCAACTTCATCTGAACTCGCGATGTATTCAGTTATGTGGTCGGAACACTGCAGCTACAAATCCAGCAAAGTTCACCTTCGTCAGTTTGGCGAGAAAGCACCGCATAGCGATGCACTACTTGTCGGTATCGGTGAGAACGCTGGTGTTGTAGACATCGGCCATGGCTGGGCTGTCACATTTAAAGTTGAATCACACAATCATCCCTCTTATGTTGAGCCATACCAGGGCGCTGCTACTGGAGTTGGTGGAATTGTGCGCGACATCATTTCAATGGGCGCTCGTCCGGTTGCTGTTATGGATCCACTTCGTTTTGGTGACCCGCACAATCCAGATACTCGCCGTGTTTTAACTGGTGTTGTTTCTGGCATTGGTGGTTACGGCAACTGTTTAGGTTTGCCAAACATTGGTGGCGAAATTGTTTTTGACCCGAGTTATCAGGGCAATCCATTGGTAAATGCGCTTTGTGTTGGCACCATGAAACATGAAGACATTCATTTAGCTGCCGCCTCTGGGGTTGGAAATTTAGTTATTTTGTATGGCGCACGAACTGGTGGCGATGGCATTGGTGGCGTGAGTGTTCTTGCCTCCGAAACTTTCGATGCCGATGGCCCAGCAAAACGTCCAAGCGTGCAGGTTGGCGATCCATTCATGGAGAAGCTGCTGATTGAGTGCACACTTGAAGTGCTACATTCAGGTCTTGTCGAAGGTATCCAAGACCTAGGTGGCGCCGGAATTTCTTGCGCGACAAGTGAGCTTGCAAGTAACGGCGAAGGTGGCATGCATGTGTGGCTCGACCGCGTATTGCTGCGCGATCACACCCTTTCGCCAGAAGAAATTTTGATGAGTGAGTCACAAGAACGCATGTGCGCAGTTGTGCTTCCAGACAAGGTTGAAGAGTTTTTAGCAGTCTGCAAGAAGTGGGATGTTGAAGCAGTTGTAATCGGTGAGGTAAATGCATCTGGCCGACTAACCGTTGACTGGCATGGCGAGCAGATTGTTGACGTACCGCCACGTTCTGTTGCTCACGACGGCCCAGTTTATGAACGCCCTTATGCACGACCTGAGTGGTTAGACGCGCGCCAGAGTGATGCACCGACTGCGCAGCGTCTTGCTCGTCCAACCACCGCGCAAGATATCCGCGAAACTTTATTACGCATGGTTGCAGCGCCAAACTTGGCTGCGAAAACTTGGGTTACCTCACAGTACGACCGCTATGTCATGGGTAACACTGTGCTGGCTCAGCCAGAAGACAGTGGAATGATTCGTGTAGATGAAGAAACTGGTCTTGGAGTAGCTGTTTCAACTGATTGCAACGCTCGTTTTGCAGCTCTTGATCCGTACCGCGGTGCCCAGTTGGCATTTGCTGAGTCTTATCGAAACGTTGCAGTGACGGGCGCAGTGCCGCTAGCTGTAACCAACTGCCTGAACTTTGGTTCACCGGAAGATCCGGCTGTTATGTGGCAATTTGAGCAAGCAGTAACTGGTTTGGCTGATGCTTGTTTAGACATGGGCACACCAGTAACAGGCGGTAACGTTTCGTTCTATAACCAAACTGCTGATGTAGCAATTCACCCAACTCCAGTTGTCGGTGTTCTAGGGGTAATCGATGATGTGAATCGTCGTACTCCGATGGCATGGCATGAAGATGGCGAACTTATTTACTTGCTTGGCGATACTGCTGATGAACTTGCCGGTTCAGAATGGGCACACGAAATTCACGCACACCTTGGTGGGTTGCCGCCAGTCTTGGATTTGAACAAAGAACGCACACTTGCTGAAATTTTGGTCGCTGGTTCGCGCGACGGCATGCTTAGCGCGGCTCATGATGTCAGTGATGGCGGCGTGGCGCAGACACTAGTTGAAATGGCCCTACGCGCAGATATTGGTGCTCGAGTATGGGTTCCAGACAATTTAGATGCATTTGTATTTCTTTGGAGTGAATCCGCTACTCGCGCAGTTGTAGCTGTGCCACGTAGTGAAGAAATGCGTTTCTCTGCAATGTGTGAAGCTCGTGGTTTCACTTCAACCCGAATTGGGGTAGTTGATTCCAAGATTGGGCAAGAGCACGCAGTTTCAGGCCAGGCACTTCGAATTGAAAATGTTTATGGTGCTGAGGTAACGCTTGCGCTTAGTGATTTACGCGAGGCTAGCGAAAAGACTTTGCCGGCACTATTTGGCTAAGACCAGAAATTGCCTAGCAAGGCCTCATTGGTGTAGTTAACTTTGACTAGCTTGCGAGCCGAAGAACTCAGATAGATCGCTGCCAACTCCACTGGCAAAAATTTGTCCATTTTCCAGCAGGCTCTGCCAATCTGTATTCCCGCTAATTAGTTCTAGCCAAGCTGTTGGAGCCATTTCAACCACAGCCGGTGGCGTACCCCTTCTGTGTGTAGAACCGCCAATAACCTGAACAACACGATAGGGCGGCACCCGTACTTCTACGCTGCGCCCGGGGTGTTCCGCAGCGAAAGCATCAAGCGTTTGGCGAACAGCCAGAGCCACTTTTGGGCCGTCTTCGGGACTATCCAGCGCTTGGCCAACCAAGCTCATAAGTTCCTGCGGAATATTCACATTCATATTGTCTCGCTTTTGCTAGCGCAGCCGTATCAAGTCGGCCGCCAACTCAGTTGCCCGATAGACTTAACTACGTGGCAGGCGATGGCAAACTCGGACATGAATTGCTTCCTGGCGAAAAAGGCCCCCAAGATGCCT
>CANBWF010000073.1 GCA_947373075.1 Actinomycetota bacterium | reverse complement strand
GTATCAGTTGGGCAGCTGTTATTGAGTTCCGCAATCTCATCCGCAGAAAGCGATATCTCTGTACCTGATAGCGAATCGAGAATTGAGGCAGCTCTCGAGGCACCAGGGATTGGAATAGAAGTTGGAAATTGTGCGAGGTGCCAGGCAATTGCCAGTGCATACGCAGAGACGCCCTTTTGTTCGGCCATCGATGCGAATGAACCAATCTCGCCAGATGCTAGTCGCCTGAAATTGCCACCGCCACCGAGTGGAGACCAAGGCAGAAATGCGATTTCGTACTCGTTACAAATATCAATAACTTCAGCCCAGTGTTGGTAGTTCGGACTGTATTCATTCTGTACCGAGATGATTCCCCCTTGGGCCGGTGTTCCGCCGGCCTTTATCGCATGTCGGAGCATCGCAGCATTGACATTACTCAAGCCAATCTCGGCAACATACCCGTGTTCTTTCAGTGTCATGACGTTATCGAACTGTTCCTCGTATGAAATTGAAGGATCAGTGCGGTGATGCTGCCAAAGTGGAATTCGAGAAAGACCCATTCGCGATGCTGACGCTTCAACTGCTCTATATAGATAGTGCTTCGATGCATTTCTACCTGAATGCCCGAACATCGTCCCATTTTCTTCACGCGTAATCCCGGCTTTGGTTGTCAGAATCACTTTCGCTTTTTGTTCAGGTGTCCCAGCCCAACTCTGAAATGCCTTGCCAACAAGGACTTCGTTGTGGCCCATGGTGTTCCATGTTGCAGCATAAATGTCCGCGGTGTCGAACAAAGTAATACCAGCATCAAGCGCAGCATGAAGAACGGCGATTGCCCGTTCAGGATCATTAATCAGATTCGGGTCACGGTCATGTGGAAATGACAATGGCATACATCCCATGCCGATTGCAGATACCTTGTACGGGCCAAGTTTGCGCTGAGCGATCATAAAGAAAGACTACCTATGCAGGCGAATTTTCTGCCCCGTTACGCCAAGTGATGAGTAAAATCAGTTTCTATGACTCGCTTAGAGAAAATGCTTGATGAGGATTTCGAAATTTGGAATGCTCGGGTCTGGGTCGAATACCGAAATGAACTCATTATGGCGGGTATGACCGCAGAAGCAGCAGATGAGAACGTTGCTACGAACATCGCGCAAACGATTCCTGAAGGCAAGCTATCTGAAGGTAATTATGTATTCACAGTATGGAATGACGATGAAAAAGTCGGCGCCGTCTGGCTAGCAGACCGTGCTGGTGAATGGTTCATCTACGACATCGAAATCGATGAAAATCTGCGGGGTCAAGGTTTAGGTCGCGCAACCATGCGCAACATTGAAGAGTTTGTACGCACACAAGAAGGCATCTCAGTTAGTCTCTCGGTTTTTGGCTTCAACAAGATTGCGCAGAATTTGTACTTATCGGAAGGCTACGAAACTATACGTTGGTCTATGACCAAGAAACTAACTAATTAAAACTTGAGTGCTGCAGAAATGCGAAGCGCGCCCGTAGGGATTCGAACCCCAAACCTTCTGATCCGTAGTCAGATGCTCTATCCGTTGAGCTACGGGCGCTTGTTACAACAAAGACTTACTCTAGCCGATGGTTGGTAATCGTGAAAATCGTTACCGTTACTGTCCTGGGACACCATCAAGTGTTGGGTAAATCTCAACAACAGCATCTAGGCCAGTTAATTTGAAAACTTTAAGAACTCGGTCATTTGCTGCCACAACATCAAAAACTGTCCCAGCTTCCTTTGCCCGCTTAAGTGCTTTAACAATTACGCCCAAACCGCTTGAATCGAGAAAGGTAACTTCCGATAAATCAAGAGTTAGATGCGAAGTTTCCTGTCCTAAGGCTTCAACTACAGCGTCATCAAGTTGCCCTGAGGTAGACAAGTCAATCTCCCCATCAGCAGCAATTACTGTTCGGTGATTGTCTTGGTTCACGGTTAGCAACATCGGTTCTCCTTGTGTCCCAATCTATTACATCTTTTATCTTGGGACACTACAAGCCAGCTTTTGCTTGAGCAGTCAAAGTGGCAACACCTACGCGCCGAATGAGATTAGTTGTTGAAATTCCTACCTTTACTGACACAGATAAGTTCTGGACTTCACAGTGCACCAATTCCACCCGATTTTGTTGCGCTACAGCTTTTGCGGCTTGGCAGGGGTTGGGTTGGTCGGCTAAGAATTCAGTTGCCCCGCCAAGTGCGACCAAATCTGCAGAGTTTGCCAATTTAAGCTGCATGCAAATTGCAGCACCTAAATACAGCAGCGCAGAAGCGAACATAATTGCAACAAAAATTGTCGTCAGCATTAAGAGGCTGACACTGCCTTTGTCATCGACACGTCTTGTCTTACTAATTTGCCGGGCTAGCATTTGATCGCTCCAGTTCCGAGACGGCAATAGCCGACAACTCAATTCCCCACGGCAATCGTTGATTCATTAAAGATTTTTGAACATCAATTTTGACAGTTACAAAATTATTTGTAATCGTTTTGCGAACTTTGTAATCAGCTGGTAAATGACTCTCTAGGTTGGTGCTGTCCATTTGGCCTCGAGCAATATCTCGGGCAATTGAGTATGAAGTCGATTGAATTTCTAGTTGGGTTATGAACAGGCTGAGGACCCACAAGAGCATGGCTCCAACAAAAACCACAGCTGGTAGGGCTATCGCAAATTCGGCAGTTGCAAAGCCACGATCAAGAGCGAAACTTCGTAACCGTCTCGCTCTTGACCAGTGTGGCAGTGACATCAGTTTTTTACCCGAACAGGAATGAGAAGGCGTGTTGAATTGCGCGGGCCAGCAAATGCTCAATTCCGGAGCTCATAAGAATCTTTAATAAGATGCTGCCAAACCCCGCTGCGGCCACAGTGCCGACAGCATATTCTGCTGTTGTCATTCCATGTTCATCATTCCAGTTGAACCTCTGACCAAATTTCTTAAACATTTTTTCTCCGATCTTGTAGTTGGAAAACTGTTCGTCCTGAATAGATTTTGTAACTGCAGTGCTCAGATGTCATTCGAGTTCAGCGATCTGTGAATTAGGAAATGCTGTGGAAAGGTCTACTCATGACTAACAGGATTACGGCATGGTTGAAAAGATTTTGGGCAACATACTTGCAACTATCGGAACTATGGTCAACAAGAAGAATGCTGGCAAGAAACACAATCCGAGTGGGAGCACACACTTGACTGACAGCGATCGCACCCGTCGCAATGCGTCATTTGCTGATTGCGCTTGAGTCAAGGTCAATTCCAGCTCGAGTGCTTCAGTGATTGGGCCTCCAGTCAGCTCAGATCTGGAAATTGTCCTTATCGCATTGGCAAGTTTGGGATATTTTGTCGCGGTGTAACCCAGCGATGTAACCAAACTAATGCCCAAATTACATCTGGTGATTACTTCAGCTATCTCACCGGGCAGTGGTCCAGCGGAAGTTTCAACAACAAGATTTAGAGTTTCCAGTTTTGTCAGCCCAGCATTCGTACCAAGTAGAAATATTTCAATGAATTCACAAACGTTTTCTTGAGAAATCTCATCTGAGCTATCGCGATCAAGTTTTTTTAGCAGCGGTATGCCAAAGTGCAGCGCGGCAAAAAGCACACAAGCTAAAAGTGCGCCGACAATATCAGGCCTATAAACCATGACAGGGATGCTTAGTAGCAGATTACGAGATTTCTGGTTATGAAGATACTTCAACTCACACCTCTGATTAGTTTTCTGACCCAAAGCAAGCCAAATGCTTCAAATGTGTAAGCCAGAGTGAGGCAGCCCCAGCCAACTGGATTCATCAACAACCAGTAAGGCACATTCACGCCCATCATCACACCAAGAAATGATCCAAAAATTGGCAGCAATGCTAGAACAGTAATTGTTGCTTTAATGCCAGAAAGTTCAGCAGCTATTTGGTGAGTACGTTCTTGCCGGATTAGTGCTGTCCTAATCATCATGTCGAGGGCTTGGGTAATTGATGAACCTGAACTTTTGTTTACGTTCAATATTTTTACTAACTGTTTGAGTTCAGGGCTTCCGATTTGGTCTGCATCTCTACCTAAAGCGTCAAGTAGATTTGCAGTATCACCGAGAGAATTTTGACTATGACCAAGAATTTCTATCGGCTGCTCTTGAACTATGTTTGCAATGGCCTGATTCACGGGTAGACCTGCCACCAGTTCTTGACGAACTGCCGTTAACAACGAAATCAATTGGAGTTCCTCGAATTTCGGTTTCGGTTTCATAAAGACCTTTGGGAGCGCATTCGGTATCCGAATTTTGCTAACTGGGGCTACCCATAATCGAATTCCTAAAACCGTGAGTCCAATGCCTAGAATTCGAAGCATCAATCTGTCTTCTCAACTAGGTTTGCGATTTCCTGCTTTGCTGCTTTGAAACTACTTGGGTCGCTGACATCCAAAAGCATTCGTGTTTGCACAGTGCCGGAAACAAGTTGTACTAAATGGATACTCGTAACTCTGCGTAATCCATCTTGGGTTCGTGAAAGTTCGACTATTAGCGAGATGGCCGTTGCAAACAGGCTTTGAATTGCGGCACTAGGCAACCCCGCAAGCAGGCCCAAACCGGCAATGCGTGCGGGTACATCTTGTGCGGAATTTGCGTGCACTGTCGCACAACCGCCACTATGCCCGGTATTTAGCGCGGTAAATAAATCGATAATTTCAGCGCCGCGCACTTCGCCCAAAATTAGGCGATCTGGGCGCATTCGTAATGCCTGCCTAGTTAGAGTTCGAAGCGGTACTTCACCAAACCCTTCGGTATTAATTCCTCGAGCTTGCAAACTAACTACATGTGGATGGTCTATAACTAGTTCATGCAAATCCTCGATCACAACAATTCGCTTACTTGCATCTATTCCACTTAGCAATGCGGCTAAAAGTGTGGTTTTTCCTGTTCCAGTTCCGCCACTAATTAGAAATGAAATTCCTGATGTAACTATTTGTTCCAGAATTTCACGTAATTGAGCGCTGAACATTCCGCGACTTTGTAAATCAGCCAGAGTAAGAGTTTGCGATTGTGGAATTCGTAAAGACAGGCATGTTCCATTTTGTGCAAGTGGCGGAATAATTGCATGCAAGCGAATCCCACTGGGCAACCGCGCATCTACATATGGCTGAGCGTCATCAATCCGGCGATTCAACTGTCCGACCAAGTGAGCCACATATTCCCGCAGTTGTTCTTCACCAGCCCAACCAATATTTGCTCGCTGCAAACCTTCGCCTGCATCAAACCAAACATCGTCTGGGCCATTCACAACGATGTCGGTGACACCGGTTTTGCGGCTAAGCGATTCCAACGGGCCAAGACCATTGATATGAGTTGAAACTTCATCAAAAATTTCTAATTTCTTGATTGCACTTAATAGCGGCAGTTCTTGACCTATTGTTTCGGCGATGCCGAGAGAATTTGCATCTTGACGACGTGCGGCTAATTCAGCGCGAATTTTTGTGACTTGTTCAAGCCACTCGTAGGACATTTTCATCACCGAATAATCGTTGACTTAGTGCACTAATTGGCCGATTGAATTTCGACAACGGATTGGCACTTAACGCAAGACCTTGTTCACTCAACTCGCAAATGCGTGGATCAGTTGGAACGACTGCGCCTAATGACCGATCTAGAGTTTCCGCCACCATAACTGGGCTGAGTCCCGAGCCAGGTATCTCACGGACAATAAGCTGTTGACATTGATCAGTTTCAATATTGACTATCTCTCTACCTATTGCGCAGGCTCTGATGGTATTTGGAATCACAAAGAATCGTTCGGCGATTTCAATTTCACTGACAACAGATTCGGGCTGCCATCTACCGGAATCAATGAGCACCAAATCACAATTGCCGCTTAGTTGTTCGATTATTCGAGTTTGTAACTGTCTATCTGGGTGAGAGCGTAAAACATCATTTGTAAGCAACCGAACTCCCTCTATTTCCGGCAACTCGGCAATGATGGCTTCACCATCAGCCTGTGCAGCCTGACTTTGTATTTTTGACCAGTTCAACCCAAGGGACTTTTCACATCCTGCAGCTACGTCCAAGCCGACTGACTGAAAATCTAAATCAACAAGAGTTACTGATTTTCCTATCTGTGCACAAGCACGCGCTAACGCTAGTGCAATTGTGGTTGTTCCAGAGCCACCAGTGATTCCGGTCAGAGTTATAACTTGCCCTAGTTTGCTTGGCCCCGATTTTATGTAGTCAACTAGCCATTGTCTTGATTCAGGAATCAGCACTATGTGTTTAGCACCGATTTCGGCAGCCACTTGCCAACTATGCGGCGTGGCTGCCCCTGCCAGAACTAATGAGGTTTCAGTGCTTGCTGAAATTTGATTTTGTAGATTGCAGGCATTTATTGCTGCTACATCAGATTCATGATCTACAAAGATTCGCTGCGTATCCGTTAATTGACTTTGTGTGGGCTGTTGAGTAACCACCAGTTGTACATTGACTAACGCAGCAATTGAGTTGAACTCTTCAATGATTAGCGGGTTGCTACTTACTAATAGTGCTTGCTTCATATTCATCCTTCCAATTAGAAGGAGCGTAAATTGTGCATTATTTGAAAGGCATAGTTGCGACTTGATTGTGGATTAAATGATGTTGTGAAAAATGGAAGACCTCCTCGGGGGTGAGGAGGTCTTCAGCACCGAAACGGGGGTGTCACGACGCTCTTGCTAGGCAAGCAAATCTAGATTGTCCAAATATTGAAACGGACGCAACCTACTCGGTGCAATTGTTAGCAAATATGCAGTGAAGTATTAGCGAAAAT
>CANBWF010000072.1 GCA_947373075.1 Actinomycetota bacterium | reverse complement strand
GAGTCGACGATCTCGACGTGACAGCACGCCTCCAGGTTTCTCAGTTAGTTGGGCAGTCGGTGTTACTACCGGACTCGCTGAACGGCGACCGCGCCGATTTTCTGGGGGATTTGGTTGTTCACTCATGTTGTGAAGTCTAGCGAATTGGCAGAAAACCGCGTTTAGCTGAGTTATTTAGTTACTGAAATCGCAATTTCTAAATGTTTAATCATTTGTGCTCGCAACACTTGGGCGCGCTGACTAAATATTTTTTGTTTTTGCGCAAAGAGCAGACGTCCTTCTGCAGTTTCAATCTTGATTGGTTGCACGCCAAGGTCGATCAAATCGTATGGAGCGCTTTGCATATCAACTGTGCGAATCTCGCGGGCTAGCCGGAAACACTGCCTAGCAAAGAGAGAACCAAAAATGGGAACCCAACGCATCGCAATTTTGTACAAGTCCATGTTTGCGTGCAGACAACCAGGTTGTTCAACTTGAGGTTGGTCGTCACGGGTCAGTTGAAGCGGATTTAGTGGTTTTGCCTCATCTGTAAAAAATCGGAATGCATCAAAATGTGTGCAGCGCAATCCAACCTCATCAATTGTCTTGGCAATTTGCTGTTGCTCAATTCGTAGCGGCCACTCGTTGTGCCTGAGTTCATCCTGTCCCAAGACCATTGCCCACTCGTGTAATCCAAAGCAGCCAGTACGAGGGGTTCGACTATTGCTGGCAACTAGAAAATCTAATTGGGCTATTACTGCATCTCGTTGGGTGGCTAGCCACTCGCGGTTTACTGAAATTTCAGTAGAGACTGAATAAATGTTTTCAGCGAAATCATCTTCAGAATCTCCTATCGCCTCAAGGCGATATTGGAATCCAGGATGCCAAGTTTTAAGTTTTTTAGCACTAATTGGGTAGTACTCAAACATGAAGTCATCAACTGGGTGCTTTAGGCCCAATGCCCTGCGACTCAAGCGCGGATTGACCCAATCGGCGACAACAAGTTGGTGTTGCGCCTGTGCCAGTTGCCATTTGTCCTGCGGTAGATAATGCACAGCGACTCCCGGTTGGATTATTTAGATTAAGTGTTACACCATATGAAGGTGAGTGACAACAATGAACTGCCCAAGCAAGACGCGCAAGCTACGCCGGCGCCCGAAGCAGAATCTGATTCAACTCTCGATTCACAGGAACGGTTACGCAAGCTGTTGAACGATTTGGAGTTAACTCCCGAACAAACTCGCGACGACATAGTTGTGCACAGTTCGCGCGATCAGGAATTTCTGGACGATGTTCCGCCGCACCACGGATAAATCCTAGAAACCACTTAAGCGCTAGTCAGTGTGACAAACGTGAACTGGACCGTATCGTCGTAGGACGCAATCTTTTCTACTTGACCTGAGCTAACTGCTAACGAAACAGTTGCACTACCGTCCATTAAATTCTCTCGGTCGTGTTGGCTCAACACCAGTGCATTTCTGGCAACTCGTTTCACCTGGCCAGTTTGGGTGCAGGCGTAAACGTCTACTCTGTCACCCGCCTGCAAATCTGCGGCACTGAAATTTTTTGGCAGTGTTATTGCTACTGCACTTGAATTTAATGGATCAAAAATCTTCTTAGTCGCCACATCCGCCCTGCTAATGGGTTCATTTTTTTCGAGACTGCGAGATGCACGGGTACCAACAATTGATTTGGCCTCAGAGATCGCACTATTCCAAATAAAATTTATCGGCATAAGTTGAACATCGCTGGCTCTAATAATTGCTCCGGCTTTGATGGGGCGAGTTGTGCTAACAACTTGAAACGATGGACTAGTTCGCCCGGCACTTATAAGGAGCGAAACCGCGAATGCAACTAGACCTGCGGCAATCCACTTACGGTAAGCAATCAAAAATGGGCGGACTTTATTGATTTTCATTGCTTTACGATAAGGAAAATTCCGTTTGGCGGTGTTTCACTATCCACAGGTAGCATATGAGTAGTTGAGAGGGAGTTATGCCGACTTATCAGTACGTTTGCGGTGCTTGTGAAGCGCCACTTGAAATCGTGCAGTCATTTTCTGACGATGCCCTGGTTGACTGCCCTGCATGTGGCGCACCAGAATTACGAAAAGTTTATGGTTCAGTGGGCGTAGTTTTTAAAGGTTCCGGTTTCTATCGAACTGATTCTCGTAGCGCATCAACTTCTGCAACACCCGCAACAACAAGCGCCACCCCGGCAGCTACCCCTAGCACCGATAAGGCGACACCAACGAGTTCGTCAACTCCATCGAGTTCAACTCCTACCAGCAATTAACCGCCGCTAGTTTTTACAGCGAATTGTTCGAGTTGGCGTAACAACCAAATCCACTAACTCATCATGTTCATCACTAGGAACAGATGGCAGAACCTCTTCGTCAAAAAGCAAAGCAATTCTTATTGGCCCGCCGAATTGATATGAAGGAATGTCGGCCAAAGCCCGATCGAAATATCCGGCACCTCTACCAAGTCTGATTCCGGATTCATCCGCGCACAGCGCTGGCAGAATAATCGCAGCAGCTGACGTTAACTCAAAGTTTGAAACTTCAGGTTCGCTGATGCCAAATCTGTTCACTGAATATGGCGGCTGGTCAAGACCCCAAAGCATTTGGGTATCGGAATTGATAATGGGAAGAAAAACCTGTTTACCAAGTTCAAGCAGTTTTCTACGCAATTGCGAAGTGCCTGGCTCTGCACCCCAAGACGAGTAGCAGGCAACTTTTTCTCCGCTGATTAAGTTGGCCCAGTCTTTATTGGCGATATTTAGGTCAGCGCGCAAAAGTTCAGAATCAGCCATTTTTGCGCGCTGTGCTTGGATTTCAACCCGCAAATTTTGCTTTGCCTGTGCGCTCATCCTTCCACTCTAGATTCTGCAGCCCAAAAAGGGTGGGTGGCAGGGCATCTGCAACTGATGGAATAAAGTCAAGGTATGACAAAGCGCACTTCGGTTACAAAAGCAGTTATGCCAGTTGCGGGCTTGGGCACGCGATTCCTGCCAGCTACTAAAGCCACCCCAAAAGAAATGCTTCCGGTCGTTGATAAGCCGGCTATTCAATATGTTGTTGAAGAAGCGGTGGCTGCTGGTCTTGACGATGTACTTTTTATCACTGGTCGCAATAAGACTTCGTTGGAAGATCATTTCGATCGTGCGCCACACCTAGAGCAAAAACTTGCAGAACGTGGAACTAATGAATTGAGTCGCGTGCTAACCGAGTTGGCAGACCTCGCCTCAATCCATTACGTGCGACAGGGCGAACCTTTAGGTCTGGGACACGCAGTTCATGTTGCCAAAGGACATGTTGGTAACGAACCATTCGCGGTGATGCTTGGCGACGATTTGATTGATGCTAGCAATCCAATTTTGCCAAAGATGTTAGAAGTTTTAGAAGAGTTCGGTGGAAGTGTACTTTGTTTAATGGAAGTCGCTCCTGAAGATATTCACCTCTACGGATGTGCCCAGGTAGTTGAAACACATATCGACGATGTCGTGCGGGTAACTGCTCTTATTGAGAAGCCAAAAAGTGGTCAAGCTCCGAGTAACTATGCAGTAATCGGTCGTTACATTTTGCAACCGCAGGTTTTTCCAATTTTGGCTAACTTAGGCACAGGTGCCGGTGGGGAGATTCAATTAACTGACGCGCTTGCGCAACTAATTGATCATCCAACTGAAGATGGTGGCGGTATTCATGCCGTCATTTTCCGTGGCAAGCGTTATGACACTGGCGACAAACTTTCTTACTTGAAGAGTGTTATTTCACTTGCACTCGACCGAGAAGAATTCGGTCCACAATTGCGTACTTGGATCAAAGAGCACTTGGCTGGCGATAAGTAATGCGATCAGCGCCTGAGCACTTAGACATTGTTTTGTCGCATGTTCGCGCGATTGAACCACTTGAAGTCGGATTGCTAGGCAGTGTTGGGCTTGTTCTTGCTCAAGATGTGACTGTTACAGATGAAGATTCGCAATACACGTTGCTCAGTAGTGGTACCCAGATTGCAGCGCGGCATGTGGCACTTTTAGCTGCGGCGGGGCTTGGTCGGGTTCTGGTTCATCCAATGCCACGCGTTGTTGTGCTTACTGTTGGTAACGATCTCAGTGATCCAGGATCAGACGATGAACTAATTCCAGACATTAATGGAGTTGCGCTAACGAGTGCAGCTACTGCCGCAGGTGCAATGACTTTTCGGGTAGGCCCGCTAATTAGTGATGAAGAGACACTTCGTAGTGCTCTTGAAGATCAGTTAGTTCGAGCAGACGTAATTTTGACGGCCTGCGGGATGTCTAGCGATGATTATGAACTGTTAACTTCAGTATTGCGCAGTATTGGACGAATGGAATTTGTCCGAGTATCTATGCAACCTGGTGGCGCTCAGGGATTTGGCGCTATTGGGCCAGACCAAACACCTGTATTCGTCTTGCCTGGCAATCCTGTTGGCGCACTCCTTTCTTTTGACGTATTCGTGCGCCCACTAATTCGCCGGATGATGGGGCAGACCTCGCTTCATCACCGGGTGGTAGAAGCAATTTTGGATGAAGCTATTGAGAGCAGTACGGACGATACGCATTACATTCGCGCACAAATTACTGCCAATGTTGGAACACCACGAGTTCGCTCCTTGGAAAACAGTGAGACACATCCACTAGCTGGGCTAGGCACTGCAGATGCCTTAATCATTGTGCCGAGCGGAGTTCACAAAGTTGAAGCTGGGCAAACGGTCGCAGTCATGCTGCTCGATCCGCAGGCGAATCAATGACAAGTGCCTGGCCGGTTCGGCTAGCACACGGCGATTTAGTTCTTCGCCCGCTAAAGGTTAGGGACTACGCATCTTGGCGAGAAGTTCGTACCCGGAATCAAGATTGGTTAAGTCGATGGGACGCCACATCGCCTAGGCCAAACTTAGAGCCTGCCCCTACATTTCGGCAGAGCACCCGCAGGATTTTGCATGCTGCTAAAACCGGTCGCGCCATGCCATTTGTCCTTGAATATCAAGGGAATTTTGTCGGCCAACTAAATGTGTCGGACATTGTTACTGGCTCACTCTGGTCTTGCCACATCGGCTATTGGATCGATGAAAGAGTGGCCAATCGCGGCTTGATGACCACAGCTCTTGCTCTGGTTTGCGACCATTTGTTTTTGACTAAACAACTTCATCGCATTGAGATTGCAATCCGCCCGGAAAACGAACCGAGTAATCGTCTGGTTCAGCGATTGGGTTTCAGGTATGAAGGACTTCGCAAGTCATTTTTGCACATAGATGGCAATTGGTGCGATCACAACATCTATGTGCTGATGCAAGACGAAGTTACCCAAAGTATGCTCACTCGAATTAAGCGACATTAATTTTCAGCGACACGAACCTATGTGCCAAGGTTTTCAAGTTTTTCCGCGTACCGTATTGAGTCATGACTGGGTTGCTCTACTTAATCGTTATCGTGATGTGGGCAGCCGTACTCTTTCCAATTTTTCTTAAGCGACACGATCAAGCGCAGTTGCATAAATCTGTCGGCATTAAACGTCAGCTAACCACGTTGCGTTGGCAAAAACGCGTCACTCCAACTCCTCGCCAACAGGCATTTATTCGCCGCCGCCGCACATTGATGACGCTGCTAACCGCAACTGTAATCCTTGCTTTAGCTGGGCTTTCTGGAATTATTTCGCTGGTATGGGTGCTTGTTCCAGTCATTCTTTTGGTTACTTTCGTAGGCGCTGCTGTTAAAAATGGCAACAAACTAAGTGCCATCCCGGATGCACCAGTTCGCACTTCTATTGCCGCGACTCCAGCAAAATCACAAGCTCAGGCAACCGTTGCAATTCAGCTAGAGGCTCCAGTTGTACAAGCGGAGCCTGTTGTTGAGTCAAAGACTTGGCAGCCAGTTGAACCACCAATGCCTGCTTATGTTCGAGCTGGTCGCGCCACTGCGGTACCTCGGGCAATTGATGCAGAAAAGCCATGGACCGGACAAGACATGATCGAGCATGCAGCACGCCTAAGGCACCAGCATGGTGAGCGAATTAAAGAAGCGCATAAGCGTTTAGAAGAGGCACGTGCGCTTTCTATGGAGAAAGCTCGTCGCGCTGCACTGTCTGTGCGACCAGTTGAAGTAGTGGCCGAACAAGATCGCGCGGCAAATCAATAATTCGTTAGTAATTCCGGCATGAGTACAACTTGTAATTCAAAACTGATTCCTGAGACTTAAAAGCCAGGAATAAAACACTTGTTTTCTCGGTATTACTAGTCAATGGGTAAGAAATTCCAGTTGACCGGCTAATTAGCGAGATGATTGAACTATGAGCATGCGCACTGTCGAATTAGGTGTTGGTGGAATGACCTGCACCTCATGTTCCAATCGTGTTGAAAAAGCGCTCTCTGAACTTCCAGGTGTAAGTGCAACTGTTAATTATGCAACCGGTGAAGCTACTGCAAATGTACCGACGCAAATTAGCGATGAACAGTTAGTTCAGGCAATTGAGAAAACTGGATACTCAGCAGTTGTAAGTGGGCTGGCACACGAGTTGTTTGGTTTGCCTGAGTTCAAAATTAGATTCTGGGTTGCTGCGGCAATAACAATTCCTGTCATGGCTATCTCGATGTTTAGCGCGTTGCAATTTTCGGGTTGGCAATTTGTAGTTGGGTTATTGGCGCTACCAGTTGTCAGCTGGGCTGCCTGGCCACTTCACCGAGCTGCACTGATAAATGCCCGACATCGCGCAGTAACAATGGATTCATTAGTAAGTATGGGGATTCTTATCTCCTACTCTTGGTCAATCTATTTGGCCGCTACGAG
>CANBWF010000071.1 GCA_947373075.1 Actinomycetota bacterium | reverse complement strand
GGCTCGTTCGTTCCTGTTGATGAGACTGTTGCATCGTTCAAGTTGCTAACTGAAGGTGAATACGATCACTTGCCAGAGCAGGCATTCTTCATGGCTGGTGGCATCGATGATGTTAAGGCTAACGCTGAGAAGCTAAAGGGCTAATCGTGGCTGAACTTCAAGTTGCGGTAGTTGCTGTCGATCACAAAGTGTGGTCGGGTGTGGCTAAATCCGTTGTTGCTAAAACTCCTGAAGGCGAGATTGGTATTTTGCCTGGTCACGAACCAGTGCTATCTCTTCTTGTTGACGGGGTTGTTCGCATTGAAACAACTGATGGCGCAAAAGTTTCGGTGGCTGTTCATGGTGGTTTCTTCGCCGTTGACTCAAATGAAGTAAAGGTTCTAGCAGAAGTTGCTGAACTGGATTCTGAAATTGATGTTGCGCGTGCGCAGGCCGCGCTTGATCGCGCAAATGGTTCTGAATCGCCAGAGCAAGTGGCTGCATACCGCCGGGCAGAGACTCGCCTTAAGGCAGCCGCAGAAACCACAGCATCAGGGTTGCATAACTAACTTTTCTAGGAAAAGGGCTGGTTTCATTACGAAGCCAGCCCTTTTTCATTTCTGGTTTCTTTACCTGACCCAAATGTTTGACATCATGTTTCTTAACACTTGTTTTGTAACGTTATGAATGTAAACAGGGTTACGCTGAAAGTGTCCCGCAAACAAAGGATAGAAAATGTCAGAACCAACCAATGATGAATCAATAGTTGAGGTTCAAACTGAGTCCGTTAACTCGAATACCTCTGTTGAACCCACATTGCGGGCTCAAATCTCTAATTGGCTATCTAAGCGCGCACTTTCATCAGTAATTGTGGCATCGGTCCTTGCCCTATTGGTTGGAATTGGGGTGGGACATGCTTCAACAATGCACCATGAGCGCGATCGATTCGGCATGCACCAGTTCGGCCCAGGTTTTGACCACGATGGCCGTGGCCCAGGAATGATGGGTCCAGGTAATGGTCAAGGTGGTCCAGGAATGATGGGTCCAGGCAACGGTCAAGGCGGCCCAGGAATGATGGGTCCTGATGATCGGGGTCCAGGCAATGGTCTTGGCCAAGATGGACAGATTCCGCCACTGCCTTCTGCATCGCCAGCTAGCAAATAGGCGCCAAGTATTTTTAACGTTCCTCCGTTAAAAACAAAATGGGCGACCCGGTCGGGTCGCCCATTTTTAATATCTACTTTTGATTTCGGCCTGGTTCCCACAACACATCGCCAACTTCTTTATTGGCTACGCGGGCCAGGATGAAAAGTAAGTCGCTTAACCGGTTTAGGTAAGTAGCCGCTAGTGGGTTTACGCCGCCGTGATACATGTCGATAGCCGCCCATGTGCTTCGCTCAGCTCTGCGAGCGACAGTGCGTGCAACATGTAGGCGAGCAGCTGCTTCAGTGCCGCCAGGCAAAATGAATGAGCGAAGTGCTTCTAGCTCTTCATTGAAAGCGTCGCAGGCAGATTCCAAACGATCGATGTATTCAGGAGTTACCCGAAGAGGTTCATGTGGTGGATTATCAATGATAGGTGTGCACAAGTCGGCGCCAACATCGAAAAGATCGTTCTGGATGTCTACCAATAATTTGGCAAGGTCTTCGCGAAGTCCACTTGTGGTTACTGCAAGACCGATTGCACTGTTGGCTTCATCAACGTCTGCATAGGCTTTTAGTCTCGGATCATTTTTGCCTGTTCGGCTCATATCACCAAGGTTTGTTGTTCCATCATCACCAGGACGGGTATAAATACGAGTTAAATTCACCATAAATCCCACTCTAGAGTGCGTATTGGTATCTTGCCTGCTGGGCAGGCGTTATTCTCTTTTATCGTGGATGTTTTTCGTATTGATGGGGCTGCGCGCCTAGTTGGAACCGTTTCGGTATCTGGCGCGAAAAATAGTTCCCTTAAGTTGATGGCTGTGGCGCTTTTAGCCACTGGAACATCTACGATTCATTCTGTACCAAACATTCTTGATGTGACCATCATGGCCGAACTTCTGCGTCGCCTCGGTTGCACAGTTGATTACAACCCAGACACCGAAACCATCGTGATTGATGTACCAGCTGAAATCGAGCATCGCGCTGATTACGATCTTGTGCGCCGAATGCGAGCATCGATTGCTGTGCTGGGTCCACTTGTGGCTCGCACTGGTGCTGCCGATGTAGCACTGCCAGGTGGCGACAACATCGGCTCTCGTGGGCTCGACATGCACATTGCTGGACTTGAGCGCATGGGCGCCGAGGTAACAAGTGAGCACGGTTACCTGGTTGTGCACGCACCGGCCGAAGGCTTGCACGGCACGCATGTCTACTTAGATTTCCCAAGTGTGGGCGCAACGGAAACACTTTTGATGGCTGCAGTTACTGCTAATGGCCAAACCGTAATCGACAATGCTGCTCGTGAACCTGAAATCGTCGACATCTGTGAAATGTTGTTGAAGATGGGCGCCGACATCCAAGGTGTTGGCACGTCACTGTTGACAGTTAATGGAGTCAGTTCTCTCAGCCCTGTTGAACACACAACGGTTGCCGATCGCATCGTGGCAGCTACTTGGGCAGTTGCTGCAGTTATGACCCAAGGTGACATCACTATCTTGAACGCTCGCCCCGAACACATGGCTCTTCCACTTGAGAAGTTAACCGCAGCAGGGGCAACAGTTGAATCTGTTGACAACGGCATCCGAGTTCACATAAATCGCCGACCAACCGCTGTGGATATCGTCACTTTGCCATATCCAGGTTTTCCAACAGATTTGCAGCCTCAGTTCATCGCCCTTAATTCAGTAGCTGAAGGATCGGCCATGATTACCGAGAACCTATTCGAAGCTCGCTTTAGATTTGTCCAAGAACTCAGTCGTCTTGGAGCAGAAGTTCGCACCGATGGCCATCACGCGCTTGTTCGCGGTAAGCCATTACTTTCAGGGGCTCCAGTTGAAGCTACCGATATTCGTGCAGGAGCAGGCTTAGTGTTAGCTGGGTTGGTTGCTGAAGGTGCAACTACTGTTCATGGCATTGAACATATTGATCGTGGCTATGTTGGCTTTGAAGAGCAGCTAATTGCTCTAGGTGCGCCTGTCTCACGCAATGTAATTAACGACCTCGACTAAGTATCGATTGAGCGCGCTTTTCATCACCGGGCCAAATCAAAATTCGTGGCCCTTCAGTTGTTGTCGCAAGCGTTGCCTTAATACCTGAATCTATTAACCTGCGGCGCAACATCTCACCTTGTATGTAATCGGCAGGGGAGGCAATTGGAATCAACATTCCGTATTCATCTGGAGAGCCTTTTTTGGTAGGCCGTTCAACCACCGAGTTCCCTCGAGCGAATGCCCAGCGCAGAATTAGCACCATAAGCCCAATCGCCAGCAGTCCAACGAAGGGACCGAAGGCGAAGGAGAATGAGTTCCACCGAGGCATAATCTAAGTTTGCTGGCTATGCGTGAAATCCGCATTTTTATGAGAAAATTGCATCAATTAAAAGCCCCAATGGGCTGTCGGTTCCGGCAGGCTAGAACAAGCTCAGTTCATCGCCTTGATGGCCTCGTAGTGCGTCGTAGTTAACAACTACGCATTCAATTCCACGATCTTCAGCCAAAGTGCGCGCCTGCGGCTTGATTTCCTGCGCTGCGAAAATTCCACGAACTGGGCGCAGCAGGGGATCGCGGTTCAGCAACTCCAAGTAACGAGTCAGTTGTTCGACACCATCAATTTCGCCACGGCGTTTAATCTCAATGGCTACTGCTTGACCATTCGCATCTACACACATGATGTCCACTGGGCCAATTGCGGTGGGGAACTCTCGGCGATTGAGTGTCCACCCATCGCCAAATGTTTCTAGATGTTCGGCGAGCAATTCTTGCAAGTGGGCTTCAACACCATCTTTAACAAGACCTGGATCAAAACCAAGCTCGTGCGATGAATCATGATGAATTTCGTGAACTGAAATAATTAACCGCTCGCCAGTTTTGTTGGTAACGGTCCAAGTTTCGATACCTTCTTCGCTGGTGGTTGGGTTGAAGGTACAAGGTGGGCTCATCCAGTTAAGTGGTTTATAAGCACGATCATCGGCGTGGATGGAAACGCTGCCATCTGACTTGATCAGAATTAGCCGCTGGGCCACTGGCAGATGAGCGCTTAATCTCCCGACATAGTCAACCTGACAGGTGGCAATAACTAAGCGCATTGTCCAAGCGTATAAAGGCGCCGAGTATCTGTAGTCAGCAACCCTTCGCAGTTGGGCTGATATCTTTGCGATTGCCTAGAATTGACCTATGGGTCGTCACAACCGCCGAGAACCACTTCCGGAGCCACGCGAATTTAATCCCAATGGCACCAGGAAGATTGAGACCGCGCCTGATGGCAGCTGGGTAACTCAACAGATTTCTGGAGCAGATTCCGCTAAAACTTACCGATGCCCTGGTTGCGATCAGCTGATTGCGAGCGGAGTGGCCCACATGGTTGCCTGGGAATATTTCAACGGAAGTTTAGATGAAGGCGTAGAAACGCGGCGTCACTGGCACAAAGCCTGCTGGGCTAATCGACGGAACAGAAGGTAGTAGTGACTGATCTAGCGGCAAACAATGTTTTGCCTGCGCGACGTGAACCAATCACATTAACCACCGCAGACGGGTTTAGGTTAGTTGGCGAATTAGCGCTGCCTGAAAACGGCGAGCCAGTTGCCACAATAATTTGTTTGCATCCAAACCCCACCGGTGGCGGGATGATGGACAGCCATTTATTTCGCAAAGCGGCTTGGCGATTGCCTGCTTTGGCTCAAGTAGCAATTCTGCGATTCAATTTTCGCGGTACAACAAGCGCTGCTGGAACCAGCGAGGGCACATACGACAAAGGCCATCTAGAAGGTCACGACCTTAAAGCGGCTTTGGATTTTGCTATTGCTCGAAATCTGCCCAACATCTGGCTTGTGGGCTGGTCTTTTGGCACGGATGTTTTACTGATGCACGGAAATGTTGATCCGATACAAGGCGGCATTCTGTTTAGCCCACCGTTGAAATGGAGCGACGAATCTGCTTTGCAGAGTTGGGCAGATTCAGGGCGTCCACTGGTTGCTCTCGTGCCCGAACTTGATGAGTACTTAACTCCCGAAGAAGCGCTACCAAGATTCGCCAAAGTTCCGCAATGTGAAACCATTGGCATCGCGGATTGCAAACACTTATGGGTGGGTGAAAAGTTTGTGCGCATTGCTTGGGATGAAGCATTGAAACGTATTCGTCCCGACCTGCGGCAACTGAGTTGGCAGTGGGATGGCCCAATGAACAAGTGGGACGATTTACAAGGTCGGTTAATTTAATGACGGTCTCGCTAACCTTCGATAGCTATGGCTCGGCAGATAATCCAGCAGTGGTGCTGATTCATCCGTTTCCATTTCGCGCAGAGTTTTGGTCGGCAGTCGCACCAGCGATGGCTGAGTCAGGTTTCTATGTTGTTGCACCTAACTTGCGTGGATGCGCCACAAGTCCAAGTGACAGTTCAGAACCTGACATGGATTTACTAGCCGCCGATGTTTGGCAATTACTTACCGAGCAGGGGATTGAGCGAGCAACAATCCTAGGTGTATCGCTTGGCGGGTATGTAACTCTTGCAATGCTGCGCGCTAAGCCCGAAGCAGTTGCGGGAATCGGACTTATCGACACAAAAGTTACTGCGGATTCACCAGCTGCAGTCCGAAACCGTCAGCGAATTGCTGCTGACATTGAATCGTCGCTTTCAGTTGCCGAGTATGCCGAGCAAATGTTGCCCACCTTGCTTTCGCAATACACGCATGAAAATCGCACTGGTGTTGTTGATCAAGTTCGTGGTTGGATTTCGGCAAGTAGCCCAGCAACAATTGCCTGGCTGCAGCGGGCAATGTCAGCTCGCCCAGATAGCAGTTCTGCATTGGAAAGTTTTGCTGGTCCAACCTTGCTAATTCGCGGCGCCGACGATGTAGTTAGTAAGCCCGAAGACTTCCAAGTCATGCTTGACCTGGCTCAGAATTCAACATTTATTGAAGTAGAAAAGTGCGGACACTTGCCACCAGTTGAAGACCCAAAAGCTAATGCTGAAGCAATAACTTCTTGGCTAGTAAGCAATTAGAGCACTTTGTAAATCTCCGCACAGAAATTAATGACTTTGCACAACTACTGTCTCGAGTCGACTATGCATGGCGATCGCATAATCAATTGCAGCGCGACCTTTAACACTTTCATCATGCGCAGCAGCTGCTCCGCCATTTAGTCCGAACAAGTGCTTAGTCCAAAGCAACCAAATAACTGCAGCGATGTTCACTACAAGTGCACCGGCTCGCAAGAATGTGATCTTGTGAGTTAGTTCAAAAATCTCTAATGGGATAAATGCACTTGTGGCTACTACGGCTAAGTATTCAGCCCAACGCTTTTGATACCAAAGCCCCGTGCCTTCAACAATTTGAAGGAGTCCATAAGCCAAGAGCGCAATTGTTATTAGATACAAAGTGTGTGGCGATGTTGAAAGTACGCTCGACAAGAAATTTATGATCCCAGAGTCGTTCATATTCCAGCCAATTTGATCAGCAAAAGGTTTTAGTAACGGCAATGCCGAATTCAAATGGTCAACAAGAGTTTCCTGCGAAATCTGTAACCGCCATACGGCAAGACCAACAATGAAAACAATAAGACCACGAATTCCGCGCTCTAGTCCAAGCAAGCGAATGATAAAACGATCGCGAATCTGTCCAGCATGAGGTACTTCCGGCGCATTGCCGGCCGGACCAAATGCAAATGGCTCTTCTGGAATGAATGCACCACAACGTAAGCATTTCCAGGCTTGTCCCACTTGGGTCTCAACAACTAGCTGCTGAGCCAATTCGGTTTCATCTGGGCGGTAGGTGATATGTCCA
>CANBWF010000070.1 GCA_947373075.1 Actinomycetota bacterium | reverse complement strand
TTGATCCGTTTAGCCAAGCAACTGATAACGGTTATCAGATTGTGCAATCACTTTATGGATTTGCCAATGGTGGAGTATTCGGAACTGGGTGGGGTCGCGGTTACCCGCAACTAGTTCCATTTGCTAAAACAGATTTCATCACATCAGCTCTTGGTGAAGAACTCGGGTTAACTGGTCTCATCGCAATCATCTTGCTTTATGTTTTAACTATTGAACGAGGTGCGCGAGCAGCCGTTGCTACTCGTGATCAGTTCGGCAACCTACTTGCCATTGGGCTCACTACCGCAATAGGTCTGCAAACTTTCATCGTGATTGGTGGAGTCACCCGCTTAATCCCATTGACTGGCCTGACAACGCCATTTCTTTCTTACGGTGGATCATCGTTAGTCGCTAATTACATTCTGGTGGCTTTACTCTTGCGAGTTTCAAACTCTGCGCGGAAACCAGAAGACTCAGACTTAGCAGTTGTTGGGTTGTCATCATGACTAGACAAATTAACCGAGTAACTCTGATTTTGATTCTGCTGATGTTGGCTTTGATTGCGAATCTTTCCTACATTCAATTCTTTAATTCAGCTGAGTTACGACACAGGCCCGGTAACCAGCGCGTACTCCTCGCTGAGTATTCAAAGCAGCGTGGCCCAATCCTGATTAGTTCAGATCCGATTGCGCAATCTAAAACAACGAATGATGCACTGAAATATTTGCGCACATACGCAAACGGACCCACTTACGCAGCAGCAACTGGCTTTTACTCACTTGTATATGGCGCTACCGGAATTGAGCAGCAGGAGAACGATGTGTTGTCAGGAAGCGACAACCGATTCTTTGTTGATCGACTGCAACAACTCTTTGCAAACCGCCAACCACAAGGTGGCGCAGTTGAATTGACCATTAATCCACGTGCGCAGAAAGCTGCAATGGAAGCACTAAATGGAAGAACTGGGGCAGTCGTTGCGCTTGATCCAAGTACTGGAGCAATTTTGGCGCTAGCGAGTTCACCTGGTTTTGATCCGAATCGGCTGGCAAGTCATGACACGACCGACATGCAAAACTACTGGCAGTATCTGAACGAAAATCCAAAGCAACCATTGCTTAACCGCCCACTAGCCATGACTTTGCCACCAGGATCAACATTCAAGTTAGTCACGGCGGCGGCGGCCCTCGAGTCGGGTAATTACCGAGCAGATTCCACCTTGCCAGGGCCAGCAACTATTGGATTACCTAATTCTTCACATCGATTAGGAAACTGGACTCATAATTCTTGTGGATACAACGGCAAAACGACGCTAGACAACGCCCTATCGATTTCTTGTAATACCGCCTTTGCTTGGCTTGGCATGAAACTTGGTGAAGATGCGATTTCAGAACAAGCAAAGAAGTTTGGCTTTGGAAACTCCTTCTCAGTTCCAATGAACGCAGCTACCAGTCAATTTCCAACTGGAATGGACAAAGCTCAAACCGCGATGAGTGCAATCGGACAATTCGATGTGCAAGCCACTGCGCTACAGATGGCACTGGTTGGAGCGGGCATTGGAAATGACGGTGTTGTAATGCGGCCATTTTTGGTGAGCCAAGTTCTTGGGCCAAATTTAAAAGTTTTAGAAAATGCCACTCCGCAGCAATTCTCTCGTGCGATGAGCGCGGCGAATGCTCGCACGCTAGGCCAAATGATGACACATGTAGTCGATAGAGGAACTGGTTCAAATGCGCGAATTTATGGTGTCGCCGTCGGCGGCAAAACTGGTACTGCCGAAACTAACCCCGGTTCACCAGCGCATGCCTGGTTTGTGGGGATTGCCCCTGCGGTAAAAGCTCGAGTTTCAGTAGCAGTTGTCCTACAAGACGGTGGCGGCGCAACTGAAATCAGCGGAAATGGGCTAGCCGCCCCAATTGCTCGTGCAGTCATCCAAGCAGTGCTTAATAAATAGGGCTTATTACAAGAATTAGAGTGTGCACTGCGCAGCAAAGCTCTGCATAGTGAACAATAGATATGCAATCCACATTGCGTCGTAAAAGGGAGAACAAGGCAGTGCAATTCACACACTTAGGTGATCGCTACGAAGTTGGTCAAGTAATTGGCCGTGGCGGAATGGCTGAAGTTCACGAGGGAGTAGATACCCGACTAAATCGACGCGTGGCCATCAAAATCTTGCGACCTGATTTGGCCCGTGACCCACAATTTCAAGATCGGTTTCGTCGTGAAGCGCAAGCTGCTGCTGGATTAAATCATCCAAATGTTGTCGCTGTATTCGACACTGGCGAACAACAAATTGGCGAACACTTAGTCCCTTACATTGTTATGGAATATGTCGATGGGGTAACCCTGCAACATATGCTGACCAATGGTCCTCGGATCATGCCAGAGCGTAGCTTGGAAATTACCGCTGGAATTTTGGCTGCGTTAGATTATGCGCATCGCCATGGAATTGTTCACCGCGATATCAAGCCAGCAAACATCATGATTAATGCCCACGGCGATGCAAAAGTTATGGATTTTGGCATTGCTCGTGCAATGAGTGATGCAGCCACTTCAGTAACTGCATCGAGCGCAGTTATGGGTACTGCTCAGTATCTTTCACCAGAACAAGCCAAGGGTGAAACTGTTGATGCTCGCAGCGATATTTATGCTGCAGGTTGTGTGATGTACGAACTTCTAACGGGTCGGCCACCGTTCACTGGTGAAACTGATTTTTCAATCGCATACCAACATGTAAATGAGCTACCTAAACCGCCATCACAAGTTGACAGTGCAATTTCTGCAACTCTTGATGCCGTTGTGTTGCATGCGCTAGCTAAGCACCCTTCACAGCGCTACCAAAGCGCAGCTGAAATGCGTTCAGATGTTGAACGTGTGATGGCTGGTATGCCAGTAGCGGTTGCGGTAACTGCCGCTGAAATTTCAAATGCACCGACGGTCGCAATACCGCTGTCCGATACAACTGTGATGCCAAGAATTCAAGAGCAAGTAATAGTTCCACCAGTAAAGAACAAGCCAAAACGCGGTCGCTGGATCGCATTTGGTCTACTCGGAACATTGTCCATTGCCGCGATGATTTTCTTCGCTATTAAATTACTTGGTGGCAATACTGGGGTCCAGGCACCAACTTTGGTCGGACTCTCTGTAACAGATGCAACGCAAACACTAACCGATGCCAAGTTGAAGCTCGGTACACAGACACCACAAAACGATCCAAGCGCTGCTCCTGGCACAGTCTTGAGTCAAAAGCCTGAAGCCGGCACCACGATCAATGAAGGATCAGCAATCGACATCGTTGTTTCCGCTGGTCAAGCGAAAGCAATTGTCCCTGATTTAAGTTCAGCCAAATCGCAAGATGACGCAAATAAACTGCTGGGCGATGCTGGCTTAAAGCTTGGCACTATCACCCAAAAAGATAGTCCGACCAATATTGATGTCCCAGCTGCTGGAACAGTATTGAGCCAAAGCCCTGCTCCTACAACAAATGTTGAAGCCGGTAGCGCAGTTAATGTAACAATTTCCTCGGGAAAAGTTACAGTGCCTTATGTTGTCGGCAAGTCCAAGACTCAAGCCAACAACGATCTAGTAAATGCTGGCTTTAATGTTCAAGTGATTTTTGAACAAGGATCAGACAAGCCAGATGGCTTAGTTCTTGCCCAAACACCTGGCAAGGGACAAGGTGCTGCTCCCGGTAGCAAAGTAACTTTGACGGTCGCGCAGTTAGTAAATTCGGCCTCACCAAGCCCAAGTGTAAGTCCGAGTTTGTCCAAGAAGCCATCAGGGTCGCCATCACCGTCGATGTCACCATCTCCATCATCAAGTCCATCGCTTTAACGGTTCGACTTTAGGCTTAACTCATGACACGAATATTGGTAATCGATAATTACGACAGCTTTGTCTACAACATCGTGCAATACCTGGGTCAACTCGGTGCCAATGTTGATGTTAAGCGCAATGACGAAGTTTCAATCGAACAAGCAAAAACTTACGACGGCATTCTGCTTTCACCTGGACCAGGTACCCCAGCTGATGCCGGAGTTTGTATCAGCATCGTAAAAGAGTTAGGCGGAGTTGTTCCAATTTTTGGTGTGTGTCTAGGGCACCAAGCAATTGCAGAAGCGTTCGGGGCAACCGTATCGCGTGCACCTGAACTCTTGCATGGAAAAACTTCACAAGTTTTTCATCAAGGCTCCAGCGTTATGACGCCACTTCCAAATCCATTCACTGCAACTAGATATCATTCACTTGCAGTTGAAGCAGACACAGTGCCTGATGAGCTAGAAGTTACAGGTCAAACGGATTCTGGGGTTGTCATGGGTTTGCGACACAAGAGCGCAGACATCGAAGGTGTCCAGTTCCATCCAGAGTCAGTTTTAACTGAAGGTGGTCACATCATGCTGGGTGAATGGTTAGCACGTTGTGGCGATACCAATGCGCAAACTTTGGCCATTGGATTGGCACCGTTAATTGCCAAAAGCTAATTACTGAGAAATTGCGC
Source organism: Actinomycetota bacterium (assembly GCA_947373075.1). GTDB lineage: Bacteria > Actinomycetota > Actinomycetes > S36-B12 > UBA5976 > UBA5976. The sequence goes on along the minus strand of CANBWF010000070.1, from coordinate 2,445 downwards.
CTTGCCATGCTGGCAAGTACATCGAAGATTTAATTTTCACATTCCAGCCAAGTTTTAATCGATCAACATAATCACGGTATAAAACTACGCCGGGTTCCGAATAAAGTGCGTCCTCTAAATCTGGGACATTACCAATAGCGGAAATACGAAATGGTGGGCTGTATACGCGACCCTGCAACAGCAATGTGTTACCAACACATCGAATAGCTGATGTGGAAATAAGTCGCTGGTCCATTACCTGAACACCACGTGCACCGCCACGCCAGAAAGCATTTACCACCGCTTGCACATCTTGTTGGTGAACAACTAAGTCATCTGGGCCAACTGAAATTGGTAGAGTTTCGCCGGCTTGATGTGGCGCATCATCTAATGTGACCACAAGACCTGGTCCCAATAATCCGGTGTTACCGGCTTGTTCATCGAGTGCCTGCTGTTGGGCAGTTAACGCTGTGGGGATATGTTTTCCAGTTAAATTACTTACTTTGTTATCTAGATTGCCAACATCCTGAGCAAGTCGGGCTACGTGGCCAGCGCGATAAATTACCAGGTCGCGCAGATCCTCAACGCCGCCAGTGCGTAAGTCGGTACCTGATGCGGTGACATGGCTGGCGACAAAAAGTAGTCCAGCCACGGCGGCAATAAGTCCAGCCACCAAATGTTTAGCAAGATTATGGCGTTGTGGAGTTATCCACAGGGTTTTCCACCGTTGGGGACGAATTACATTCATGTAATTCGTTAGTTACTTCCAGCGAGTTGCAAAACCAAACCCGATGCCGATGAAGCCAAAGCCCACCAAGATGTTCTGAATATTGTTCAGATCCTTCATTAGCGGCACAGTGGTTCCAGCTAGGTAGAAAATCACAATCCACAGCAGCCCAAGAATGAACATGGTCACCATGGCTGGAGCTAGCCAAGACGGATTACCGAATTTGGCCGATTTTGGATTAGCAACCGATGGTGGCGTAAAGGCTGGCTTATTTTTGCGTGATTTTGAAATTGGCATACTCAAACCATACCAAAAGAATTCGGATGCTGGCGGGCAGATAGTGCGATTTACCCTAGCTTTAGTGGCGCAAAATTGACTGGGTTTAGCCCATCAGTTGCTGGCAGCGCAAGAAGATTAGGACAAGTAGGCCAATGGCAACTCCGCTAGTGCCCACGCGCTGCAAGACTCGACTCGATCCTTCTTGATCCTTTACATAAATAGCGGCAATTAATGCGCCGGTGAGGGCGCCGCCAAGATGTGCTCGCCAATCGATTCCTCCGGAAAACCCAATTACTGCATTTATTACTAACAAAACGATTAGTTGCGAAACATCGGCCCGCAGGTGTCGGCCAATCACAATGGTTGCAGTTAGTAAGCCAAAGATTGCACCACTAGCCCCAATTGAATTGGAGTTCGGGTCGGAAAACCAAAGTCCTAATGTTGACCCACCAAGTGCAGATAAAAAGTAGAGTGCAAAAAATTGTTTTGACCCAAGTAATCGTTCTAAGTTTGGCCCCAAAATATATAGTGCATACATATTGAAAAGCAGGTGCAGGATTCCAGCATGAAGAAATGTGGCTGTGACTAGTCGGTACCACTGCCCAGAGGCAACACCATTTGGCCACATTCCATAACTAAAGTTCCAGTCGTCGGCACCACCGGTGAATCGGGTGAAGAAGTACACGCCAACACAGGCAACCAAAATCCACCGAGTAACTGGTGGAATGCTTGCTAACCAGCCACCGTTTGTTGTTGGATTTGCTCTGCTAGCTCTAGGACTACTTATGGCTGCACAACTAGGACACTGAAAGCCAACCGGTGCATTGACCATGCATTCAGTGCAGATAAATGAACCGCACCTATTGCAAGTAATGCCGGTTAGGCGATCAGAGTGTCGATAGCAAACTGCCACAGTTAGTGCCTAGGAAACAGTTACTGAATTAATAACGATGTCTTCAAGTGGTCGATCCATTGGGCCAACAGCAGCTGTCGCAATTGCATCAACTACATCGCGACCTTCTTGATCTGCAACTTCACCGAAGATTGTGTGCTTGAAGTTTAGATGTGGTGTTGGGGTAACTGTGATGAAGAATTGTGAACCATTTGTGTTCGGTCCCGCATTGGCCATCGCTAAAAGGTACGGACGGTCAAATGACAACTCTGGGTGAAACTCATCAGCGAATCGGAATCCTGGGCCCCCGGTGCCACGACCCAATGGATCGCCACCTTGAATCATGAAGCCATCAATTACGCGGTGGAAAATTACACCATCATAAAGTGGCGCTGTTGTTGCGGTGTTAGTTGCTGGGTCAGTCCATTCAACTGTTCCCTGCGCAAGACCCAAAATTGTTTCTGCAGTCTTAGGTGCATGGGTATCGAAAATGTTTAGGCGAATATCGCCCTTGTTAGTGTGCAATGTCAGTGTTGTCATGGCTTAATTCTCGCACAAATGTCTGACT
>CANBWF010000069.1 GCA_947373075.1 Actinomycetota bacterium | reverse complement strand
ATGACTGCAAAAGATGCATCAGGCGCAACGGTTAAATCCGTTAGTTCAATGGCAATTGGGATGCGGCTTAAGTATGGATATGGCTCTTATCGACCATTCGGCAGCTTTGCTAACCCTGGGAAAAGCTCATTTAAGTTGAAGTTCAATATGACAGTTCCCGGGCAACGCCTCGATGGTATTAACAAGTTGACCCTAAACAACATGGTGCAAGATCCGTCTCTCGTTCACGAATGGGCTAGTTACACGCTGTTTCGTTCAATGGGAGTCCCAGCCCCCCGCGTTGGTTATGCCTCTGTCTATATAAATGGCAAGCTTTGGGGTTTCTATTTAACTCTCGAACCTTACGACAAAGTTTCACTGTCTTGGAACTATCCACGAACGCAGCACCTTTATGAAGCGCTTTGGTCAGATCGCTACCCAGATATCACAGTTGGTCGCACCAATCTCGCTTACGAAGTTGACGAAGGTTCAACCACCTCGCGCACCGACTTACAGGCGCTAGAAGATGCAGTTAATAACTATTCGATGAGTTCATCTCAAGTTCAAAGTGTGTTAAATGTTCCCGGCATGGTTACAACCATGGCTGTTGAACAGTATTTGAATCATTGGGATGGCTATTCAAGCTTGATGCCATGGGCGCCGAATAATTATTATCTCCATAGCGATGACGATGGGGTATTTGAGTTACTGCCGTGGGGAACAGATCAAACATTTGGTGGCAACACGGGCGACTATGCGAATGCAAACGGCATTTTGTTCAAGCGCTGTTTCTTAGATGACAAATGTAAAAGTATGTACAAGGTCGCAGTAGCGAAAGTCGCAACGGCTGCGTCCTCGATTGGTTTAGCTGCTGGAATCACCAGCATCCTCAATGTCCAGCGACAGGGGATTACTGACGATACTTCTAGGGGCTTGAGTTTCAATGACACGGTTTGGTGGGCAAATGGCGTTAATGGCCATATTGTGAATGCCACGACGCAAACCGCGAATTATTTAAGTGGTTCAGTTACTGGTGCAATCCGATGGGCTCCAACGTTGACGATAAAAGCCGGAACCAAGTTAACCGCCTCGATTCTTAATGCTTATTCGGATGTGCCGGGAACCTTCACGTACTCACCGGCGTTAAATACTGTGACAAAAGTCGGAAATCTGAAGGTGAAAGTCACATTTAAGCCGACAAATTCAGCACTTTATTCCGTAAAGACTCAGCAAGTCACCTTTATTGTCGCGCCTTAATATTCCGGGAGAAAAGGCACTTCCCTCAATGCAGGCAAAAAGATAACAAAAAAGTAATAAAGCGGATAGTGTTTTTGTCAAAGAATCATTAAAGGTCAGGTACAGTTAAAAAGTTGATCATCTCGTTAACGGGTCAGCTATTTAGTAGAGCCCGTCCCTAACAAAAAGTGAGTATTGCGTGAAACGTTTTATCAGTCTTCTTATCGCTTCGACAGTTGGATTAAGTGTTATTTCCTTGGCAACTCCAGCGCAGGCCACGGCAACAGTGCACACTGTTACCCCAACAACGCAGGATCCAGGGAAAAACATTGCGGTAGGCGCCTCAGTTGCAGTTCCAGTTTCTGGAAAGACTGACAACATCATTACCCATACTTGGCCAGTTAACCGTCTCACCTATGTTGAGGCCACTGCGCCAGATGGTTGGTTAATTGAATACAAGACTGCTGGTGGGTGGTCTGCCACTAAGCCGTCAGACCTTTCAACTTTGATTGGTATTCGCACATCCGGCAGTCTCGACAGCTACGGCGTCAGTAACGGCAAACAGAAATTACAGACAACTGCGACATCTACTCTTGCACCCGGCTCTGCGGGCACATTCGTTTCTGCTAGCCGTGGCGATGGCTGGGGTGGATTTACTTCTAAGAAGTACCTACTGAATGTTTATCATCACGATGGCGATTATCGCCTCGAGTGTCACCTTAAATTAACGGGCGAACTTTGTGGAGATCTATATGTCGTAGGCGGTTTGAATACTTCGCGCGTCTCCGGTGGCTTTGTTGCTAACGAGAAGGCGTATTCGTTTGTATCCGACGGGAATAACAGTGGCGCTGCGGCTGTTGTTTGTACCGACGTAAGTGAATTGCCATTTACGAGTTGTGGCGTAACCGACTTTGCAGGTACATCCTGGGTAAATGCGCAAAACGACCTTTCATCAGAGGCATTTGATGGCCGTCGAATCTGGGCTGCTGACTTTAAATATAATGAACTTCGCTGTTTCGATACCAAAACCGATGCTCCATGTGCAAATCAAGTTGCCCACATTGACAATCTAGCTCGCACCGACGGTACGCCTGGTTACCTGTCTTTCATCGGTGGAAAAATCTTTATTTCTGCGCAGCAGGTTTGGTGTTTTGATCCGGAAACTGCAACGGCATGTTCGGGATCTTGGCCAGCTGATGTCAGTGGGACCGGAAGTCGTTCTGGTGTGGTTCCGCATGCAACCAGTGGTGGCGTACAAGACGGGGTTTGTTCAATAACCGTCTCGTACGAATGTTTCGACTTTGCTGGGACATCTTTAACAACTCCATCTGGTCTGCAGAGTTTGTTAACCACAGCTTCAACCAAGTTTGCTGGCGGTAATGGCTATTGGCAGACAACAGCATATGCGGGCACTCATCTAATTTGGCAGTCGAATCCTTATGGAAGCGACTGGTCTGATGGACGGGCAACATGTTACGACTGGGCAACAGACAGTGCATGTGCTGACTTCAATTCAACTGTGGATATTGGTGCCCGAAGGTATTCACTCGCACTGGATCCGAACAATCCGCTCTGCGTATTGGCCAATGGCGATGATGGCAACATTTTTGCCTTTGACATAAATTCGGGTGAAAAGGGTTGTGTAAACCCAGACGATGCTAAAGCACTGTTCAAGGCAAGTGCGATAGCACCACAGGTTAGCTGCGCAAATGATGGCAACATTCGAACCTTTGATTCAGTCACTCTGGAAGCACCACCTGGGTTATCTACTTCAGACCTCTTGCTGACAGTGCTCGATGGTAGTCGCCAAGACATTCCTGGGTTTACAAACTTAGCTCCGAATGTAAATGGTGTGATTGATCTTTCGGCGCTAACAATTGATGTTGCATCAAATCATTTTCAATTTATTGTTACTGCAGCAGGCATGACGCTGGAGCAAGCAGCAAATGTTCAGGCAAAGCTTCGCTATACAGCAGACCTGCCAGAACTTTGTGTGACGTTGCGAGTCAAGGCTGATTGCCCAGATGTATGGGGAAGCCGGGCGAACTATCCTCAGACAGGCCTGAGCATCACTTCAGAAACTTCAGTTAAGCCAACAGGCGCAAGTGCAACAGTGGCAAGCCAGACCACTGTTGCAACTATTAATCCAGCAGTGAGTATGAATTGTGCAACCTTCAACGGGTTAACTGGACCTAATGGGCAGGGAATATCGGATCTAAGCATAGTTAGTCAGATTGTGACTATGGCCTGGTCTCCAGAAGGTCAGTTGTATGTCGGTGGAGTGTTCCATAATGCAGGTGGCGACCCAAATGCCGATTACATTGCACGTTGGAATGGAACCAATTGGGAGGCAGTAGGCCCAACTGGAAACGAAAATGATGGTTTCAACTCTGCCATCAACGATCGCGTTGCCGCATTGGTATTCGACAAAACAGGCAAGCTAGTCGTTGGTGGACACTTCAATGACGCGGCGGGAATCGATTTAGCCGACAAGGTTGCTATTTTCAATCCTGCAGATAACACTTGGAGCGCTCCAGGCGTTACTCAATCAATCAGCGGTACAGTTCATTCGCTCTCGCTTAACCCAACTACTGGGAAAGTTGTTGCAACAGGGCCCCTATATTCTGTGAACGGCGACTCTTCCATGCGTGGAATCGTTGAACTGGATCCAGAAAATGGCTATTTAGTTTCTGCAATGAATCCAGATGGCGCTTTGGGTAATTATGTTCATTATTCAACATTTGGACCAGATAAAAACCTTTACATCGGTGGTTGGTTCAATGCCTTCGGTGGCGGATCCGGGGCCACATTCGACGGTACAGATTGGACTTCACTGCCACAAAACTTTAATCCTGGCGACGCTGTTCGAGCTATCGCATTCAGTGGCACCAAGATGTATGTTGGTGGAAATTTCACCGGAGTAAGAGTTTATGACTCTGCAGATAGTTCTTGGTCTTGGCTAGGCGGAAGCGAAACTGCTGTAGCTGGATCAGTGCGAAGTTTGTTGGTAAGTTCAGCGGGCGATCTTTACATCGGTGGTAATTTCACCAACTTTAACTCGGCCCGAGTCATTAAATATGTCGATGGAGAGTTCTTCCCGTTGATTGATAATGGAACCGGTTCAGAATCTTTCGATTATTCACAAAAATACGGTTTCTGGGGTGGTGTTTGGGCAATAGCTGAATCACCACAAGGCCAGATTTACCTAGCCGGTGACTTCCAGAATGCTGGTGAAAATGAAAACGCTGATTACATCACAGTCTTCAGTGCTAGCGCACCGAACCTGACCGCAACGGGTGCTTCACCGAGCCCATCTCCAACTCAGAGCAGTGCTTCACCGTCTCCGAGCCCAACTCAGAGCAGTGCTTCACCGTCTCCGAGCCCAACTCAGAGCAGTGCTTCACCTTCTCCGAGCCCGTCTCAGAGCAGTGCTTCACCGTCTCCGAGCCCAACTCAGAGCAGTGCGTCACCTTCTCCGAGCCCAACTCAGAGCAGTGCGTCACCTTCTCCGAGCCCGTCTCAGAGCAGTGCTTCACCGTCTCCGAGTCCGAGTGAAGTTCCGGTACCAACAACTACGAAGGTTCCAGTTCGTCCAGAGGATAAGAATTTGACTGGTTTGGTCGTCAACGCATCAACCAAGATCAAGGAACCTACTGTCGACGCGCCAGAACAAAAAGTTGTGACAGCCGCGGCGAAGCAGGTTGATTTGGCTCCAGATGTGACTACCGCATACAAGGTGCATGGAAACGATGCAGATCGCGGCTTGGTCACAATTCCGACCAACACTGTTATCCAGGCAGATACAACATTGTTCAAATCTGGCGACGTAGTTAATGCATACTTACAATCACCGACTGGAATCTACTTCTCACTTGGCGACCACCTCACATTGAATGGTCCGCTTGTGTTGGCGCCCATGCGCTTCCTCAAGCCTGGTCGTTACGAAATCATCGTGACTCAGGTCGGTGAAGTAGCTGGATTTAAGCGACATTATGTGAAGGCACCAATCTTTGGCGCGAAGACCACCCGAATTGTTGTCTATGTAATTCCGCCAAAGGCGTCGGTACACTTCGCGTTCTGTAAGTACGCGCTTAGTGCAAAGGCAAAAGCTGACCTTAAAGAACTAGCGGTACGTTTACGTGGTGCTGGTGTCGTAACAATCACTGGTTACACACAGACAGATTTAACTTCACCTGCAAGTCGTGCAGCTAACAAGGTCCTATCAGTTAACCGTGCGAAGGCAGTTGCTGCCTATTTACGTAAGCAAGGGTTACATGTTCGAATGATTATTGTCGGTAAGGGTGCTACTAACCCTGTCGATAATGAACATCAGTATAAAAACCGCCGCGTGACTATTAGTTACGGCTTTTAGTTCACAAATTGTTTAAGTGTGGCGGAACCTGTTTAACAGGTTCCGCCACACTTATTAAAGAGGAAAATATGTCTAGGAATTTGATTCGCACCACAGTTGCGCTTGTTATGGCGCTGAGTATCCTGCCAACAATCGGGGTCAATGCGGCATCATCCTCTACCACTTCAGTACGAGACCTGCAGGTTAGTGAACTCTTGGCGCGTTCGGTTCATTTAAGTTGGTTAGCACCAGCATGGGGAACTGATGGGGTTACTGATTATCAGGTCGAATACAAGGCTGCTAGCGGTAATTCATGGACAACCTTCGGACATACTGCTTCAACCGATACGGGAATCACTATTACAGGTCTCACTGCTGGGCAGTCTTACAATTTCAGGGTCTCGCCAGTAATAACATCTGTTGTTCAGCCGGCAAAAACGCTAGGCATTAAACAAATCGCTGTGGGCATGTCACATGCTTGTGCACTAAGTGATGCTGGTGAAGTTTCATGTTGGGGTGATAACTCTTTCGGACAACTTGGCAATTCAGATACTTCGATTACAAGTAGTTCTAGTGCGCTTCGGATAAGTGGGTTAACCGCAACATCGATAACTGCTGGACGCGATCACACCTGCGCTCTGATTACTGACGGCACAATTAAGTGCTGGGGATCAAATACAAATGGACAGTTGGGAACGGGCGATACTTCCTACCAGTTAAGCGCGACTCCACGCCAGGTATCGGGAATCACTAACGCAACAACAGTATCTGCTGGCGCGATGCATGTTTGCGCAGTAGTCGATAATGGCGCAGTTAAGTGCTGGGGTGCGGGAGCAAAGTATCGTCTCGGATTGGCTTCAAGTTATGGCCAAAACGATGTTTCAACACCGACTTCAGTTGCGGGTCTAACGGGGCTCACAGCTATTCAGGTCACTGGCGGAACTTCGCAATCTTGCGCATTATTAAGCACAAAGGCAGTTAAGTGTTGGGGTGACAATGCCTCTGGTCAGTTAGGTGCTGGTGCAACATCTTCAGCAACTCCGTCTCCTCGGGCTGTTAGCGGTATAGATGGTTCTACCGCATCGGCTGCGCAAATCTCAATGGGTTCGCAGCATGCTTGTGCGGTGTTAACAGATGGAACCGCAAAATGTTGGGGTAACGGCGGCAGTGGTCGAATCGGTAACGGTACCACAACTACCGCTGCAACTCCCGCAGCCATAAAAATGGGTAACAATCCTTTAACTGGGATTCGCTCGATTGCTGCAGGTGCTGAATCCTCGTGCGCAGTTATTAACTCGGGCGAAGTAGTGTGCTGGGGCAATAATGCCGCAGGCCAATTGGGCAATGGAGCGCTAGTTTCGCAGTCGCAAGCAGTATCAACTGGCATTACAAATGCAATTGCCGTAGCTGCCGATCTGGGGTCAAATGTTGCGGGTACTGGCCATAACTGCGCCCTTCTAAGCGACTCTTCCGTTAAATGCTGGGGAACTGGCACAAGTTTT
>CANBWF010000068.1 GCA_947373075.1 Actinomycetota bacterium | reverse complement strand
TTTTTAATTTTCGTTATCAAAAAACATCAAAAAAATATTCCGACACGCCGACACATAAACATTGCAATTTTGCAGACAAGCGCAATAAATTCTGCCACGCTAATACTTAAGAACTTTCGGGCAGGCCGAAAGTGCCACCTCAAGGAGGAACTGTGGCTGCAAAGAAAGCCCCAGCTCGCAAGACCGCTGCGAAGAAGGCACCAGCTAAGAAGAAGGCTGTTGCAAAGAAGGCACCAGCTAAGAAGGCTGCTGCTAAGAAAGCTGCACCTAAGAAGGCTGCTGCTAAAAAGGTAGCCAAGAAGGCTGCACCTAAGAAGGCTGCTAAGAAGGCTGCACCTAAGAAGAAGGTTGCTGCAAAGAAAGTAGCTAAGAAGGCTGCACCTAAGAAGGCTGCTGCTAAGAAAGCTGCTCCTAAAAAAGCTGCTAGAAAAGTAGCTAAGAAGAAGTAACTTCTCCGCTTTTATAGTGAACCCCGTACCCTTTTGGGTGCGGGGTTCACTCGTCTTCGGAGTCTTGTGTTTGGGTGCGCGCTCTCATGCGATCCAGGACTGCTTCAGCCAGTTCTTTTGTGGCAAATGGTCCTAATCGAGATTCGTCCGGACAGCCCGGTCCTTGTTCGACATTTTGATGCTTTAGGCAAAACCACCAGTTCATACTTCTATTGTGCCAGCGGGCGTTTAGCGAAGTGTGATTTCGCACAATTCGTACTGTCTTAGACTTAATCTGTGTCAGCACCAGTGGGAACTTTAAAACCAGGAACTATTTCGCCAATGCGCGAAGTTCCTAAATCTATTGCCCGTCCAGAGTATGTGGGAAAGAAATCTCCTGCCACTTACAAAGGTTCGGATGTTCAGTCCACTGAGACAATCGAGAAGATGCGGATTGCTGGCCGTATTGCTGCCGAAGCACTACAACTTGTTGGCGCCGCAATTCAACCAGGTATCACTACTGACGAACTAGATCGATTAGGGCACGAGTATTTGTGTGATCAGCAGGCTTACCCATCTACTTTGGGTTACCGAGGATTTCCAAAGTCACTTTGTTCGAGTTTGAACGAAGTCATTTGTCATGGGATCCCTGATTCAACAGTTGTGCAAGATGGAGACATCGTAAACATTGACATCACAGCATTTATACATGGCGTTCACGGCGACACCAATGCAACATTTTTCGCCGGTGAAGTTGATGAGGAATCGCGCCTACTTGTCGAGCGCACCGAAGAGTCACTTCGCCGCGCTATTGCTGCGGTGGCACCAGGTCGCCCGGTTAACGTAATCGGTCGGGTTATCGAGTCTTACGCAAAACGCTTTAATTACGGAGTTGTCCGTGATTTCACTGGCCATGGAATCAGCTCCGCATTTCACAGCGGCCTAGTAATTCCGCACTACGACAGCGCGCATTACGACACAATTTTGGAAGAAGGCATGACTTTCACTATTGAGCCGATGCTAACTTTGGGCACATATTCTTGGGATATGTGGGCCGATGGCTGGACTGTTGTTACTAAAGACCGCAAACGCACTGCCCAGTTTGAACACACGCTTGTGGTGACCAGTGACGGCGCCGATATCCTGACACAGGTATGATTTCTAACGTGCCTAAACACGCCTTTCTTCATGACGTAGTCACCTTATCTGTTGATGTCGGTGGCAGCGGAATCAAAGCCGCGCTGCTTGACGCTAGCGGCAACATGATTAGCGAACGCGTTCGCTTTGAAACTCCTTACCCATGTACTCCTGATGTGCTGTTGGGCGAGATCGGCAAAATAGCTGAAGCGCTACCTGGCTTTGGTCGAGTAACTGTGGGATTCCCCGGTCTTGTGCGTGACGGTCGAGTGTTCAACATCCCATCATTCTCAAAAAAGACACTTGAGGGTGAAGTCGATCCAGCATTGGTGAAGATCTGGCGTGAATTCGATCTTGAAGATGCGCTGAATAAACAGTTCGATGCGCCAGTGCGAGTTGCAAACGATGCAGATGTACAAGGCTGCGCGGTCATTCGCGGCAAGGGCCTTGAGTTTGTCATGACACTAGGTACCGGCTGTGGAACCGCCATGTTCTTTGATGGCCACCTACTACCCCACCTTGAATTAGGTCATGCACCATTTCGCAAGGGCGACACTTTCGAACAACAAATCGGTAACGCAGCGCGACGCGAAGCTGGCAAAGAACGTTGGATTCAGCGAGTAGCCAAAGCGATCGATGCGTTTGATCAATTCATGTTCTTCGATCACATCTACATTGGCGGCGGAAACGCGAGACTACTTGATGATTATGATTTTGGTCCTAAAGTAACAATCGTGGAAAACACCGCTGGAATTTTGGGCGGAATCGCCATTTGGGAACGCGATTAGCGGTTAGCGCGCCCTGACTGGCGAGAGTAAACTTCAGACATGACTCGTTGGCTCAGCCCGGAACAGCAGCGCATTTGGCGCGACTGGTTGACTGCCTCGCAACTTCTGGAACACACGCTTACTTCTGAATTACAACAATCACACGGGTTAACCACCAGCGACTACGAAATCTTGGTTCGACTTTCCGAAAATCCTAAACGACGTATTCGCATGAGCGAACTTGCTGAGCAAGTACTTATTTCCCGTAGCCGGTTGTCACACCAAATAGACCGGATGGAGACTGCTGGTTTGGTCACCCGCGAAGTCTGCGACGACGATCGTCGAGGCCAGTTTGCTGTCTTAACAGATACTGGTTGGAAGACTCTCGTATCTGCGGCGCACTCGCATGTGACAAGTGTTCGAAATCATTTTGTAGATATTCTCACCGATAATGAATTTGCGGCCCTTGGTAAAGCCGTCAAGAAACTTGCCGCACATGCCGATGCCGGCAATGTAACCTCTAAAGCAAAATAGTTCAGAGAGATATTTGTGACTTTCAGTTTTGAAATCAAGCACGAGCTTGCTCCGAGCGACTCATCTTTGCGCCCAGTTGGCCGCGCAGGTGTCATTCATACGCCAAATGGCGATATTGAGACTCCTGCTTTCATCCCTGTTGGCACAAAAGCCACAGTGAAATCTGTAATGCCTGAATCAATGCGCGAGCTTGGCGCTCAAGCCTTACTTGCCAATGCCTACCACCTGTATTTGCAACCTGGTCCGGCGATTGTTGATGCTGCTGGTGGCGTATCCAAATTCATGAACTGGAATGGCCCCACTTTTACCGACAGCGGTGGTTTTCAAGTACTAAGCCTTGGAGTGGGTTTCAAAAAAGTCTTAGCCATGGAAACCGACACTGTTCAGTCGGATGATGTGATTGCTGATCACAAACAACGTCTTGCGCATGTTGATGATGATGGCGTTACTTTCAAGTCACACATTGATGGCACTATGCATCGCTTTACCCCCGAGTTTTCCATGCAGGTACAGCATCAACTTGGCGCCGACATCATGTTCGCCTTTGACGAGTGCACAACACTGCTTAATACTCGCGAGTATCAAGTTAAGTCGCTAGAGCGCACACGGTTGTGGGCATTGCGCTGCATTGATGAACACGAGCGGTTAACAGTTGAACGCAGTCACAAGCCTTATCAGGCGCTTTTTGGGGTTATTCAAGGTGCGCAGTATGAAGATCTGCGTCGTCAAGCTGCCGGAGATCTTGGAGCCATGAACTTTGATGGCTTTGGCATTGGCGGAGCTTTAGATAAACACCAACTTGGCACAATCGTGCGCTGGGTTAGCGAAGAGTTGCCTGCCGGAAAACCACGCCACTTGCTTGGTATCGGCGAACCGGAAGATTTGTTCATTGGCGTGGAAGCAGGTGCAGACACCTTTGACTGTGTGGCAGCATCCCGCGCTGGACGTAACGCTGCTGTGTATAGCTTGGATGGACGTTTCAACATCACCAATGCACGATTCCGGGATTCATTTGTGAAGCTGGTAGAAGATTGCGACTGTTACACCTGCATGCATTACACGCAGGCTTATCTACATCACCTGGTAAAAGCCAAAGAGTTACTAGCAGCAACTTTGTTGACAATCCATAACGAGCATTTTGTGGTTGGACTAGTTGCCAAGATACGCAAAGCAATTATTGATGGTACTTATTACGAATTAAAGGCAGAGTTCTTTGCCCGCTACCCTCGAAGTGCTAGTAGCTAATTAATCACCTTCCCTAAGCAGATTTGCACACACATCGTGCTAATTTAGAGACTGCAAGAAACGAAGCCTCGTGGATTGACTAGTTAACAACTTCGGCCATTTTCAGGAGGCGTGATGACTTCTAACGTCAGCTCGCCCGCCGAGCCACAAATCTCCTTCGAGTTCTTTCCACCTAAAGACGAGACTGGGCAAGCAACACTTGATAAAACCGTTGAGGTTTTGGGCGCCTACTCCCCTGCATTTGTTTCAGTGACTTACGGCGCAGGTGGCAGCACCCGAGATCGCTCATTAAAAACGGCAACAGGCATCAAGCAAACAGCTGGAATCCCAACAATCGGCCACTTAACCTGCGTTGGTGCTACTCGCGATGAATTAGTTGCTGAGGTTAGATCCTTTGAAGCCGCTGGTCTAGATGGCGTTCTAGCACTTCGTGGGGATCCAGTTGGCGGACCAGCAGCCCCTTGGACAACTACAGAACATGGTCTGACTCATGCGGATGAACTTGTGCAGCTAATTGGTTCAGTGAGTTCACTGCCAGTAGGCGTAGCAGCATTTCCCGATATACATCCTGCTTCGCAAGGCAACCTGCAGCACGACATCGATGTGCTGCTACGAAAAGAAGAATTAGGCGCGACATTCGCCATTACCCAGTTTGTTTTTGCTAGCGATCGGTACGAACAACTGGTTACGGAACTTGAAAAACGCGGTTCAAAGCTTGCGGTGTACCCAGGCATCATGCCGGTCACTAGTTACCTGCAGATTGTGCGAATGCTTGAACTAAGTGGTGGACACATGCCAACCGCAACACGCATGCGCTTTGCTCGTTTCCAAAATGATCCAGAATCAGTACGCGCGCTAGGCATTGATGTGGCTGTTCAAATTTGTGAAGATGTTTTCGCTCTGGGCGCTCCCGGGCTGCACTTCTACACCTTGAATCAAAGCGAGCCAACAAAGTCTGTTTTGGAACGTTTATCCATGATTACAAAACGCCCCTAATGGCTAAGCTCAAAGAACTTTCGAGAGAAATGCTTTAGTGCGGTCATGCTGCGGATTCAAAAGCACCTCAGCTGGTTTACCAGATTCAACCACAACACCGTTATCCATGAAGACCAATGAGTCGGCTACTTCGCGGGCAAAACCCATCTCGTGCGTAACCACGATCATGGTCATGCCACTTTTAGCCAGCTCGCGCATTACATCTAAAACTTCACCCACAAGTTCTGGGTCGAGCGCCGATGTTGGTTCATCAAAGAGCATCAGTTTTGGATCCATTGCTAATGCCCGAGCAATTGCCACCCGCTGCTGTTGCCCACCCGATAGGTGCGCTGGATAAGCATCAAATTTGGTTTCAAGCCCAACTCGAGCGAGGAGCTCTTTGCCACGCACAATTGCCTCGCTACGGCTGAGTTTTTTCACGCGAATTGGCGCTTCAACAACATTTTCTAAAGCAGTTAAGTGTGGGAACAAATTAAACTTCTGAAACACCATGCCAATGTCACGACGTTGCAACGCTGCTTCACTTGCTTTGAGTTCAAACAATTTTTCACCGCCATCGCGGTAACCGATCAGTTCCCCATCGACGAGTAGTCGGCCACCATTGACAACTTCTAAGTGATTGATGCAGCGCAAGAAAGTTGACTTGCCAGAACCAGATGGACCCACAAGGCACATAACTTCGCCGTGAGCCACATTTAACGTAATGCCCTTTAGTACTTCGTGGGCACCAAAACTCTTGTGCACATTTTGTGCCTGCACCATAAATTGCGAATTCGTAGTCATCAGCCGGCACCATTGCCTTCAAGTGGCGCTGCTTGCACTTCAAGTCCCATTTGGGCGTAGCCGCGGGCGAATCGCTTCTCTAGGAAGTATTGCAACACCATCAAGACGGAAGTGAATACCAAATACCAAGTTGAGGCAACTAACAGCAACGGAACTGGTTTATAGGTAGTTGCCGAGATATCGCGAGTAGCCATGTATAAATCGATAGTTAGCGGAATCGCAGTAACCAAGGATGTGGTTTTGAGCATTGAGATCACTTCATTGCCCGTTGGCGGAATGATGATTCGCATAGCCTGCGGAATGATGATGCGGCGCATTGATAAGCCCCAGCCCATACCCAGCGCTTTTGCTGCTTCCTCTTGGCCACGATCAACTGATAGCAGGCCAGCACGCACGATCTCAGCCATGTAAGCAGCTTCATTAAGTGAAAGTCCGATAACAGCCAGCACAAACAACGAAAGGTTGTTTATAGATGGAATGGTGGCGATGTCGCCAACATGTGGAATGCCAAAGGTAATTGATGGATAGACAGTGGAAAGCAAACCCCAGAACACTAACTGCACATAGACCGGTGTGCCTCGGAAAAACCAGATGAATGCCCAGGCCACAGATTTGAGCACTGGGTTTGGCGACTGTCGCATAACAGCCAGCCCGATGCCTAGCAAAACCGCGATAACCATTGCGTAAGCCGTTAGCTCGAGGGTTACTATCACCCCAGTTAGTACGCGATGGTTAAAGAGGTAATGAGTAAATGTTGCCCAGTCATAAATTTCTCGATGTGAGGCATCGTACAAAAAGGAAATCGAAGCAACCAGTAAAACTGCAGCAACTAGATTGCGCCAAGGGTGGCGTAATGGAATTGCTTTAATTTTTTCAGTGGGCATAGCAGAATGCAGGTCCGAATTTTCGCTCGGACCTGCATTCTGATTAGCGTCTGACATCAAATGAAAATTACTTTCCGTTGATGGTTATGGAATCTACCGCTCCGGCAGTAACGCCCCACTTGTCCAAAATGGATGCATAGGTGCCATCAGCTTGTAGATCTTGCAATGCCTTCTGAATTGATTTGGCTAAATCTGAATTGTCTTTAGCCACTGCAATGCCGTATGGAGCTGATTCGTATGGAGTGCCAATTAATTCAAGCTTGCTTGAGTTCTGCTTTACTGCGTACTGAACGATTGGTGA
>CANBWF010000067.1 GCA_947373075.1 Actinomycetota bacterium | reverse complement strand
CATAGCGCAAGCCGTCAATGAGAGTCCAGGAATCATTTTCTTCCGAGACATCGTTAAGAATATTTATTACCTGTTCAGGTTCTTCAATCCCAAGTAGAGAATCAAGGTAGCAGGGCAGCATCCTGTGACGTTCGCCAACAAGTCGCTTTGACTCCTGCGAGTGCATGTAGGCAAGGGCAAAATATTCACTAGCCAATTCATGGTTGCCATCCAGCAGAGCCAGTCGCCCGAGCCCGAAATTCGCTCGAAGTTTCGTGCGCCAACGCTTTGGAAACATGTTCAACAGAGTGTTTGCCTGCTCTAGATACTCGCTGGCTTCGTTAGTAAATGGGCTATGCCGAATCTCGGAAAAGCCCAACTCAACTAGAACTGTTGCTTGCCTTTTCGTATCGCTGCGTTCGTAGTAAATTTTCTTGGCTTTCTTGAGTAATGGGCCACCCAAATCGTAGTTTCCGGCCAGAACATGAACTTCCCCAACGAGTGCAAGAGATTCAACTTCGCAGGTTGGACACGGGCAGGTTTTAGCTAAAGCTAAGGCTTTTTCAGCAGTATCTAGCGCTTCAGCCACACAGTTCATGGCCATGTAAACGAAAGTTAAGTTGAAGTAGGCGTTGTAGATTGCATGCGAATTTTCTGCAGCCTTCGCGTTCTCAATTGAGCGTAGGTAAGCCTGAACTGCCTCGCGGTAGTCACCCAAACTCATTAGGGAATCGCCTTTTTCGCGAGCAGACATTGCTGCGCCGCGGAAATCTTCGATTGAGTCAAAGATTGTTTCAGACGATTTGTAGTGGTCAGCAGCTTTCTCAAAGTCGTTCATGTACCAGTAGACATCGCCAATGTAGTTTTCGGTGCGAGCAGTGTCGGTATCGGCGCCACAAGACAATGATAAGTCAGCAGATTCTTTATATGATTCAATCGCAGGCTCGTACTCGCGTAATGCCTTTTGGCTGTGACCCATTAGTTGTTTCGCCATAGCTGCTTCGCGCGCATACATTGAGTTCTTGTAAAGATCGAAAGCTTGTTCAGCAAACGTCAGAGCAATGCGATATTCGCCTTCATGCGTCCTGCGATGATGGAGGTGAAAAAGGATTTGGCCTTTCTCAAAAGTATTGACGTCGTTGTATTGTTCCCACAACTCGTCGTCGGACATTTCGCTGTAATCGTCGCTCAAGGCGGCCTCCATCTGTCATGTTGTCATCAGGCAACCGGGCCAGAGAATCTGGCGGGACTGTCAAACATACTCCTAGGGTGTGACATTTTCGACAGCACGAATAATGTGGCGTTTCGCCTTCAGCGAACCAAACTCTGTTGTGTCCGGTTAGGTCCGAAAAGGACAGCTTTACCCCAAGTCTTGAGATTCTGGTTGTGTGTCCCTGAACTTCTTGCGCAGATCGGACTTGATTCGACCAATTACCTGTGCCACAGATTGGGCGGATGAATACCCATAAATTTGAGCCAATTCTGCTCCAGGCATTCCCTCAAGATAATCGATAAACATCTCACGCTTCTCTGAAGGCACTTCGGCCAAGATCCTACGAAATAGGTCATTCTCCGCAATATCGACTGCGATGTCGCGAGGTTTGAACACTGAGGCGGGGTTTCCAAAAAGGTCGCGGACTCCGCGCCAGCGGTAGTCACCGGCATCGGGAATAGACTCCTCGATTTGAAATCTACTTTCTTGCTTTCGAACGTTATCGATGATGATGTTCTTAATCATGGTGCGAACATAGGCTCGCCAACTTCGAATTTGCAGGTCGCGTTCGAAAAGTCGTTTAACGACGGTTTGGGCAATATCCTGCGCATCCTGTGGCTGGTTCACTGAGTAACGCGCTTCAGTCAGGGCATAGGCATAGATTTCTTCCCAACCCGGCAATTCAGTCTCTGCTAGATCTTGATCTGAATCAAAGTCGCCGTTGTCAAAAGAACTCATAGGCAAACATTAGCCAGTAATTGATGAACCAAGCCAAAATTCCCTGATTATCGGGCAAATATTCATCCTCGTTTCATTGTTGAAGTTTTGGGCTGGCTTACGTCTATAGCTATGTGGGGAAAATTTCCACCACGGAAAAGGAGAACCATGAAGGAATCAATTAACCGGCAAGGCACCCCAGATGTGGTGATCGTACATAGCCCAGATTACGAAAACTGGATTTTTAGCTCGTCGCACCCAACTCAGGGCCGCCGTTTCATCAACGGCTACAACCAGGTGCTCGCTGCAGTAAACAATGCCAATGTTGCAACTGTTGAACCGCGCCTTGCGACCCGCGAGGAATTAGCCCTCGTGCACACACAGGACTACATCAGCGAGGTGTTAGATCAGCATTCATGCGAAGAGTGGGATGGGAAACGTCCAGACCTTTCCACGCTTGCTAGCACCTTTGTCGGTGGAACTTTGACTGCGCTCGAGGCCCTGCTTGATGGGGAAACTGCGACTGCAGTTCACCTGCCAGGTGCTAAGCATCACGCGCAGGCTGATACATCTTCAGGGTTCTGTGTGTTTGCTGACTTTGCCATTGCGGCCAAGATCGCTGTTGCTCGCGGCTACAAGGTGGCGATTTTCGACTACGACGCACATCATGGTGATGGCACCGAAAACCTTTGTGCTGACGATCCAAACATCCTTACTTACTCAGTGCACGAGCAAGGAATTTTCCCTGGCACAGGGAACTGTAGCGACCCTGAACGCCATGTTTATAACCGCCCGCTCAATGTCAATGAGCTGAATGCAGAATTCGAAGATGGACAATTCAATTTCCGTCATGATGAAGCACTAGTGGGGGCTGCATTAGAGTTTGCGAGATTAGCCTCAGAATTTGGCGCTGACATCTTGTTCATAGCAGCTGGTGCGGATGGTCACCACACAGATCCGTTAAGTCACTTGCAGTACCACAGTGAATACTTGATTAAAGTCTTCGGCGGGATCTTTAGCCAAGCTGGATTGGCTGCACTTCCAGTGTTAATCGGTGGCGCTGGGGGATATCGCCCTGACGATGCAACTCCAGAGATGTGGGCTGAGGCTGTAAGCAAAACAAGTGAGAGTCGACCCAATGCGATTACCACTCCAATGAAGGCCCGTCAGGCCGGTAGCTGCTTTTAGCAACACGCCGAAACAGCCTCGGAATAAAAGTTCATGCGAGTCTGTTATGCGTGTGATTGCGAACAAAATCTGATGTGAATTTTTTGTATCCAATTTGGTATCGGTGTGAACTTGCACCGAGAACAAAAGAGGAGTAAAAATGTATTCTCATTTCATTTTGAACATCTGTTCGAACCGGAATTTATACCCTGAACTGGAGGCACAAACTATGGAAAAACCTTGTAAAAGAAGGAATATTTTGTGCCTAACTAGGACGGCGATCACCTCATAGTCTGCAACTTTCCCTAGAAACGCAACATGAACTGAAACTGAGTAAGACCCAAGAAATTTATCGATGGAACCACAGATAGGACGAAAAAATGCAGTCAGAACATAGTGAATTATTAGCCGAAATCGCAGCCATGAAGTGGCCAACTTTCCTCTCAGATGGGGACTGTGTGGGCACGCCCGACCCGAAGCTTTTTGACGATGAAGATCGCAAGAAGACTGTAGAGGCTAAAAAGATTTGTAGTGAATGTCCCGTGAAGCAGAAATGTGCTCAGTGGGGAATTGATAACGAAGATTCTGGAATCTGGGGCGGCATGGATCATAAGGACCGGGCAAAAGCTCGCAGGGGAAAGCGCAAATTTGTTTCGATGGAGAAGCGTCGAGAAAATTTGGAATGGATGCAAGACATCTGGAGCGACAAGCCAGCTGCTGACTTAGCAATCAAGTACGGCAAAACTGAGCGCACGATTTACCGTTGGCGAGACAAAGAGCGTAAGCGAGTTCAAAATCTTGGTTGGTCCCCATTCCGACCTAGTTAAGTTGGTCGAAATCCCACTCTGAAAGGTGTAGCTTTAACTTCTTTCGAATCCGCGAAAGTGTTTGAGTTACTGTTGCTGCGCTTGCATAGCCTAGTACATCGGCAATTTCTTGATGGCTGAGTCCTTCATATGACGCCAACAATAGTTCCCATTCCTTGTCCGATACTTGGTCGCGCATATTTCGAACAGCAGTGCGTAGGAACACCAGCTCGCTTGTTCGTCTTGATTCCATCAGGTCACTGATCAGCGAATCAAAATCAATGTTTGGTTCGCTGTTCTCTTGGACGTTAATCGGGGATGGAAGTTGTACCCGATCAGCTTCGAACTTTAGGCGCGATCTGTCGATAATGATGTTTCGAACTGCGGTCGTAATCCAGCCTTGAGGACTGTCCGGCCAGTAATCCAAAGCGGTTAATCGAGCAAAGGCTTCAGCAACAGCATCTTCGGCCCAGTCGACATTTCTCGTTTGTTGCTGGGCCCTCTTGTGTGCGTAATCCATCAACACTTTGATTTCGCGTGAATTCGGCATGTGTGGGGGTCTCGGTGCGGACATGGGAGCAATTGTTGCATTAACAGGTGACAAATCCTGTGAAAATAATGATTTTCAGACTAGCGAGAAAAGTTTTTCAAATTTGTTGTTGATGTTTGGGGCTTCTCATCCGTCTAAGTAACTAGAGGCCTTTGAAAGGGTAATCAGATGAGCAAAGAACCATCAGAAAACTTAATAGCACCACGTTGGCATGAAGAGTCTGCCTATCCGAGCGAGCTTTACTCAGAAATTTTGCCCGGACTCTACATAGGTGGCACAGCCGATGATGACACTGTTGATGTCGCCGTGTACGCACCAGATCTTGACTACTGCCCACCTTTCGATGCCGCAGTAACTCTCTACGCTTGGGCCAATCCATTCAGCTGGGGTGTAGAGGAATTACGTTACGGATTTGGCGATGGCAACATGTTTGGTGTTGACGTAAACCGCTTGCTTCGTCTTGCAAAGTGGGCGCTGGATCGCTGGTCTGAAGGCGAACGAGTGCTTATTCGCTGCCAGGCCGGCCTAAACCGCTCTGGATTAATCACTGCACTCACTTTGATGATGGCCGGGTACGAGGCAGATGAAGCAATCGCCATGATTCGTGAGCGCCGCTCGCAACATGCTTTATTTAACAACCACTTTGTCAGTTGGTTACTTGAAGAGGCGCCGGCTCACATAGATCGGTTAAGCAGTCCATCGGCTGCGTAATCGATAGACCAAATAATCAACAACTATTCGCAAGACAAAACCAACTACAGAAAAGGAGAAATATGACAGGAAAAAGTGAAGGCCTCGGCACTTACGCAGAGCTGATGCCAAAGGAAGTTTGGACAGAGGTATATCCAAATCTTTGGATGGGTGGCACCGATGATGATGACACAATTGGGCGTTCAGAATTACTTGAACCGCGAATCACGAAGCAGAACTTCGATACCGTCGTGAGTTTGCATGCGTGGAGTAATCCAGTGGATTGGTTTGTCCGAGAAATTAGGCAACCATTTCAAGATGGCGAAGTCAGTGAGTTCAATGAGGAAGATCTCAACTTCTTGGTACGGCTGATTTGTTATGAACTAGAACTTGGAAAAAATGTTCTGGTTCGCTGTCTGTCGGGACTTAATCGCTCTGGGCTTCTTGTGACGATGGTTCTGATGAATTACGGCTATTCAGCAAAGGAAACAATCGATCACCTTCGCAAAACCCGAAGCTCTTTGGTGTTGTGCAACAAAGATTACGTTGACTGGCTGCTAGCTAAAGATTTAGAAAAAGTGGTTACGCAAGGTGATTTGAAAAGTGATTCCTAATCTTGGGAACTACATAAAGTCGTCGGTAGCAATCATTCGAGCCGAGAGCATTCGACTAGTACGAATTGTGCTTTCTCGGCGATCTTTGCGGCGATACATCATTGGCGGTTTGCCAACGGAGCCTTCAGCTCGGTGCCCGGTTGCTTTCAAGTTCGGCAACATTTCACGACGGAATGTGTCTGGTGCGATCTCAGTATCTTGAATAGCTTCGTGAACTTCTCTTAATTGCGAGAGGGTGAACTCATCTTCGAGAATTAGCCCAGGATCGGGTAGCAGTGAATAGCGACGACGCAGTTCCTTTACGGCCTCGCGCAAAATTTGTCGCTGCTCGTACGGAAGGTCTGATTGATTGCTGGGGAAGTGGTAGTCGCCATCAGTAATGAAAATTGGCGCTACATCCGGGCTAACAATCGCACGTTCAGCAACTTGCGCAGGCACTGTTGCAATGTGAGCAACCGATAGAACCCAACCGCGCGGATCACGATCTGGTTCATCGAATACGCGAAGTTGATCCAGTTCCAATTCATCGATACCGAGTTTGAACTTAACGGCGTCGTTAGCGGTCTTGTCCAAAGTTTCATGTTCCCGAAGCATGCGACCAGGAAGGGCCCAAGTGCCCTCTTCGTGGCCCGGTCCTCTGCGGGTGGCTAGTGCTACCAAACTTCGTCGGCCTTCAAAATCGATCACGGATAGCACCGCAACATCGGCTGCCACACTCGGGCGAGGGAATTGGGTGAGGTCAGATTCGCTATCGATTTGAAACCAATTGGGCTTTAGTCCGGGACGACGTTTTTCAAGGGAAATTTCCTTAAGAAAATTCTTTATTGAGGAGTCGAAAGTGACAGATTCCATTTCGATCTCAGTGTCCGCATGGAACGCGTTGTCCTCAAAGCCTGACTCTGGAAAGTCCTTATTTTCAGCCATATTTACACATTAACGCATTTCTGCGTAAACGTGTGCTACAATTTACGCAACATTGCGCTAATTACTCGAAAGGTTGGTATAGATGCCTGCATTAGCTAATCGATTCCATGTTGGAGCCGGAACACACATTGGTCCGATCACGGTATTCCCGGTTTGGTCCGAAGCTCGCACTGACGAGCAGTACATCACCTCAGCACCTGCTGGTTTAGAAATCAATGAGCTTGAATCAGCAAGTGTTGGCACATTAGCTGTGACCAACCAGTCAGATAAAACAGTTCTAATTCCTGAGGGCACCATTTTGTATGGCGGTTTACAAACCCGAGTCCTAACTGCCGATGTTCTACTTGCAGCCGGTCGTGAAGACCGTCTTGAAGTTCGCTGTGTTGAACAAGGCCGATGGGGGAGCAAAGTGCCAACAGCATTCGCTGGTCGTGCTCCCATCACAGTTGTCGGTGCATTGCGTGGACTACGTCGCGGCACCCGCACACGTGATCGCGCGAATCAGCAAGATGTTTGGCAGCGCGTTAACT